>DUAN01000153.1 GCA_012960845.1 Planctomycetota bacterium | reverse complement strand
ATCAGGAACCAGATAGACCCCATCACAGGCCGACGGAAGTTGCATGCGAATCGCCCGGGCGAGGGTGGTCCCCGCGACCGATTCGTAATGCCAACGCAACACCGACGGAGCTTTCGACTTCTGCTGGAATGGAATCACCAACAACTGCGCATCCCCGATGTCGTATTCGGGATCAATTCGCTTGTCGACCCGGGTGCAACCGGCCGACAGGGCCAGAAGCACGAGAGTCAGCCACAACCACCATCTGTTGGATCTCAGCATCGGGCGCCCTTTCGACGAGGTGAAACATCTGCGACTCGACATGATACGGCCGATGGACAACTCATCACAACTGGAAGCCGGAAGCAATCGACCAGGGAGTGCCAGCGCCGATCAGGGCCGGTGATCCTTGCGGTCCATTCGCTCGAGAGCAGAATCGATATCACCGATCGACCAGCCGCCGCCCCGCGGCAAACTCTCGACCCGGTAGCCTCGAGAGCCCCAGGTCAACTTGACCGAGCGCGAGGGGGGGAGATCGGAAGTGCCGTCTCGCAACACCTGAACCGGCTGACGCTCCCCGCCTTCCAGTTCGACGCTACGGTTCCTCAGCAGTACTCGGGCACGCTCCGCCAGGATCCGATAGGGACCTCCTCGCAGATCGGTCGAGCCCCAGGCGAGCACCTCGTGGGGGCGGATCGACCCCCCTTCCAGTGGCTCCCTCAATACCAGTAACATTTCATCGGTTCTCAGCTGGAACTGTCCCACCTCTTTGTCGGCGGCAGGATCGAGCTGGAAGGTCGCACTCAGAACCGAGGAGAGCAACACCTCGAGCCGCTCCGGGGAGTCCTTGCCCGGCACCGTCGAACGCACCATCACCACTTCTCTGGCGACCACTTCATCCTGAGGATCGGTACCACGAACGAAGGTCTGCAATCCCTGCCCATCCTGCGACGAGAGTACCAGTCGCTGATGGAGTTGGTCCCAGTGACAGTGCTGTCCACGAAACTCGATCGAGCCCTGCGGCTGTTGCAGTTGAACCGAGTTGCTGGCCTCGACATCGACCAGTCGAATCTGCTCTCCACTCAGATCGAGTTTTGCATCGATCCGCTCGGCAGAGAGATTCCAGGCCAGTTTCCGGTCAGTCTCGACCGCCTCTCCTGCGGAGGCATTTCCAAGGTACACCCGGGCTGTCGCCTGGCCCTGTAACTGGGCGGTCGCTGCAACCGGATCCAGGGTGATCAACTGCGCCTCGATGATGTCTGGATTCCGCTCCTCGCCAGCCACCTCAACTTGCTGTAACCCTTTACCCTGGAATCGGTAACGTTGATTGACGGCATCCCATAGCAACTCCTCACAGCGGGCCAGGATGGTGCCGTCATCGATCTCGACCTTGCGACCATCATGACCCAGAGCCCGCACTGCGATGACGCTGCCCGGTGAGATCTCTGTGGCTCCTTCAGCGCTGCCATCTGGCATTCCATCTGTCGCCAACGAAACCACCACCTCGTCACAACCAATCATCACCTGGCTGGCTGACCCGGTCGCTGCGGAAGGGCCAATCCTCGCCTCGACCGTTCCTTCGCCGCTGGCCTGGCTCTCGGCCAGCGAGAGACGCAGACGATCGGCGGTCAGTTCGGCGCGGTCGCCAAGGAGGATCTGCTGACGACCTTCCCCCTCGATCCGCACCACTCCATCGATGCCTCGCCACTGCAACTGAGAGCCGTGGAGACGCAGCGATTCGGTACCCTGGATCTGCAAACTCAGCGGCTCTTCACCGGCCACCGCATCGAGTTGCTTGAGCCGCTGTTGGGCATCCCATTGCAACGTCAGCTGGTCCGCTTCGACCACGCAGCTGGGATTCTCCCCGAGCCACTTCGGCACCGTACTGGTGGGACCGGTCGGCAATTCGACCAGTTGAGCCTGGACCCCTCCAGCGAAGACCAGCCTTGGTTTGCCGATGGAGAGTGCCGCCGATTTTGCCTCGATACGGTTATTCCCTGCGCTGAAGAGCGCCCGCTGATCGGCGGTCGAGAAAACCTCGATCTGTTGATCGATGGCGAGCCAACGAAGCTCTTCTCCCTCGATTCTCGCTCCCTCGGGGTGTTGCTCCTCGATCACCACCACTTGCCCCGGTGCCGCCCGGGCGGTCAGGGTGAGCAACTGGCCATCTTCGAACTGAAACTCCGCGTCCTCGGCAGTGATCTGCCACAGCGCCTCATTCTGCGATTCAGCGGAACCCGTGGTGATCGCCTGGCCGACCATCTTTCCGCTGACTCCGCCGCTGATGATACAGCGCCCCTCCTGGGTCAGGACCGTCGCTTCTTGCGCCTCGAAGGTGCCCAGATCACTGTGGATCAACACCCCTTGCGAGAGTCGCACCCGCGCCTCGCCGTTTTGCCAGTGCAGTTGATTTCCCTCGACTCGTACTCCGCCCCCCAGGTAGATGGTGATCGGATTCTCGCGACGACTCCCCTGGATTCGCACCAACCGTCGGGTGGTGGGCTCGAGATGAAGATCGAGGTAATCGGCGAAAATGTGCCGCGGGGGAGCAGCCTGGTGGGGCACGATCGGGTCGTCAGGTTGGGCTTCGAACACCTGCACTCCACCGTCAAATCGAACCCAGTTCTCGGCCCCCTTGAGGGTCGTTGGGCCGTTGCAAAGGACTCGAATTTGCCGCCCCGGCGCTCCATCGAGGCCCTGCTCGGTAACGACCCCATCCTCGTTCACCATGCCTTTCATGGCGATGATGAGAGGCGGCGAGAAACTCAGACTATTCAGACCAGAACCGGAACCGATCGAGCCATGCATACCCGAGGAACCATATAGCTTCAATTCGGGCCAAGTGACCTGCACCGGAGAGTGCCCCTCGATGCGGATATCCTCACCATCCGCCCAACGGATCACCATGTCACGGGTTCGCATCTCCGGTGATCCGCCGGCACCGATGACTCGCAGGTCTCCGACCACTTGCGCCTCCTCGCCGCCGGGATAGGTCACCCTTTGCGCCTCGAACATGATCTTGTCGATCGGCTCGGTTCGCCCTGCGGCGTAGACCGGCATCTCGATCGACGCATCGAGCAGGTCGCTCTGATTCATCAGGTTGCCCGGAGACAGCACCAGCCCTGAACTCAGGTCGACCAGTCCGCGCAGAGTGAATCGCAGCCGACCCAGCGAGTAATCGTAGAAGGGGAGGACCACATGATTCTGTTCGGTGGCATCGAGCGGCGGCTCGGTCTCGATATTCTCGAACGTTTCCTCTGTCCCCTGAAACTGGCCGGTGAGGAGCAGGAACACCACCAGGCCGACCGAGAACACCCCGAGAAAAAAGGTGAAGCGTCTCAAGGTGTATCCCCCGTCAGCTGACGATTCACCAGCTCTTCCCAGACCCCGTGAGCCTCGAGGATCCACTCGCAGACCTCACGTACCGCTCCCTGGCCGCCGGCTCGTCCGGTCACCCAGCAGGCCGCCTCTTGCACCACCGGATGCGCATCGGCGACCGCCACCGAGACCCCGACCAGCGCCATCGGGGGCAAGTCGATCAGATCATCTCCGACATAAACCGCATCGCTGGCACCGATCGACAGGCGATCCAGCAGTTGCTGCAAGCAGCGGGCTTTGTCGCGGATTCCGCCGTGAACCTCGGAGACGCCCAGTTCGGCGCCACGCATTGCGGTGACCTTGGAGTTGCGGCCGGAGATCCAGGCGACCTGGATGCCGTGTTCGATCAGCCAGCGGATCCCGGCTCCATCCGGCACGTGGAAGTTCATCGCCTGCTGACCCTCCTCGCAGATGGAGAGACGGTTGTCGGTCAAAACTCCGTCGACATCGAGCACCAGCAGCCGTGGCGGATGTTCTCCTGGTGGTGGGGGGGTTGTGGGTTTCATCGCCCTTCAGTCTCCCGGACCCATCCCCGTGCGCAAGGGTAATTCCGACCTTCACGAACACCGACCACGCCCTTCTGCTATCCTGTTGAGCACTGCTCCCACTGGGGGAGCACTCCTCGGGACCCAGGAGAGCGAATAGTGACCCAGTTGACCGGCGATCCACCACAACCCAACGACGGCTCCGAGAGTCCGGCGTCGGCCCCCGCCAACCTTGACGCCGGCTCCGAGAACGGGGTTCCATCGACTCCATCCACGCTCCAGCGGTGGGAGGACGGATTCTGCACCGCGCTCGAGGAATACTCCGGGCCTCTCGAACTACTGCTCTACCTGATCCACAAGAACGAGATCGACATCCTCGACATTCCGGTGGCACAGGTACTCGAACAATTCCTCGCCCATGTCACAGGGGCTCAGCAGCAGGGGACCCTCGATCTACGCCTGGCGGGAGATTACCTGGTGATGGGTGCTCGGCTGGTCGAGATCAAATGTCGCATGCTGTCTCCGGAGTTGATCGAAGAGGAAGATGAACTGCTCGAAGAGGAGCTGGACGACCCGCGCCAGAGTTTGGTCGAACAATTGCTCGAGTACCGCGACTTCAAGGAGCGAGCTCAACTGCTGGAGGAAGCACACCGACTGCGCTCGCTCGGATATGAACGCCTCCAAGACGAGATGCCCCCGCCACCCCCCGGCACCCTCGACCTGTCGGAAACATCTTCTCTCGATCTCGCCTCGGCATTTCAGCGAGTGCTCGATCTGCTCCATGAGCGTTCCGCCTTCACCGTCATCTCGGCGGAAGAGATCCCCATCGAACAGGCGATGACCGAGGTCCTCGAGCGACTTCGCAGCGACCCATCCACGGCACTGCCCTTCGACCAGTTGTTTCCCCACCATCGTGGAATCTCCGGTGCCGTCAGCACCTTGCTGGCGATCCTGGAATTGGCCCGGTTGCACCAGTTACGCCTGGAACAGGGCGCCCCTGAGAATCCGCTGCTGGTCCGAATACGTGAAGAAACCTAGCACCATGCGCATCCTGTTCCTCGGCTCCGGGCCCTTCGGAATCCCCGCACTGCGGAAGCTCCATTCACTGCGAACCGATCTGCAGGTCGCCACCGTTCCAGACGCACACCATGGCCGCAAGCGCACCCTGCGACCCAGCCCCATCAAGGCGGAAGCGCAATCGCTCGGTCTCGAGGTTTTCGAGTGTCAGCGACTGCGCGGAAAAGCCGGTCGCGAGATCCTCGAGCAGAGCGCAGCACAACTGATCATCACCGCCGATATCCGGCTGATCCTCGGCTCACGATTTCTCGAGGGCCCGCAACATGGTTGCTTCAATCTGCACGGCTCTTTGCTGCCACGCTGGCGTGGCGCCGCACCAGTGGTGCGGGCACTGCTGGCCGGAGATGAACAGCTCGGAGTGACGCTGTACCGGATGGTGGCAGCACTCGATGCCGGACCGATGGTCGGCTCTCGATCGTGGACCGCACCGACCGAGGTGACCGCCGAGGAGGCGGAAGCACACCTCGCCCTGCTGGCTGCAGAACTGCTCGAACAACATCTCGAAGCGCTGGAGCGTGGCGATGCACCGCAGACACAACAGCCCGAAGAGGGGATCACCCTCGCCCCGAAGGTCGAAAAATCGGAAGGATGGGCTCGCTGGGACGGACCGGCGAGCTTTGTCGATCGTCAGGTCAGAGCGCTCAAACCATGGCCCAGAACCCGTTCCACGGTGCTTCGCCACTGCGCCGGGGGCCAGCGTGATGAGTTGATCCTCGATCAGGTCCGTCAGATCGACGGGATGCCAGGCGCCATCCCAGGTACTGTGCTGGAAGTTTCCAATCATCAGATCGTCGTCGCTTGCGGCCAGGGCGCCATCGCCATCGAACGATTACAGCGGATCGGCAAGAACTCGATGACCGTGCAACAGCTACAACTGGGGATGCCTTTTCAAGCCGGAGACCGGTTCGAGGGAGAAGATAGCCGATGAACATCGATCGCCCTCCTCGAACCACCGAGGATCGTCACCCGCCCGATGCTGGAGATGAAGATGTCGAGGATCTCGATCTTCCCGAGCAGGAGCCTCCCTATCCCTACCCGGTGATCCGGCGCGCGAGCAATGGTGCAGAGCTGTCGACCCGGGGAGCGGCGATCCACCTGTTGACCCTGTGGGAGCAAGCTTCCCATACTCCGATGGACCAGCTGCTGGGGGAGTATCTCGATGCCTGCAGCCTGTCCCCATCCGATCGGGGATTTCTTTCAGAGTTGTGCTACGGCGGAGTGCGACTGCGCGGCAGCGTTCGCTTCATCGCCGATCTGTTCATGGATCGACCCTTCCTCGAGGCCGTGCGGACGGTTCGATCGGCGATCGCAGTCGGTACCTATCAGCGAGTCTGGCTTCGCACTCCTGCCCATGCTGCGGTGGCGGAATCGGTCGATGGCTGGAGAGAGTTGATCGAGGACCCGAAGCAAGCGGCGCGCGATTCTGGATACATCAATGCGGTACTTCGCTCGCTCTGCGAGGCGGTCGAGGATGTGGACGAGGATCTCGATGATCCGACCGATGCGGTGCGTGTTCCGGCCGGCTGGGCACGAATCCAGGGGCTACGTCTCCAGCGAGGAAAATCGGGGCGGATCCAGCGCTGGAGCATCCAGTCGAGCCACCCGCCCGAATTGATTCGCCGCTGGCTCGATCGCTACCCTGAAGAGAAGGTGCGCCAGTTACTGACTCGCAACAACGAGACACCACCCCTGTTCATCGTGCTCAAGCAAGGGCGCGAACTCGATCACCAGATTCGCGTCATGAAGAAGGCGGGGATCCATGCCAAGGCGGCCCAGGGTGCCCCGCAAACCCTCGATGTGAAACGAGGCACGAGAGTCGAGAAGATTCCCGGCTTCGTCAGTGGCGATTTCTGGGTACAAGACCTGACCGCTCGCCGCCTCGCCTTGCGCATGCCGAAGCGAGAGGGGGCTCGGCTGCTCGACATGTGTGCCGCACCTGGTGGAAAGCTCGCGACCCTGCTCGATCGCGGCGGCATCTCGCGCGTCCTCGCCTGCGACCTGTCAGAGCAGAAGTTGCGCCGTATCGCCGAGAACTTGCAGCGGCTGCAACTGCATGACTGCTGTCCCATCCACCTGATGGAGGTGGACCGAGATTCGAGTCGATTGCGTATCGACGAGTCCTTCGACCAGGTGCTGGTCGATGCCCCCTGCTCCAACAGCGGGGTCCTCAATCGTCGCCACGAGGCACGCTGGCGCTTCTCACCAGAAGTGGTCAGCGATCTGGAGCAACAGCAACTGGCGCTGCTGCGTGCGGCGATCCGACACCTCGCCATGGGAGGTCACCTGCTCTACAGCACCTGCTCGGTCGAACCCCAGGAGAACCAGGATGTGATCCGCAGAACCCTCGAACAGAACACCGAGTTGAGACTGATCGAGGAGATCGATATGCTGCCGGGAGACCTCGGTGGAGACGGTGGCTACGCGGCTCTGATGCAACGCGTCGAACGCTGAGAGCGCCATCCGGCGAACTTACCTGACATCGCTGAATTGCTGAATACACCGAAGATTCGGTGGTTATCGGGCAATTCCACCCCGCCGTGGGGTTTCTCAGCAGGAAAAAATGACAGGTGAGTGTCCTACTTCCGCCGATTTGCGGATGACCTCTGTAGAGATCGAACCCCCGTACTTTTGATCGGGGAGATCTGAAAGCGAGGTTGTGATGACCCAGAACTACACCCACCACAAGAATCGCTCGACCAAACAAGGCGATTCCCTCACCGAGCCGCGGATGAAGAGCCTTGCGATGCTGTTACTGCTGCTGGTGGCGTTCTACCCACAGATCACCGATGCCAGCGCTGACGGTTCCCGTCGCCCCCTCGACCTGCCTGCTGGCGGTGGCTCCGACCGCGATGATGATTCGGATGATCCCCTCCCCGACAACGTTTTGTTCTTCGGTCAGAGTTTCGATGGAGATGCCTTTTTCTGGGTTCTCGATGTGTCGGGAAGCATGGCCTCGGGTGGCCGTATCGACACCTTGAAAGATGAGTTCATCGGCGCAGTCAATTCACTCAGTAGTCACAGTGACTTCGGCGCCATCGCCTTCAGCAGCAACATGATCCCATTCGACATGCGCTGCGACGAGGCGAGCCCTACGCGCAAGGCCGCCGCCGCCAACTGGATCCTGCAAATCCAGCCTCATGGTGCGACCTGCCTGGCGCCAGCGGTGATCGAGGGACTGGGGACCTTGCGACAGAGCGATCATGACGATCGTCGACTGATTCTGGTCGGCGATGGTGCTCCATTCTGCGGCGGATTCGCCGAATCGGAAATCGCTCACTGGAACATCCTGGCGGCGAACTGGGACCGGATTCCCATCGATACAGTGTTCACCGGTGGCGACGAAGCGGGACTCGACTTCTTCCAGGGACTGTCCAATGCCAACCAGGGGAGACTGACCATCTCCCAGTGAAGATCCATCGCCAGATGGTTCCTTCCAATGCGGGACCTGGGGACTTCCCTCGAGGAGTTCCCGGGTCTCGCTTCTTTTTCATTACTGCGGCAGATCTCCGGCTCGAGCCCCATCGCCACTTGACCCGCTGCGAAAGATGGCTCTGATACCACCTCGGAGGTGCGATGGCTCACTCGAAGCGGACCTGTGCCACTCGACCGGCGAAGTCACTGCTGTGGCTGCTGGTCACGACGATGGCGATTTCCAGCGGTAGCTCCGCAGCTCCGTTGCCCACCGACCTCTCGACCATCGTGCAAGAGGAACTCGATCGGGTCGCCGCCACCGAGGACCAGGTACGATATCGAGGCCAGTACGCCGCTCTGGTTCCACTCGGAACTCCCGCCGCACGACTTCTACTGACGATGCTCCGCGACGAAGATCTGTTCATCGCGCGTCGCCGCCAGGCGGCCAATGCCCTGCACGATGTCGCCAACACCGAACTGATCGGCGCCCTCCATCAAACGATGGAGGACCTGCTCCTCGAACCGTGGGTCGAGACTGAAGTCGGCTTGATGCTGGCTCGCCTCGGGGAGCGCCAGACTCTCGACCGCTGGATCGGTCAATTGCGGCGAATCACCGACCCACCCCCGACCACGGTGACCCTGGCAGAGGTCCTCAAGGGACTGGGCACACTCGGCGATCTGCAATTCAGAAGTGCGGATCTGGCCGGAGCCAGCACCACCCACCAGCGCCGAATTGCCTTGATGAAGGACCTGATCCCGCGGGTCTCGAAGCGACTCCAGCCAGCGCTGACCGACGAGATGCAGGCGATTCACTACAATCTGGCCTGCTGCCTGGCGCTCTCGGGGAAGGTCGAAGAGGCGTTCGAGGCGGCCAGGATCAGTTTGCTCTCATCGACGATTCGCATCACCATGGTCGAGGTCGATGGCGACCTGAGAGCACTACGTGAGGACCCGCAGTGGGGTGAGTGGCTGCTGCAGCAGAGGCTTCTGCACCAGAGCAGTGCTCAAGAGTTCGAGGAACCTGAACCGAAGGAGAAACAGCGATGAATAAATCTCAGCGTGTCGGGGCTTTGCTGGTTGGCGTGGCCTTGTTGATTTCCTTCGTGACGAGCGCGGAAGATGGGTTCCACCAGTTCGTGGCTTCCACCCTGTGGATCACCGCACTCTTGCATCTACTGTGGCAAAGCGCGATGACCTTCGGCACCGATGTGGAACCGCTCGACTTCTTCCCCGCAACGGTGCTGATCCTCATCGGTTTCATCTTCTCACAAAATTCCCAACTTTCCTGGCCGATCCCCATCGCGCTGGCGCTGGTGGTTGGACTGGGAGTGGTGATGCGGCCATTCGGTCTACACCAAGATGAACTCGATGAACTCGATGAACTGGATGAAGAAGAGGCGGAAAAGGATTGACCCGGTGAGCGCCGCCGACCGTCCCCCCGCACGTCTCGAACCGGTCCGCTGGATCTGTGCGATACTCTCATTGCTGTTGCTGAGCCATGGCCTGCTACTGCTGGCGGGAACCCATCCGCTGCCATTCTCCCGCACCGATTCTCCCTGGCCATACCTGGCACTCGGAGCGATGCTGGCGGTGCGGGCACTGGTGTCGCGCCGACCTTCCGCCTGAAGCGAATCACCCCTGACAAGGTCGCTCTGGCCACCGTATCATGACCGGTATGAAAATCGTGATACTGACACCCCTGCTCGCCCTGATCGGCTCGATCTGCTGCACCGATTCGCCGCTGACCGCAGCGGAGGATGCTGCACCGCCCAACATCTTGTTCTTCATCGTCGACGATCTCGGCTGGCAAGACACCTCGTTGAAACTGCACCCGCAGGGCCCGCCGCATCGCGATGCCTACCGAACACCGCAGTTGCAACGACTCGCCGCCGAGGGGATCACCTTCACCGATGCCTACTCTTCCTCTCCGGTTTGCACGCCGACTCGCACCAGCGTGATGACCGGTCGATCACCGCAGCAGAACCAGATCACCTACTGGATCCTCCACAAGGACCGGGACACCGGACGGCCACGGGAAGGCACGACCCCGCCGAACTGGAAGGTCAATGGGCTCCAGCCGGGCGATGTGACCCTGCCGCTACTGCTGCAACAAAGGGGCTACCAGACGATTCATGCCGGCAAGGCGCATCTGGGGGCCAAGGGAACCGCCGGCGAAGACCCCCTTCAGCTCGGTTTCGATGTCAACATCGGAGGCCACGCAGCGGGCGGTCCCGCCGACTATCGCGGGAGCAGAAACTTCGCCAAGGATCCCGCTCACCCCGGGCAGTCGGTTTGGGATATTCCTGGCCTGGAAAAATACCACGGCAAGGAGATCTATCTGACCGAGGCACTGGCACTGGAGTCGGTGGCGGCGATTCACGATGCGCACATCCGCAAGAAACCGTTCTTCCTTCACTTCTCACCCTACGCGGTGCACGCTCCCATCATCGCCAATTCACGCTGGAGTCATCGCTACTCCGAACTGCCACCGAAGGAAGCCGCCTACGCCACCATGATCGAGACGGTCGATCGGGCACTGGCCACCCTGCGCAAGGCGCTGGAAGATCTGCAGATTCTCGACAACACCATCATCATCTTCACCAGTGATAACGGTGGCCTGTCGGCGCACGCCCGCGATGGAGAAGCGCACACTCACAACCACCCGCTCAACAGCGGCAAGGGTTCGGCACTGGAGGGGGGCACCCGAGTGCCGCTGGTCATCCGCTGGCCCGGCACCATCGACGCCGGGCGGATCTGTACAACTCCGGTGATCAGTCATGACCACTTTCCGACCCTCTTGCAGGTCGCAGGAGTGGAGTGCCCGCCCGCTCATCAGAGGACCCTTGAAGGAATCAGCCTGGTGCCACTGTTGAGAGGAGACGACCCGGCGATCGACCCCAATCGGCCGCTGTTCTGGCACATGCCGCACTTCTGGGGACCACGAGGACCTGGCATCTTGCCGTTCAGTTCGATCCGCCAGGGACCGTGGAAGATGATCTATTATCACCACCCGCTCCCCACCCGGGTGCTCTATCACCTCGGCGATGATCTGGCAGAGAAGAACGATCTTTCAAAAGAAAACCCGCAGGTACTGGCAGCGTTATCCGCGACACTCGGGAAACACCTGCGCCAGGTCAAGGCGGGGATGCCGAGCCGGGCAGGTCGGATGATTCCATATCCCGATCGACTGATGCCGAGCGAGAAAGAAACGAACAAGAAGTGATGAGATGATGCTGCCCTTACTTGGGCGGCTGGAGAATCCCCGCATCGATGAGGGTACGGTATGCACCCTTCTTCGTGATGGTCTTGAGTGCCCGAACACTGAGACGAACGCGGATGAACTGCTCCAGTTCCGGCACCCAGATCCGTTTGTTCTGCAGGTTCACCTTGAAGCGACGCTTGGTCAGTCCGGTGATCTTGGTACCCACGCCACCGAGATACTTGGCTTTACCTCGGGTGGCCTTGCGGTTTCCCGATCGAGTTCCGGCTCCAGTGATCTGGCATCGACGCGCCATCTTCTCGGTCCTGTCCTTTGCCCGGGGAGCCTGCGCTGCACCCGGTCGGTTCACGGCTTTCAACCATCGCCCGGTAGATTCGGGCCACTCTTGGCAATCGCAAGCAAGGAGGGTACCGATGTCCCTCCCAGCGGTCAACCGAACCGAAAACCCGGTCTTGCGCTTCATCCGCCGATGATGACCCTCCTCGGGCCTTGCACCGGCCCGCCTGGGGTCTCGAGTCGCAAACGCCATGAAATCGACGGCGCCCCGGGACCGGCCACTCAATAGAACCACAACTCATGTCAATGAAAGAACTTACATACCCTGTCAAAGGCCGAAGTGAGGGGGTTTCAGGTGCCATTCCAGTTCAACCCGGTTCATTCCGAGTCACTCCAGCAGATTCACAGCCTTCCACTTCGCAACAGGTCGGTCATCGCTCCCACCGGCAATTTGCGACGATTCCCTCGCGGACACCTCGCCATCGCTTGTCCTTGTGCCGCTCCTCCCCACATCTCCTGCGCCCCGACGATCCCGCTCCTTCCTTCTGGACCCGAGGCCGCGATCCGACATCATGCTGGGTACCCAAGAGAGGATCCTATCCGTGAAATTCGAACGACTCGTGAAATACTCTTTTCGCACCCTGCTCCTGAGCGCAGTGATAGCCACCGTCAGCTGTCAGGGACCTGGAGAATGGATCCGCGAAACCAAAGATGGAATGGGACCTGCAGTGACCGATGGAATCGTGGTGGAGCCATGGGGCCAGATCGACGGGGTGAAGATTCAACGATTCACTCTCGACAATGGTCGAATGCGTGTGCGAATCATCGACTACGGAGCGACCGTGACCGAGTGCCTGGTTCCCGGACCCGAAGGAGAGATGATCGATATCGTTCTGGGGTTCGATGATCTGGCGGGATACATCGAACGATCGCAGTACTTCGGCTGCATCGTCGGACGGTGTGCCAATCGAATCGACTCCGGCAAGTTCACCCTCGACGGCACCGAGTACGCCCTCGCTACCAATAATGGCGACCATCATCTTCACGGTGGAGTGAAGGGTTTTGACAAATCCATCTGGGGTGCACGCCCCCTCGCCAGCGATGATGGAATCGGCATCGAGTTACTGCTGACCAGCGCCGATGGAGACGAGGGTTATCCTGGTGAGGTTCACGCAACCGTCCGTTACACCTTGACCGACGACGATGTACTTCGTGTCGAGATGACTGCCGAGACCGATCGCGCCACGCCGGTCAATCTGGCTCACCACTCCTACTGGAATCTGGCCGGGCACTCCTCCGGATCGATGCTCGATCAGCTTCTGACACTCAATTGCAGCCGCTATACCGCTGGAGAGAACCTGATTCCCACCGGGGAAATCGCCCCTGTGAGCGGCACAGCGCTCGATTTCACATCGGCCAAGGCGATCGGCACCGATATCGCGGCGCTGCCCGGCAGCGGCGACGGCGACCCGGGTGGCTACGACCACAACTTCGTCATCGACGGATTCAGTCTCAAGGAGACCGGCACTCTTCGCTTTGCCGCCCGCGCCAGCGATCGCGCCAGTGGCAACTCGATGGAGATCTGGACGGACCAGCCGGGAATCCAGTTCTACAGTGGCAACTTCCTCGATGGAGTCGCGGGCAAGAAGGGTGCGGTGTACCAGAAACATGGAGCGTTCTGTCTCGAGAGCCAGCTGTGGCCCGATGCGATCAACAAGCAAGACAACGGCGCCTGGCCCTCGGTGATCCTGCAACCGGGGAGCACTTACAGGCATACGATGGAACACCGTTTCCTCTTTGACGGCGGGGCCTGACCTTGATCCGACACCTTCTCCTGCTGGTCGCGCTGGGCAACATCGGGTTCGGAGTCTGGGTGATGATCGAACCGAGGATGGTCATCGACCTGATGCTCAAATGGCAGGAGAGCGAACCCTACAGCGGTGTCCTTTCCGCCGCTTCGCTGGGAGAGATGCGAGCATTGATGGGAGGCCTGGTGACGATGCTCGGTGTCGTAACCGTGCGCGCGCTGTGGAACCCGATCTATGCCACGTGGCTGCAGCCGTTGGCGTGGTGCTACCTGGGAACTGCGCTGGCACGCGCCTCCAGCTTGCTCCTCGATGGCGGTTCCTTCTCCAGATACACCATCATCTGTGTGGCGATCGAGGGGAGTACCGCCCTGTTGCTTGGAATTCATTGCCAGCGACTGCTGCGAGAACAGGAACAGGAACAGCGGGAAGACGAGGAAGACCTGGAAGATTCCGAGGAGATGTACGAGGAGGAATTTTGAGTCCCACACACGCAGATGAGAATGCTCAGCCCACTTCGCCCATCACTCGACGAGAACTGTTCAAGCTCGGTGCCAGTGCCACTGCAGCGGTGAGCCTGTTTCACATCGTTCCCGCTCATGTCCTCGGCGGACCGGGCAGGATTGCGCCCAGCGACACCATCACTCATGGCATCATCGGCTGTGGTGGTATCAGCAGGAGCGGCGCACACATCCGTCCCCATCGGGAGGGTCAAACCGCAACGACCCTGGCGCTGTGCGATGTCGATGCCCACCGCCTCGCGGATGGCTTGAAACACGCCGGCGGAAACTGCAGTGGTTACAGCGACTGGCGTCAAATGCTCGACCGTACCGACATCGACGTGATGCATATCTGCACTCCGCCTCACTGGCATGCCCTGATGAGCGTGGCCGCAGCGCGCGCCGGATTCGATGTCTGGTGCGAGAAGCCGATGAGCCGCACCATCGATGAGGGGATCCGTGTGGTGCGGGAGATCGAACAGACCGAGGCGGTGTTCCGCCTCAATACCTGGTTCCGATTCGAGGGCGGATTGTACGGACTGGGTAGCCCCGCCAACCGCATCAAGAAACTGGTCCGATCGGGACGACTCGGAGGTCCACTTCGAGTGCGTGTCAGTCCCGACACCGGATTTGCCTGGAAGATGTACTGGACCGGAAAACCGCAACTGGCCCCGCAACTGGTGCCCGACCACTTCAACTACGACGCCTGGCTGGGTCCAGCCCCCTACAAGCCCTACACCGCTCACCGCACCCACGGCTCTTTTCGTGGCTACTGGGATTACGACGGAGGAGGCCTCGCCGACATGGGGCAGCACTACCTCGACCCGGTGCAGTGGATCCTCGACAAGGACCACACATCACCATCGGAGATCAGTGCCATCGCACCATGGCCGCAACACCCCGATTCATGCGGGCCCTGGGGCAAGGTGATGTTGAAGTACCAGGATGGAACCGAGTTGATCCTCGAATCGAGGGAGTGGGGGCCGAAGGATCCCGCTGGACTACCGTACATCGAAGGACCCAACGGCAAGGTGTTCCGTGGCATGCGAACCGAACCGGCGGATCTTCTCGATGGCATCGACGAGTTGCCCGAACCACCGCAAGTGGGGCCCACCAACTTCGATGAATCGGTACGAACCCGCCAGCGCTTCGCTCTCAACGAATCGAACGGGCACCGCTCGTGCAGCCTCGTCAACCTGGCGAACATCGCGATACGAACCGGCCGCAAACTGAAGTATGACCCGGTCGGGCAGACCTTTCCCGGCGATGAGGAAGCCAATCGCCTGATCCGTCAGCCGATGCGCGCACCCTGGCGGATCTGAACTCCGAATCGACAGATCTCTGCTATCGGTTCAACGGCCAGGGTTTGACCTGAGCACGCTGGGCCCACTGCTGATAGCTGCTCTCCAGCGCCTCGACCAGTTGTGCTTTTTTCTCGGAAAGATCATGCAACTCGGTGCGGTCTGCCACCATGTCGAACAGTTGCCACGGCCGGTTGTGACGGCCGACCAGCTTCCATCTTCCAAGCCTCACCGCCCGGTTTCCTTCATGCTCCCAGAAGATGGGACGTTCAGTGGCAGGCTCTCCCGAGAGAATCGGTAACAAGCTCACACCCTCGATCGGCTGCATGGCGATTCCATCCAGTTCGGTGATCGGTGCCGCCCCTGCGGCATCGAGACAGGTCGAGACCAGATCGATGACATGACCGGGTCCATCGTGAATCACCCCCTTGCCCTCTAATCCTGCCGGCCAGTGCGCGATCAGCGGCGACGAGATCCCACCTTCGTGAACATGATGCTTGTAGAGCAAAAAAGGTGTGTTGGAAGCATTGGCCCACGGCAAACCGTAACTCTGATAGGTCACCTCCGGTCCCGGCAGCATTTTCGGATTGTTGCCATTTTTTACCTCGCGACCATCCCGGGTCTTTTCCGGGATGGTCAGGCTCTTCCAGCCCGCAGTGATCTCCTCGGCACAACCACCATTGTCGGCCAGAAACAGCAGCAAGGTATTCTCCAGCCGACCCTGAAACTTCAGTTCGGCAACGATATGGCCGATTCCGCGATCGAGTTGCTCGACCTGGGCGGCATAGACCTCCATCCGTCTCTCCTGCCACGGATGGTCCGGCGTCTCTTGCCAGCTCTTGATGCGAGAATCGCGCGGCGAAAGATCCCACGCCGCATCGATCATTCCGATGTCGCGCTGACGCTTCAGTCGCGCCTCTCGCATCGCATCCCAACCGTCCCGGTAGCGACCCTTGACCTTTTCAATGTCCGAGGGTCGAGCGTGAAGCGGCCAATGAGGAGCAGTGTAAGCCACATACAGAAACATCGGATCGTCGGGAGTCTGATCGACATGTTGTTCGATGAAATTCATCGCCTCCACGCTGATGGCATCGGTGTAGTGGAATTGGCCTTTTGGAGCCGGGAGGTAGCGCTCTCCGCGGGTCAATGAAACCGGATCGTAGTAGGAACCACCACCGTGAATGGTGCCAAAGAAGTGGTGAAACCCCCGGTCGATGGGCCAGTTTTTCCGGTTCTTCGGCTCGATCCGTTGCTTCGCCTTGCCGAGGTTGTGAGTGACATGCCACTTGCCCGACATGTAGGTGCGGTAGCCGGCGGCACTCAGGTGTTCAGCGATGGTTGCGGTGGTCGGGGACAGTTCTCCTCGATAGCCAGACGAACCACCGTCGTACACCATGTGCCCGACACCCGCCTGGTGAGCATAGAGACCCGTCAACAGTGAAGCACGCGTCGGACAGCAACGAGCCGTGTTGTAGAACTGACGCAGACGAACTCCATTCGAAGCCAGCTGGTCGAGATTCGGTGTCTCGATCTCTCCGCCGAAACAACCGATATCGGACCAGCCCATGTCATCGGCCATGATGACGACGATATCGGGCCTTACCGGCGGAGAACTTGCCGGCTGAGAAGCGGACAAATCCACCACAGCAAATATACTCAACAAGAAAAATAACCACCGATGATTCAATTTTCACCCCCTCGATTGGACGACTCATGTTCTTTGAGTAATGTAACGGAAGTAAAATCCAGATAGGATTCCCGACGAGCTGATTTCTTCAGATGATCCATGGTCACACTTTTCGACACCAAATTGCACGACGAGATCGAGGAAACAGTGGTACTGATCCCCAAGGCACCCACGACTTCTGTACTGTTCGTTTTGCTGGCCAGCATCTTCCTCCTTGCGGGGGCATCCGCGAACCACATTAGATTCCATCATCCGGTCTATTCCCAAGATCCTCCTCCAGCACCATCTGCCGAGAACGATGATCTGCTGGAAGATGACCTACTGGGTGATGATCTACTGGATGATCTACTGGAGACGGTAAAGCCTTCAGAGAACTCACCTGACCGCCAAACCGTCGTCGACCACTCTCGTGAGGAACACGAGAAGATCTTCGCAAATAACGACTTCCCCTCGGCAAACAAGTGCGCCAAGTGCCATCCCAAGCAATACCGAGAATGGTCGGTTTCCCAGCACGCATACTCACAATTGAGTCCGTTAATGGTGTCGCTGCAATTGGCCTTGAACAAGGGCACCAGTTCCACCACCGGGGACTATTGCGTCCGCTGCCATACGCCCGTCGGATCTGACATCGGCGAACCTGCCAGCCTCTCGAACCTCGATCGACAACCCATCTCGAGAGAGGGGATCACCTGTGTCGTCTGCCACCGTATGAGCGCTCCCTACCGCAAGGTTGCGGGTCGACTGGGTCTCGACAGGGGGGATCTCTTCGATTCAGTGAAGGGCGCCAAAGGTAATGAAGAAATGAGTCGCGTTCTCAGAGACCCAAAAACCTACAAGGTGAATACAGAGCGCGATGATGTGGGTCGCGCGATCCACGCTGAGGTCGAGAAGTTTCCTGAAATTGAAGACCCGACCTACTGCGGTAGTTGTCACGAGGTCTTCACCCCCAACGGATTCCGTGTACATGAAGTTCTCAGCGAGTATCGAAACTCACCCGCAGCGGCACAAGGGATCTCCTGCAATGATTGCCACATGGGTAAGGAAGAGGGGATTTCGACCGGTTATCGACAAGGGCCCGCTGCGGTGGTAGGCGGAGAAGAGACTTCCAACAGGAAGTTGACGAATCACTTCTTTGCCGGTCCGGACTACTCTCTCATCCATCCGGGTATTTTCCCCATCAACAAACGAGCTCAAGATTACAAATCGATCTCCGATTGGCTCCTCTTCGATGTAGACAGCGGATGGGGCACCGACCAGTTCGAAGACGAGTGCCCGGAAGACTTCCCATTCCCCGAAGCATGGGATTCCATCGATGATCGATACGAAGCACGTGAGATCATCGATGAACAACTCGAACTACTCGATTGGGCCACGCAACAGCGGCTTCAGGCGTTACAGCGTGGATTCGGTCTCTCCGAGATCCGCATCACTTCTGCCAGTGAACAGGGAATCGACTTCGAACTCGACGTGAAAAACCTCTCCAGCGGACACAATCTTCCCGCCGACAAGCTCGGCAGGCTGTTTGTCCTTCAGGTCGAAGTCCAGGATTCACAAGGTGAACTCGTTTTCATCTCCGGAGACCGTGATCCCAACGGAGATGTCAGGGATGGATTCTCCCTCTATGTCCGTAACGGCGAGGTCCCACTGGATGAACAACTGTTCAATCTGCAATCAAAAGTGCTGGTAAGAAACTTGCGTGGAGGAGAACAGGAACAGGTGCTTACGATCAACAAATCGCGATCGGCAATCCCCTTCATTCGACCCGCCTCCCGGCCCAACAACATCTACGGCCACCCTAAAAATTTACGTAAACATCGTCAAGGTATCGAGCCTCTCGGGCATCGAACTGCCACCTATCATATCGCAGGAGAATTGCTCACCGGACGGGGACCATACTCGGTCAAGGCGCAGTTCATCTCTCAATCCGTTCCCGTGAACCTGGTTCTTCAGACGATGCATGTCGGATTCGAGTACGGACTCTCACCCCGAGCACTGGCCAAAAAGTTGGTCGAAGGGGCCATCGTGATCGCCGAGAAATCAACGCGGATCACGGTTCCAACAGTGAACAAGAATTGAGAGAACTTATTGCTGAATGCGACAATAAAGTAGGCTGCAGTTCGAGTACGGTTTCCGTTCCGTTTGCAGGAAAGAACACCTATATGTGGAGATTCTTGCCGTGACAAAAGATACCCGAGTGGTGTCACAGTGATGTCACCAGGCGATTATCGGTTCGCCGCTGCGAGTCTATTGCGAGAGGCCATCCGCATCCGGATTCACCGGCCTGCACACCGGCCCACACAGCGAACTCACACAGCGCCCACACAGCGAACTCACACAGCGCACACACAGCGGCCCACACAGCGAACCCACACAGCG
>DUAN01000152.1 GCA_012960845.1 Planctomycetota bacterium | reverse complement strand
GCCGTCGTCCGTACCATCCCCAGATCGGATACCGCGGGTCGGGGACGAGAGTTCCAGATCGCAGCGGGGAAAATACTCGAACTCCATCGCCAGGGACTCGAACTCAAGGATCCACGTGTCGGGATCTATTCCGACTACTGGAGACTGGTATTCGAGGGTGCGTTGACCCAAAAGGATCTCCCGGTGGCGCAAAAGGCTCACCAGACCTACCGCAAGGCGTTTGGCTCCCGCCCCGAGTTGAAGAGCAGGATCGATCGGATGAGCGTTAGGCTCGGACAGTTGAAGAAAAGTCTCGAGAAAGATCCAGCGGCCAGCCAGCAAGACGGAGGACGACGATGAGTGCCAAGGAATCATCGGTCGAGGTGATCGGAATGCCGCTGGACCACGGTGCAGGTCGCAGGGGAGTGTCGATGGGACCGACGGCGATCCGCATCGCTGGGCTCGAAGCGGCACTGGAGCGAGCAGAGATCCCATCGCACGACGGTGGGGACATCGAGATCCCCATCCCGGAAACCCGTGAGCCAGGTGATCCCTCACAACGATACCTCGAGGTGATCGAAACCGCCTGTTCCCGCCTGTGTGATCGAGTCTCGTCGACTCTGGCTGCAGGACGGTTTCCGCTGGTTCTCGGGGGGGACCATTCGATCGCCATCGGAACCATCTCGGGAATCTCCGCACATCTTCGAGAGGAGGGATCCACCACCCCCCCGAAGGTGGGATTGCTGTGGTTCGATGCACATGCAGATCTCAATACTCCCGATACGTCTCCTACCGGTAATATCCACGGCATGCCGCTGGCCTGCTTGCTCGGCAAGGGGCCACAGTCGCTGGTCGGGATCGGCTACCGGGGTGCGAAGATCGCCCCCCACAGGGTCGCCCAGATCGGACTTCGCGAACTGGATCCCGATGAGAAGCGTCGCATCCTCGCTTCCGACATCTCCGCCTACACGATGGAAGATATCGATCGACGAGGTCTGTCCGATGTGGTGGAGGAGGCACTCGCTACAGTGCTCGAAGATTGTGATCACCTCCATGTTAGTTTTGATATCGATGTCATCGATCCGCGATTTGCTCCGGGAACCGGAACCGCCAGGCCAGGCGGCTTGACCTATCGAGAAGCACACATGGCGATGGAAATGGTGGCGAAAACAGAGAAGGTCCGTTCCTTCGAGATGGTCGAAGTGAATCCGATCCTCGATGAAGGAAACAGAACAGCCGAGGTCGCGGTGGGAATCATCACCAGTGCCCTGGGCAAGTCGATCCTGTCCTGAATCCTGAATCCCGATTCCGGGATCGATTTACGGCGCAGGTGATTTTAATGTGGTTGAGGAAGGAGTCTGAAGATGGTTGCAGCAGGAAATGACAGTGTTCCCGAGGGGTGGCCACCGCCGCCTGGCGGTAAGGGACGATCTCGAGGTCGAGGGGGAGGACTTCCCTTTGATCCGAAGAAGTTGCTGTGGCCGGCTCTGTTCCTGGTACTGGTGCTGATCGCGGGAGTCGCATTCGTCACTGGCGAAGGTGGGATCATCGATGTGGCGGACACCGAGGTGGCTATACTCATCAATTACTTCACCGGGGGAGAGGAACTGATCACCACCCCGGGACTGGTGATCTTCATTCCTTGGTTGCAGCAGGCCTATCTGTTCGATAAATCCCCCAACGAGTTCGTGATGGAGGGGTCGAAAGATGTCTCCTTCAATCATGTTCGGGAGTTGACAGTGAGGGCCAAGGACGGATCCAGTTTCCGTTTTGACACGCTGACCATCCAGTATCAGTTGATCCCCTCGAGAACTGCAGTTGTGCTCAACGATTCGGGAGATGCAGACGCATTCAAGCGCAATTGGATTCGTGCTTCGGCCCGATCGATCCTGCGAGATGAGTTTGGCAAGTACAGTAGTGAAGAGATTGCGGATCCGACCAGTTATGAGTTGGCAGTGGCAGCCGCCACGGATCGTCTCGATGCCGTTCTCGAAGTTCACGGGGTCGATGTGACCCAGGTGATCATTCCTCGACCCAAGTTCGACCAGGTGGTCGAATACGCCATCGAGAAGCGAAAGAATGCCAATCAGGAAGTTCAAAGACTGGGGATCGAACTCGAAAAACTGACCAATGTGCGAGAACGTACGCTGGCCCATGTCGAGAGAGATATGGCCGAGGAGTACGAGTTGGTCCTCGGAACGCTCGAAGCGGAGCGGATCACCGCGGAGAAGGAAAAGATTCGTACGGTCAAGAATGCCGATGCGCAGAAGATCGAGGATTCCAACCAGGGAGCAGCGACCGAGCAAGCCAACTTGCAGCAGGCGAGAGCCCTCGAGGAGAAGGCACGCAAGGACGCAGAGGGCCTTTCGGCCAGAGTGGCCGCACTTGAGAAAAGGGGAGAGATCCTGGTGCGAGAGAAACTGGCAGAAAAGTACGCCGGGATCCGTTTCAATATCGTTCCTTACCGCCGGGATCCTTCACCGATTCGAATTGAACACCTCGGAAGCGGCGGACCTTTACCTCCTGCGCAACCGGTGCGAGGGACAGGAGGGTCGATCCGATGAAAGCCTTTATTGTCCTGATAATAATCCTGGTTCTGACGATTGTTGTGACCGCCTTCATCACGGAGAAGATCCCTCCTGCACGGATCGGTGTGAAGCAGGTCGTGCTTGGCACAGCCAAGGGGATTGTCGAGAAGGACCATTACACCGGTTTGGTCCTGGGGATCAGCGGATACCACCGCTGGCATCTGCTTCCCCGTCAAACGCACTTTCTCCATTTCACCGAGTCGAAAGGGTGGCGTGAATCGAGGTTGGCTCGCGGTATCGAAGACTGGCAGCCAGCGGTCACCTTGAGAACCAAGGATGGCAATACCATCGATCTTGACGTCACGGTGACCTACAAGATCAAGAAAAATGAGGCCTATCTGATCATCAAAGATGGTCTGAAGGACGCCTATCGTGAGAGGGTCAGAGCGAGGGTGATCAGCACCCTTCGTGAAGAGCTGGCCGAGTTGACTTCCGAGGATCTACAGATCACAGATCTGCGTTTGTCGAGAGCTCAAGATACTCTCGCACTCCTGACCCAGGAACTGGCCGAATATCATGTCGTGCCGGAAAACCTATTCATCCGAAAGGTCAAGTTTCCCGCCCAATACGAGACCAAACTGCAGGAGAAGCAGTTGCTTCGGCAAGAATCCCAGTTGGAGTCTGCGCTGACCGAACAGGCCAAGGTGGAGCAGGTGGTCAAGACCCAGACGCGTAGGATTGCGGCAGAGGCTCTCGCGGAGGAGAAGAACTGGGAACGAAAGATCCAGGAGAAGCGATCGGATTATCAGGTGCAAATCGCCCAGATCAACGCCGACGCTCTGCTGTACTCGCGAACGACCATCGCGGAAGGGGAAGCAGAACGAGATATTGCCATTGCGAGGGGCAACCTGGCACTGGAAAAGGCCGATGCTCTGCGCGACCTGCTACGCAACGAAGCCCTCGACTCGGTGGGTGGACGGATTTTGTTGGCACTGACAGCGGTGGAGAATCTTCAGATTCCGGAAGTGACCCTCAACAGTGAAGATCCGGCCGTTCCGATGCTGCTCGATTTATCAAAGATGACTCGACTGCTGGTTGGAGATCAGATTCCGATCCCCGGCAAGAATTGATCAGGCCGGATCTGGTCCGCCTTGGCCTGGAGTAATCTCCGCCAGGCGGACCAGATTCGAGACCTCGGGTCTGGCGATGCGGATGGTGGAGACTCTTGGCCAGTGACCGATTTGCTTGGCCTTTTGCAGCCACTGATCGGTGTCCTCCTCACTGAGTGCCGGATCATGAAGATCGGCATCGTGGAGGATCACCTCGATCGCATCTTCGCTATGGCAGCGACCGATCCAGGTGCACCCGTCATGCTTCGAAACCACCACGGTGATGCCGTGCAGTTCTCCCATGTGATCGTGGAAGGTTCCCATCGCTTCGATCTCCTCGACCTTCAAGCGTCCGAGGGGGCGCAGTGCTTCTCGAAAGCATTGACGATGTCGAGGGCGATGGTCTGAGGATCTCTACCTTCGATCATGTGTCTCGGTAGGAACCAGACCAGTTTTCCAGCTTCGAACAGTGCCATCGATGGACTGCTGGGCGGCACCTGACCGCAATGGTGGCGAGTCCGTTCCACCGCTTCGACATCTTGGCCGGCGAAGACGGTGCCCGACTTCGTCGGAGCATGTTCCGATTGAAGGGCCAGGATGGCACCGGGGCGCGCTCCTCCGGCGGCACAACCACAGACACTGTTGATCACGACGAAAGCGGTCCCTCCCTCGGGGTCGAGGAAAGAGTCGACTTCTGCAGCATTTTTCAGTTCCGTGACTCCATGGTCGGTGAGTTCTCGACGCATCGGAGTGACCATCTCTTCAGGGTACGGCATCTCGGTTTCCTTTCAGGCGGATGGAGTACTTCCACCTCTTACCCGGATGGTAACAGGGAGCGGCGCTCGATCAACCGGACCCGACCGGGTCTCAGGAGCCGGAGCATCAGCTGCCGCCAGGGGCAGGTTGCGCTTCCTCACCTTCGGTGGAACAGCAGCTGGAATCGGTCGAACCGGGAGATTCGGCGGGGATGCCAAAAACCTGGTTGAGAAAGGCACGTGGCCCTTTACGAAAGATGCTCATCAGGAACAGCAGCGCCAACAGGCCGAGGAACAGTTCGGCGCTGCCGAAGGAGCCCTCTTCTCCTGAATGGGACGAGTGGTCCAGATGGATGTGCTCTGCGACACCCACGGTGACTCCATCGAGAATCGCATCGACGGCGTATCCGCAACCGATCGCTCCGATCCCGATGCAGATGGCAAAGAGGATGGCGGCGCGTCGTCCGTGCAAGTCACCGAGAATACCAAAGGTGGTCGCATTGGTGGCGGGCCCGGTGAGCAGGAACGCCAGAGCCGCCCCGGGTGAAGCTCCTCCTGCGATCAGGACTGCAGCAAGAGGTGTGGCTCCGCTGGCACAGACATAGATCGGAAGACCGAGCAGGGCGAAGGCCGGTACCTCGAGCCAGTCAGGGATGTTGGCGAGAAAACTGCCGTCCTCGACCAGTGGAGAGAGTGCCGCCGCCAACGAGAGGCCGAGAACTATCCATGGAGCCGTGTTGTCGACCAGGTCACACAGTCCGACCTTCAATCCATCGACGATCCTCTCAGTGATCGGTTTGTGTGGTTCAGTAGATTTCAACTGATCTGGTTTGACCTGGATCGGCCGGATGAAGCGAAGAGATAGCATGCCAACCGAGATCGCCAGTATTGCAGCGGTCACTACTCGTGCGATGGCAAACGGGCCATCGACCATGGTGAAGGAGAGAATGACCGCATCGATTCCCAGTTCGGGAGTTGCGACCAGCAGGGTCACTGCAGCGGCGGTCGGTACGCCCTTCTCGACCAGACTTCGATAGAGGGGGAGCACTCCGCAGGAGCAGATGGGAAGCGGCAGCCCAAACAGCATCCCACGCAGTGACTGCTGAAGATTGGATCCACGGGCCATCCACTGGATGGTGGCTTTGGGCAGCAGCGCATGGATCAATCCGGCGACGGTGTAGGCGAGCAACAGAGGCCAGGCACTTGCTCTCGCCAGAGCGATGAAACGATCGAGGAAATCACCCACCCCGGAATGAATGGCGTGGTTGTCGAGATGGACACTGTCTTGCAGGACGAAGCGGTACAGGAACAGCAGCCCCAGCAGGGCACCGGTTGCCGAGAGTCTTGCGGCCCGTTTCACGCCGACCGACTTTTGATCGGGAGCATGGATGATCACATGGAGCAACGCGCCTCCGAGCAGCGCCATCACCGCTGACGATGGAAAACTTGAGACCAGCGACTGTAATTGTTGGCCGCCGAACCAACCGGCCAGATTGAGCAGGACTCCGGCAAAGATGGTAGCCATCGCGAGGCGTTTTCCATGGGTGGGTCGCAGCAGCCACCAGACCGCCATTCCCTCCAGCAATCGGTGAAGGATCACCGCCGAGCCGAACGCCTCTGCATTTCCTTCAGCAACGCTGATCGCCAGCGCCAGTCCGTCGACCATCGAGTGGAGGAGAATCGCGACGATCCCGAAGATCAGCGCCATGTCATGAGCCTGGTCGGCAATCCGGAAGCGAGACTTCTCGACGAAACTCGGCACCAGCAAACCAGCCATGGCCAATCCCAGCGCCCATAGCCCGATCTCTTCCATCGCATGTGGGATCACCTCGAGCATCACCAGGCCCGACAGCGAGATCAGCACGAAGCCATCGATCACCGGAAGCATCGACGGCAGGCGACCCCCAAGGATCGCTACCAGCGGTCCCAGCAGAAAGGAAACTAGGCTCTGAATCAGCATCGTCACGTGGTGGATCCTCCAGATTGGAAGGATATCGGTCTGGCGGAGAGATCAAACCTGAATCTGCACGGACAAACCAGATTTTTGGTCAGAGTCGTCCGCTGGAAGTGGATCACGCTGCTGTCGATCACAGTGCAGTCAATTACAGTGCAGTCAATTACAGCGCAGTCAATTACAGCGCCTTCTCTCGCAGCACCGGTAAGGGACGCGCTCCCCTCGAAATCAGCGGATTGGCCGGAAGCTGGAACCACTGCTGTTCGATGGTGGCATAGAGGCGTCGGTAATCGGTGGTGAACACCAGGTCGTTCTTTTCGAGGGTGCCCAGATCGGGCTGTGCTCCCGCCAGCCCACCCTTGACCCGACCACCCAGCAGCAGATGAGGCGCTGCGGTCCCATGATCGGTGCCTTCACTGCCATTCTCGTTGGCGCGGCGGCCAAACTCTGAATAAGTGGAAATCAGTACCCGGTCCCAGTCTCCCGAGGCGATCAGAGCCGTGCGCAGTGCCGCCAGCCCGGTGGCCAGGTCGGTCAGCAGTTGTGGGTGTCGGCGCAACTGATCGGTATGGGTGTCGAATCCGCCGTGAGACAATTTGATGAGGGGACAGGGAACGCCTGAGGTCACCAGCGAGGCGGCGATTTCACATCTCTTGCCAAATTTACTCTGGGGAAATTGGACCCCCAGGGCTGGAGCCTTGGCTCTCTTCTCCTCGATCACCCGGGCCGACCGCTTGATATCGGCCTGCACTTCGAGCAGATGCTCGAGCGCTTTTCTGGCATCTTTGCCGTGGGCGATGTCGGGAACCGCTCGAGCTTGGCGGGTGAACTGGATCGGATCGTTGAGGTGGATGATACGGGTCGAGTCGCCGTGGAGAGGACCCGAATCTCCGCCACCCAGGACGATGCCATCGGCGGCACGCGTCGGATCGCCTGCCGCACTGCCGATCAGGCGTCCAAGCCAACCATCCGTCAGATTTTCATCGGAATCGGATCCGGTTTCCCAGATCTCGATGCTACGAAAGTGCGAACGATTGGGTTGGGGATAGCCCAGGCCGAGGATCCAGCACGCATCCCCGGCTTCCCATGATTCTCCGAGAGTGGCCATGGCATCGTTCATGCCGAGGTGGTTTCCGAGGTCCATCACGTGAGAATCGGCCACCGCGATCTTCGGTCTCAACTTCTTGTAACGCTCATCGCGGAATGGGATCACGGTATTGAGACCATCATTTCCACCCTGCAACTCGACCAGGATCAGCACACGATCACCGAGTGCCGCAGTAGTGGCGGTTTCTTCATCGATGGCCCAGGTGCGAACACCGGGAACCAGCAGTGGGAGGCAGGCGGCTCCGCCCAGGCGAAGAAAGGCTCTGCGATCAAATTTCATCCGATCCTCATTTCAACTGGTAGGTGGGGTCGAGCAGTACCGAGCCGAATCGGTCACGAATCGAACCTCGCTGGACCACCGTGCCGACCGGTTTGAAGGGCAGCAACCACTGTTGCAGTCGTAGACTTCTGGCGTCGGCAGTGTCTCCCAGCGATTGCCACAACTGCTCCAGTTCACGCAGCACCTGGGGCATGAATCGACGCCGCTCTCGCGCCTTGATGCGTCGCGGGAGTTCTCGCCGACCCTTCATCTCTGGAGAGTCCTTGGGATTCATCATCTCGGGCTCGGACTCAGGGTCATTCGTTGGGGGGCGAAGGTCCGTCTCCGGTAACTGTTGCAGCTGGTTCAAGATCGCCAGGTTGTGAATTTCTGCGGTCAGAAATAGACGACGCCCGAGCAAGGTGGTGGCATCGATCCATTGGTGGCCACCGGGCCAGCCGGCGACATTGGGTGGATCGAAGAGTTGCTGGCCGAGGCGACTGAGGGTACGCAGCGCCTGGCCCGCCGGGGCTTTCTCGAGTTTCAAGGACCGTATCGTACCGACCACCAGATCGACCGGACTCTTGACCAGCGATCCATGGTTTTGCTCGGACCAGAACGCCTCACTGAGGAGCGTGATTCGAAGCAGTGCTCGTAGCGACCACTGTTCCTGCTGGAGCGCCTGAGCCCACTGCTTCAAAACTTTCACATCCGGGGTCGGAGAGATGAACTCGATCCAGAAGCGCCGGCTGATCCATTCAGCACAGGCGGGCTGAGCCAGAACTGCGTCGACCACTTCGGTAGCGGTCAGCGAGCCGGTGACACCGAGCACGGTCTTCTCGCTGGCATCATGGCGACGCCGGATCCGCCGCAGTTCACCGGTCCGGTTGTCGATGCGGTATCCGGTGAATGCACGGGCAGCCTCCTGGATATCGGTCTCGCTGTAGTTTCCTTCACCGAGACCATACAACTCGAGCAATTCCCGGGCAAAGTTCTCGTTTGGCTTCTCCCGGGTACTGCGACGGGTGTCGAGGTAGATCGCCATCGCCGGGTCCACTGCCACACGATGGAGCAGTTGGCGGAAGTCTCCGCTGCACAGCTGGCGAAACATTTGATTCTGTTTCAGCATCGCCGGTGCCGAGCGAACCTTGGTCATCTCGGAAGTGAAATGGCCATGCCACATCAGCACCAGTCGTTCGGTCAGGGGAGAAGGGGTGGAGATCAGTTCCCGTGCCCACCAGCCGCGCAACTCACCCTGCCATCGTCGCATCGACTTCTGAAAGGCCTTGCGACTCTCCGCGGTTTTTCCTCGTTGTTGCTGGATCTTGCTCGGTGTCAGTGAAGCCCAGGAAGGAAGGGGGGTGACTGCGGAGGTGGTGAGAGTTTCGAGTAGGCTGTCGACCGCTTCTTCTCGAGTCTGCGATGAATAGTGCTGCAATTGATCCAGCGGAGCTCCGAAGATGGTCCTGCCGAGCAGGTGTCGTGCCCCATCGATGCCGATGGCAGTGGCGATCTTCTGGTCGACGGCAGGTTCAGCGGCAGGTTCAGCGGCAGTTGCCGGTTCCACTTGGCCACTGACCAGCGTGGTGACCAGTAGCATCGTCAGTAGCCAGCCACCTCGCGCGATCGCAGGAAGCCGCAACTTCATCTTCATCGACTGGGTCATAGACTCGATCATCGACTCGAGGTAAGAGTCGAGTTCAGCGAGAACGGGGATCCTGGTCATGCGGATCACTCCTCTCCTCTGATTCTCCGGGCGAGCGAGACTCAGCGAGAAATTGGCGGGCTATTCATCCACAACCCCATAACTTCGGTTCGGTTGCGTGGCTGGATCAGGCTGTCGCCTGCTCCATCGAACGCTCCCAGGCTCCACGAGTGGCGGCGGAGTTGCAACGGGCACGTTTGAGGAACGCCTGGGATCCACTCTCGATCGCATCCGGAGCCCCGCCCCAGGTCTGCATCGCATGAGCCTGCAACGCTCTGCCGTAGGAAAAGGTCAGGTTCCAGGGGTGTGGACCACGACGGTTCATCGCATCGAGGTGAGCGGTTGCGTCCTCGTCGCTCTGGCCGCCGGAGAGGAAAGCGATCCCCGGCACAGCAGCGGGCACGGTTCGCTGGAGACAACGAAGGGTATGTTCCGCCACTTCATCGGTGGTCGCAGCAGCGGCACCAGTACCGTGGATGACCATCGATGGCTTGAGAACGATCCCCTCGAGCATCACTCCCTGAGCCGCAAGATGAGAGAAGGTTCGCTGCAAGACATCGGTAGTGACCGATTCGCACGTATCGATGTCGTGATTGCCGTCCATCAGGACCTCGGGCTCGACGATGGGAACGATCGAAGCCTCCTGACAGAGAGCGGCATATCGTGCGAGAGCGTGGGCATCGGTCTCGATGCTCGCACGGCTCGGCATTCCATCACCTATCGAGATGACTGCACGCCACTTGGCGAATCGGGCACCCAGTTGGAAGTACTCGGCGAGGCGATCTCTCAGGCCATCGAGACCTTCGGTGACCGTTTCACCCGGATGTCCGACCAGCGGCTTGGCTCCGCGATCGACCTTGATTCCTGCGATGATGTCCTTCGATGCGAGCAACTGTGCGAAAGCAGTTCCCTGGTCATCACACTGGCGAATCGTTTCATCGAACAGGATGACTCCGGAGATGAACTCTTCGATGCCCGGGCTCTGGAAGAACATCTGACGATACACTCGCCGATTTTCCTCGGAGGATTCGATGCCCAGTGCTGCAAATCTCTTTCCGATGGTCGGGTGGCTCTCATCGGCGGCGAGTACCCCTCTGCCAGGGGCGACCATCCGTCGTGCGGTTTGCTGAAGCAGTGCGATATCCATGTCAGTACCTCCCAGTGGTCCTCGGTCATCGGCATCGTCAGGATGCTCGGATCTGAACCGGAAAATTAACGGATGGATTGCGGTGGTGCCAGTAAAGCACACCGTAGAAGGGGCAGATTCGACAGAGGAGCGAGGTCAGGACCGGGCGGGCCAGCGGCCCAATTCAGGAGAGGCACTCGAGGAATCAGGTTACGAGGAACCAGATTCCAGCGAGATCGGGTCCACCAGGGACTCAGTTCTTGAATTTGGCAGACTTGGCGGCACGGCGGTTACGATTCGCCGGACGCTTGCCGTGGTTGGCCTTTTTGACCTTGCGGTTATTTCTATTGCTCATGTCAGTATCTTATCGAGCAGGGTCGGCTCGGGTCAACCGGACCTGGCAGGATCGATCAAGATCGCCTCAAAAAGCCAATTTACGCCTCGGTGGGAGATCCTCCAGTAGTCGCTGGATGGTCGCCTCCAGTTGCCGATCGAGCTGTTGCTCCTCATCCGCCGGAAGCGAGCGGACCACGACATCGGGGATCGCCCCGTTCAGTTCCATGTCGACTCCCCCGGGGATCGTGTACCAGCCGCGGAAGGGGACCCGGATGCGGCTGCCATCGAGCAGTGTCGAACTGCCGGTCGAGATGACACCCCCTGCGGTCTGCACTCCGACCAGCGCTCCGCGCCCGAGATTTTTCACGGCATGGGAAAAGATCTCCGCATTGGAGAAGGAATTCTGGTTACAGATCACTGCGATGGGCCGGGTCCATGAGGGAGCGACCAGCCGATCATTGGGATAACCGCGCGATCCGGCCCGAGGAATCGTGTAGGCGTGCGGGGTCCGGGTCAGTGCCGCCAGCAGCAAGTCGGTGGTCCAGCCACCGCCATTTTCCCGCACATCGATGATCAACCCCTCCTTGCCATGACCCGCCTCGTAGAGTTGCACCGAGAAGCGGTCGAGGCTGCTCTGGTTCATTCCCTGGATGTGAAGGTACCCGAGTCGATTCTGGCTGAGGCGACTGACCTGTTCTCGTCGCTGGCGCTGCCAGTCGTTGTAGAGCAAGGTTCGCAGGACATTATTCGAGATGGGGCGGATCACGATGCGCCGCTCCGGTTGTCCCTCACGAGCGATCATCATCGCCACACGAGAACCGACCTTTCCCTCGAGAGGGATCGAGAGATTGTCGCCGGCGTGAATCGGCTCTCCATCGATGGAGATCAATTCGTCTCCGATGTGCAGATCGAGTTCCTTCGCTGCTGCGGGAGTACCCGGCAAGATCGATTCGATGCGGTAGCGACCGGATTGGCGGTTCGGCTGGAGCCTCCAGCCCGGCACACCGGTGGCTCGGATCGTCTTGGACCAGCGCTTTGCAGGGGTGAAACGCTGATGAGAAGAGTTCAACTCACCGATCATGCGGTTGATGATGGAGGCGAACTCGGTGGGATCGCGACGAGCCACTGCGATCTCACGGTATCGATCGCCAAGTGCCTGCCAGTCGAGCCCCTTCATCTTCGGGTCGTAAAATCGGTCGCGCATCGTCGCCCACGCCTCATCGAAGACTGCACGGCGGCGAGCCAGCATGTCGACCGGGAATTTCCGAGCGAAGGTGAGCGCGACGCTGCTCCCGGAAGCGGTGACGGTGGTCGGGACCCCCGATACGATGCGAAGCATCTTCTTGCTCTTTCGATTCCACTCGACGATGGCCGAGGAACCGGCGGCGAGTTTCTTGGCGGAGCCGTCCTGCGGAATCGACAGGGAGTACAGTGCGGCGGATCCTTCATGGGACGAGTTGAAGAAGACCTTCTTCGAGTCGAGGCTCCAGATGGGCGACCCGACCGATTTGTCCGAGGCAAAGGCGCGCTGGAAGCGGTTACGAATCCCATCGAGGTCGATCTGTACCTCGACCTTTTTTTCTTCGACCTTTTTTTCTTCGACCTTTTTCACCGGCTTCGGGGCAGATTTTGAAGTCTCGGGTCGGGCTTGTCATCGTCGGCGAGCGCGGAACCGGGCGCGGAAGATTTGGGCTCCTCTGATTTGGGCGGATCCGATTTCGGTGGGTTCTTTTTCGGTGCTGCAGAAGGGGGTTCCTCGGGTGGATCATCGTCGAGAATCCGGTCCTCACGAGTCTGCTGGAAATCCTCCTTGCGCAGCCATAGCCACCACAGGTCTCCGCCCTCCTCGTCTCGCTGCGAGACGAAGCACAGTTTGCGGCCATCGGGGCTCCACGCTGGATTGAGGTCGGGGCGAGGATTGGCACTGAGGTTGAAGGGGAACATCGTTCCATCACTTCGCACCAGCCACACATCTCGATTGAAATCCTGATCGAGGGTGGAATAGGCGATCCACTGGCTATCGGGGGACCAGCGAAACTCTACCGGTGCCCAGCCGCTGTGAAGGAGGCGGAAGTGGCCTCCATCGAGATCCTGCACCGCCAGGTCGCCATCGCCGTGCAAGAAGGCGATCTGTTGACCGTCGGGAGAGAGGCCTGGAGAGCGTCGCCGCACCTCGGGCCCGGGAAAGCGTTTCACCTCGGTGGTCAGGCAGCGGTCGAGACGAGGTTCACCCGCTTCGCTGCTGCGGACGGTGTAGAGGTCCTCGGTGCCACTTCGACGGCTCACGAACAGCAGTTTTTTACCGCCGGGTAACCAGACCGGGTCGTCATCTCTGGCGGGGTGGGCATCGACGCGATTGGCGGGAAGTCCCTTCTCGGTTCGTCTCACCAGCAGATCGCCCTGGCAGCCGAAGGCGACCTGTTTGCCGTCGGGAGAGAGGGACGCGGAGGTGGCGCTGGAAAAGTTCAGATCCTCGACTCCGGTGTCGGGCAAGTCCTCGGCAGCGAGGAATTCGAGCGGCACGATCTGGCCACTCGATCGATTCAATTTCCAGCAATGAAATCCCTGCTCGAAGATCACGATGTTGCCATCATCACTGACACTGGGAAATCGCACCGAATCGTGCTCGAAGGAGGTCCAGACCCGTCGATTTCGATGGTCGATGTCACGTTCGACCAGTTGCCCACGGCCATCGATATCCTCGACCATCAGGAACCGTTGCTGGTCGATCCATACCGGCGAGGAATGGGGGATTCCAGCCGGGGTGAGTGGACGCCAGTCACCACTCTCGAGGTGGTACAGCCAGATCTGCCCCGACTGCGATCCGCGATAGCCCTGGCGAGTCCAATCGGTCCCCTCACGCTGCGTCAACAGCTGCTGACCATCGGGCGAGTAGCGGGCGCTGGATGATGCTGCGAGGGTCAGACGGGTCGGTTCTTCGGGGGGAGATCCAGCCGGTGGGATCGCCATTCGATACAACCGTGCGCCCTTCTTCCAGCCGTCGATGCGATCACTACTGAAGATCAATTCGGAGCCATCCGGGGACAGGTCGCAGGGCAAATCGGTGCCGCTCCACCAGGTCAAGCGGCGAGCACGGCCCCCTTGTGCGGGTATCTGCCACAGATCGGAACTGCCGCCACGCGCTGAGGCGAAGACGATCGACTCGCCATCGGAACTCCAGCGCGGCAACGACTCCCAGGCGGGGTGGTCGGTGAGACGGCGAGCGACGCCTCCATCACTCGAGGCGGTCCACAGCGATCCCTCCCAGGTGAAGGCGACCGTTGCCCCATCGGGGGACACCTCCGGCTGAAAGGGCCAGAGCATCGGCTCGGCAGCGCTGGAGATGGATGCAGCGAGGTAAAACTGGCTCAGCAGCAGGATCCACAGCAGCCGGGTCAAAGGAGGCCGTAGCATCGAGATCTCTTCTCCAGATCAGGGGTGGGTGTGTCGCTGGAGTGTGTCCTGTCGAGCGATCGGAGGCAAGCGTGGCCTTGACGCTGGCGAGGTCACAGGTCAGTCTCGTGGCGCAACAAGGGAGGGGAACCGATGAATAGTGCTGACGAGGCCGGCTCCAGTCCGGATGAATCTGCCGGCGAGAGTGCGCTGCTACAGCGATTTCCCGCCTCCAACTTGCAGGTTCTGGCGCATTTTTATCGTGGGGAACTCTCCCGTGCCAATGTCTGGCGCCAGCGGATGGATGCCACGACACACTGGGCCGTGCTCTCGACGATGGCAGTGGTCTCACTGGCCTATTCATCGAAGGACGCCTCGATCCTGTTGATGCCATTCTGCTGCATGCTGCTCTACTTGCTGTTGCACATCGAGGCGCGTCGCTATCGCTATTTCGATGTCTGGCGCATGCGGGTCCGGATGCTCGAGGTGCACCTGATGGTTCCGGCACTGCTGCAGGGCGAGAAGCTGGTCGAGGGCAACTGGCGCGAGATGCTGTGCAACGATCTGCTGGCTCCCAACTACAAGATGTCGAGAATGGAGGCGCTCGGGCGCCGCTTGCAGCGAACTTACATCTGGCTCTTTCTCATCGTGCTGGGCACCTGGTTGATGCTGGCGTGGGAACGGGCACCGAGTCACGGCACCTTCGAGGAGATTCTCAAGCAGGCGTTTGAAGCCGGCAGCATCCCACCGGGATATCTGCTGATTGCGATGTCGCTCTTCTATCTGTATCTGCTCGTGGTGCTGCTGGCGACCGGACCGAAGCGAGCAACCGAGATCCGACGCAAGGATCCCAAGTTGCCCAACTGGCCCATCTGATCTAGCGATCCTGCGACGGCGGGGCCGGTGGCGGGGCCGGTGGCGAGGGCACCGGGCGAGCGTCAAATTCTTCGAGCAGTGCCCGGGCCTGGCTGGCGACCTCACTCCCTTGCAGGCGCCCGACCAGCACTCTCGCCTGGGCCACCTTGCCGGCAGTGAGCAAGGTCTGGATGGTCGCCAGCGGTGGGCGCGGATCTTCCGGGCGCTCTCCCCCGGCCTTACCAAACCAGCGCAGCGCTTCCGACAGCGCACCCAGCTGTCCGTGAGTGCGTCCCAGTTCCATCATCAGATCGAAGTTGCTCGGCTCGGTCGCCCATCGCTCCTTCAGCATGGCGATGCGAGAGCGCCCCTCGAGGATGGTCTGGTAGCGGAGCATCGCTTGACGGGCATCTTCGACCCGTCCCAGGTTCCTCAGTGCCAGTGCGCGGTTGTAGGCGCCGCCATGATGCAGTGGATCTCGTTCGATGATCTGCTCCAGCATCGACAACGCCTCTTGCGGCTTCGCGGGCAACAGCAGCAGTGCCAGTCGGTAGCGGGCCCGATCGAATCGAGGATCCAGTTTCAATGCCTGCTGATAGAGCCCCATCGCTTGCTCGATGTCGCCGAGACTTTGCCAGGAGAGACCCGCTCCGAAGTGGCCACGTGTGCGATGGGCGGCTTCCGGCCGTTGCTGCATCTGCTCGAACTCGACCAACGCTTCACGATCACGCCCCAGTTGCTGCAAGGCGCGACCCAGGTTGAACAACTGACCATGCTTTGCGGGATCGATCTCGAGTCCGTTGCGGAACGCATCCACGGCCAGTTCAAAGCGATCGGTGGCGTAGTAGGCTTCGCCCTCCAGTAGTGCCAACCCGCCATCGTCGCCGTGTTCCTTGCGCAATGTGAGGATTCGCTGCAAGGCGGGTTGCGCCCGTCCCTCGAGGATCAGTGCGCGGAGTTGCTTTCGCACGGTCGGTAAATCGATCTGCAGTGGATCCTCGCGGGCCAGCGTCGGTCCCGCCGCTGCCAGCACCAGCCACCAGAGCAGCATCACAGTGCAGGGCAGCAGCCACCGGGGAGGGGGGGGCTGCCATCGCGAGTGGTGGTCGGTTCGGATCATCATGGTCGCATTGTAACGGCGGGAAGATTTCTTCCCAGCCACCATCGAGGGGAGTGTCATCGGGGCGTAGATCCGCTATTTTGAAGTCATGGCAGGATTAATAGCAATTCTCTCCCCGGCGAAGACCCTCGATATGGAAGCGACCCACGACTCGCTTTCACCCGAGACTTCTCGTACCCGTCTGCTTTCGGGGACCCGTCAACTGGCGGCTCACCTGCAGCAGTACTCTCCCCAGCGTCTCTCGACCCTGATGAAGATATCGGACGATCTGGCGCGGCAGAATGTCGATCGGTGGCAGAAGTTTGGTCGCCGCGGCAACCGCAAGGGACCGGCGGCCATCTGCTTCCGTGGCGATGTCTACCAGGGCCTCGAGGCGTGGACGATGAAGGCGTCCGCACTGAAGTGGGCCCAGCAACGACTGCGCATCCTCAGTGGCCTGTACGGATTACTGCGGCCGCTCGATCGGATCCAGCCGTATCGACTGGAGATGGGCACTCGCCTGAAAACCGACCAGGGAGGCGATCTCTACAGCTTCTGGGGCGATCAGATCCATCGATTGCTGTGCAAGGATCTGGCAGACTGTCAGGCCACAGCCCTGGTCAACCTGGCCAGCGCCGAGTACTCGAAGGCAGCACAACTGAAACGCCTCGAGGTGCCGGTGATCGCCGTCAAGTTCTTGCAGGTCGATCGCGGTCAGGCGAAGTTCATCACCTATTACGGCAAGCGAGCGCGAGGATTGATGGCACGCTGGATGGCAGACCACCGACCGAAGAGCGTCGCAGATCTGGCTGATTTCGACAGCGAGGGCTATCGCTTCCACAGCAGCGAGAGCAGCGACTCGACACTGGTCTTCACCCGCCCCAAACCGGCCCCGGTATCGGCGAAGGCTGTATAGGTATCGTGACTGAGAACCGCATGAGATGAGTTGGTGGGAAGATGTCCGATGGAGATCAAGTACAAGATTGGCGTCGCATCGTCTTGTATGGACGAAACGTGGCTTCCTACAAATTTGCACTTGCGCGAGCCCTGCTCCAGTTTGGTGAGCGGGGAAACGATCTGATCTTGCTCAGTGACCTTGCCGTTCCATTTGCGAATGAAATCACTCGGCACCTGAAGTTGGCGGACACCCAGGCGACTTCAAAGTCGAGTCGGTTTCTTGAAGCCTGTCGCGCCTTCAATCGTCAAGAAATTTCTGAAGATCAACTTCGATCAAAAACAGTCCAACTCGGATTCAATAACGTAATTGATGCTTTCCACGTGGTGGATCATAGCGACGTTCGACACCGATTCTTCGACGATGAGCGGACTGAGAGTCGAGGGATCCGGCTTACCGAGCATTTCTATCGACTGGTGAACTCAACACAGTACGGAAACCTGATAGAGGAAACAGAATCACGTTGGAGATTGGTGGAGACCGCCTGGGATTTTTCGATTTCACCAAATTTATTAAAGGTTGATTACGATCATGAGGAACGAAAGTTTTTCATGGGTGTCGGACAAAAGAGGGTCGGCATCACATCCGCGCGAGCCGCTTTAGACGGTTACCAGCGAGGTAGGTGCTTTTATTGCTCTGCTCCCATTAGTATCGTGCCCGGCGATCCGCTGTTGGCTGATATTGATCATTTCTTCCCCTGGATGTTGATGTCTAGAGGATTACCGGTGCTCTTGGATGCACTGTGGAATCTAGTCTTGGCATGTGCCGAGTGTAATCGAGGCTCCAATGGGAAGTTTGAACGAATGCCGGCATTCCATCTTGTTGAGCGCTTACACAGGCGAAACGAGTGGCTCATCAGAAGTTACAAGCCCTTGCGTGAAACGTTGTTTAAACTTGCCGGTAGGCAGGAGAAAGCGCGCAAGGAATTTCTGCTCAAGGTTTATTCTGAAGCAACTCGATATTGCAATCCTAACCCTTGGGAGCCTCCTTCTCGTGGGCCAGATGTCTTGTGATCCCCGGTGGTAGTTCCATATTACGATCAGAATGCGAATGATTATTTTGACCGAACGGTTGGGATCGATCTTTCGGAGATTCGGAATGTCTTCCTGGAGTTCATTCCTGAGGGCGGGTCGATTTTAGATGCTGGTTGCGGTAGCGGAAGAGATACAAGAGCATTTCTGGATGCTGGATATCAAGTTGAAGCATTTGATGCTTCGACACAGTTGGCCCAACTGGCATCTGAATTTACAGGTGTAGAGGTTTCCGACAGTTCGTTTCTCAATTACGCATCGAAGACTCACTACGATGGCATCTGGGCCTGTTCCTCGTTACTTCATGTCCCAAGAGTTGAACTGTCAATAACCGTTCAGCATTTGGCCAATTTGTTGAGGATCGGAGGTTTCTTTTACGCTTCATTCAAGCAAGGCCAGACGGAGCGTTTTGCAGATGGTAGATATTTTAACGATATGGATGCATCTTTGTTTTATGAACTTCTTTCTGAGTCTGAGTTGTTGGAGCCGGAGAAAATTTGGATCACCATCGATGGGCGTCTGAAACAACGGGAGCGGTGGCTCAATACGATTTGCCGTAGAATCGAAATCAAATAAATTGAACCGAGACCAGTGTTTTCTCCAGCGACTCGGTTTTCAGGAATAAAATGGTGGGCGATGAGGGACTCGAACCCCCGACCCCCTCGGTGTAAACGAGGTGCTCTAGCCAACTGAGCTAATCGCCCACGGCGCAGATTCTACCCTGAGAAATTCCGCTGTGGTAGATCTCGTCACGGATGCACCGCTTCACGCTACACGGCTGGGATCTCTGACTCACGGGTCAGCGGTACCCGCCGTGTTTCTGATGGTGCCCGCTGCTGTGAGGAGCGGGGCGGCTCGTAGCCGTATATTCTACTGTCCGATGCGGCCCAGGAAACGGATAAGAGGTTCAACACCAACCCACGAAAGGGGTCTGACATGACTGACGACAACAAGCGAGGCGACGACCAGAAGCGAAACGACGACCAGGATCGTAAGCGACTCTCCGACGAGGAGTTGAAGGATGTGGCGGGCGGTGCCGTGAACTATTCGTCCGCACGGAGCAACAGACCATCTTAGGTGGATCACCCTACTCGTCATCACGGGCGAAGTGATCTCGAAGCGTAACCACCAACCCATGAAAGGGTCGATATGACCGACGACAAGAAGAAGCACGACGACAAGGACCGCAAGAAGGTCTCCGACGAGGAACTGGAAGATGTTGCGGGGGGCTTCATGAAACTTGGCGACATCAAAGGCGAGGCAGTCAAGAAGAACAAGAAGACTTTTTTCCGGATTGGCGATAAGGATGGATTTGGATTGATTGAGGCCAACGACGGATCCGGTCAAATGGAGTGAGTCGCTACCCGTCCTCACGGGCGAAGTGATCTGGTAACTGGTGGAACGCTTCACGCAACACGGCTTGGATCTCTGACTCACGGGTCAGCGGTACCCGCCGTGTTTCTGATGGTGCCCGCTG
>DUAN01000151.1 GCA_012960845.1 Planctomycetota bacterium | reverse complement strand
AATCCGACCGATCTCCTGGTCGATCGCCACGGCGTCACCTGGATCCTCACCGCAGAGAACCAGACGTTGACTCGCATCAACTCCCCGCCAGATCCGAAGATCGTCGTCAACACCGGACCCGTGCCGATCGTGCTGGGCCCACTCGGTGGCGATGGGGTCTTCATCACACACTCCGATGGAACGATGCAGGTGGTCCATTCCGACGGCACCGTGCTGCTTGGAGGCGATGGTGTCGGAGATAGCCCCGAGGACGGTGTGCTGGGTGCAGCACTGCAGATCGGGTCCGACCTGACCCACTTCGCTGCCGGCCCGGGATCGACCAGCTGGTTCGCAGGCGGAGAGCGCATGGTTCGCATGCAGCCCAATGGAAATGTCGTCGTCGATAAGGATTTTGGTCCCGGGTATCCGGTCCAGGACCTCGCTGCGGGACCGAACGGATCGGTGTTCGTGCTCTTCAACACCTGTGTCTACAGGATCGTCCCCGATGGTTCGCTGGCGGCGTATGTCGAACTGCCGCCGGCCACCGCACCGACCAAACTGGCGGTGACGACCATCCAGGGAGGAGATGCGCGCATCGACCGCGTTGCGGTGCTCAATCCGTCGAGCAATCAGGTGTTCCAGTACGACTGGCAGCACGACGATGAGGTGCTCGCGGCCGAGACGCTGACTCACAACCGAGGCGGTAATAGCATCTGCTGGGGTCCCGATCGCCAGCTGTGGATCGCCGGCCCGGAGGCGGGCACCTCCGATGCCACGCTCACCGCTTACAACAGCGATGGCACTCCGACCGGCATCGATCTGACCTTCCCTGGCCAGACGATCCTGCTGACCGAGAACTCGGCAGCGATGCCTGCCGTGGCTGCCTTTCCCGATGATGATTTCGACGGCGACGATTATTCCAACATCAACGAGCAGGTCGCCGGCTCGAACCCGTTTGATTCATCGGACGATCCGACCGATGAAGTTCCCAACTACATGCCGCCGGTGGACAGTCTCTCCAGCGTGATCATCGGCGACAATCACTTTGCCCTGCTCGAGTGGACCTGGAGTTCTCCGACGGCGGACTTTCCTCAATTTTACGAGATCACCCGCACCACCGATGGGGTGCTGGCTGCCGGTTTTCCGGTGCAGGTCGACGGCACAGCGACCAGCTGGATCGATGAGAATGGCGGCGCTGGCTTGCCCGACGGTGTTCATGAATACGGCATCGTGATCATGGATGGCGGCTCCCATTGTGAGACCTCCGTGCTGGTGGTCGGCGGCGGCGAGACCGCAAACGAAACGCCGATCGATGTGCCGGGTAATGACGCAGTGGTCGAGATCTACGACGCCACTGCCGTGCCCGGCGCCGGGCCGGGAGATGTCAAGTTCTACGTGACCGACCCGTCCAACAACAAGATCTACCCCACTGATGAGAACTTTGTTGTGATGGGAGTGATTCCCAGTCCCTTCCCCGAAGGAGTGCCGGTCACCGGCATCGCCTACGTCCCGTCAGGGGATGCAGGAAATGGATCGCTGGTGGTCGGCAATGGTGCGGATGGGGGTCAGCTTTATCTGGTCGAGATCACCCGCGAGGGGTGGTATATCCGCAGCTACTACCTCACCAGCCCGGCGCCGTGGGCTCCGGGAGATGACCACACGATGTTGCCCGGAGCGATCGCCGGCAAAGCGGGGGGGATGGCCTATGACGAGAACTCGAGCCATCTCTACATCACCGGGCCTACCACCTGTGAGGTGTATGGCATGTTGCACGGAGGAGATGGTTCGACCAATGCCAGTAAATCGTTCGCGCACCCCAACCCGGGGGCGCAGCAAAAGGGTTGCACCACCGGCAATTGCCCCGGCACTCCCGGCTGGATCGGTTGTCAAGACGCGCCGCTGTACATCACCAGCATCACTGCCGATGGCACTCTCGAGATCATCAAGGTGATTGTCGAGGGGGGCGTGGCGACCCAGGATGGTGAGGGGATCAGCCTGGCGGCGATCGATGATCCTGGTGGCATCGTGTTCGATGGCGAAAATTTCATCATCGCAGGAAATACCAGTGGCACCGTCTACGAGGTCCAGGTGACCGGCAACTTTGTCCGGGGAGATACCAACGAAGATGAGCTGGTAGATATTGCGGATGGAATCAAGTGCCTCGGCTACCTCTTCAATGGGCAACCCGGAGTGGATTGCATGGCGAGGATGGATATCAACGACGATAACCTGATCGACGTTGCCGATCCGATCTACCTGTTGTCATTCCTGTTCAACGGCGGCGTGGCTCCGTTAGCACCCTTCCCCGATCCGGGACCAGACCCAACTCCGGATTCTGAAATACCGTGTCCGTAGAAAAGGAGATGACGATGATGCATTACAACTTCAGTTCCACGCGCCTGACAGGCTCGATGCTGCTGCTGCTGATCCTCTCCTTCGGGATGTGGGTTCCGGGTTTGTACGGACAGGTCGGCAGCGACTTTGTCCTGCGAGCCAGCGGTGCAGATGTCGATTACGCCGCGGCCAATCCCACTTCCTATGGCATGAGCACGGTGATCTCGTTGCACCAGATTTCGGGAGTCATCGAGCAGGTACAGGGCTACTCACTGGGCCTTGGAAATGACTCGACACTGTTGATGCCCATCATTGCCACCAATCTTTTGGTGCCGCCGGGTGGACATGGTGTTGATTTCGATCAAATCGCCATCTTACCGGAAGGCGTCACGGAGGGCGTGGTCCTCAGCTTCCCGGGCTTATACACGATCAGTTTCGAGACGGAAACCGATCTCCTGGGTATCGAATATCAGCTGATGGATGGCCCTCTGACTGGAGCGACCACGACCACCTCCACCAGCCTCGATTTTGTCGATACACTGGGAAGCCCACCGGTCGACATCTCGATCGTCATCGAAGGAGCTTCTTATCCACCAAGCCTGGCCAGCGGAGCCGTGACCCTGACACCCCACGATGGAGCACCGTTGATCCGTGGAGATGCCTCCCAGGATGGAACTCTCGATCTGGCCGATGGGGTTGGAATTCTCCAGTACCTGTTCATCGGTGCCGCGGCGGATTGTCTCGATGCTCTCGATGCCAACGACAGTGGCAATGTCTCGATCACCGATGCGATTCGGGTTCTGTGCGCACTCTACTGTAGCGGCTCTCCGCCACCGGAAAGTCCGTTCCCTGGTTGCGGATTCGATTCCACTGCGGATTCTCTCGGCTGCCTGTCCTATCCAGGCTGCCCCTGAGCCACTGCCGCTGATCTACAGCCGCTTGATTCACCGCCGCA
>DUAN01000150.1:2980-3296 GCA_012960845.1 Planctomycetota bacterium | reverse complement strand
GCCCCGGCGAGGAATGGAAGGCGCACCTCGCAAGAGGCCACTCACACCTGGCTGCTGCACAACTCCGACTCCAGCAAACCCCCTCCTCGAATCTTCGACGTCACGATGAACTATTGGACGGGGCGGAACGATGGTTGAAGCAAGGGATCCAGCTGCTGCGGGTGGAAGATCCCCATCATCCGGGCCTCTCACACGCCTACCACGCCCTGGCGTCGATCTGCCAGCAGCAAGGTCGAGTCGAGGAAGCGGACTCCTACAGCGCCCTGGCAGAGGCCCACAGCGCCTGGTGACCTCTCCTGGTGGCCCCTCCTGGTGG
>DUAN01000150.1:0-2862 GCA_012960845.1 Planctomycetota bacterium | reverse complement strand
TTAAACTCGTGGAATTAAACTCGTGGAATTATTACTGCGGGCTGAGAAGGGGTTGTCCCTTCTCAGCCCGCAGTGGTGCTCCAACTCGACTGCACTAGGACTACAGATCAGTTGTCACAGATGTGAAAGCTACCCTGGTTCATCGTCGCCAGCGTCTGCATGAAGGCGATCCCCGCAGTATCCGAGCCGATGAAGATGGTGTGAATCGGAACCTGTTGCCAGTTCGCCTGGGAGATCTCCGACAGAGCCTGAGACGAGGTATCCACATTATTACAGAAGGGGGCTCCATCACTGAGGATGATGACCTGGCGCGAAGTGTGGCTCGATTGATTACAGATGGAGAGGATCTGAACCGCTGCAGGAGCAAGACAGGTCCACCCTTCTGCGTACAGAGAGTTGACCCACGACAGGGCCGCAGTCTTTTCTGCCAAACGAGCGGCCTGCGGCGAAGGAGACCAGACCAGGGTGTTGGAACTGAAGGCGACGAGACTGAACTCTGCGGCAGGACTCAGCGATAGAATCGCCGAATTGACCTCCTGCTTGAGATCATCGATGGCTCCATCCCAGTCCATCGAACCGGACTTGTCGAGACACCAGAAGAAGGCATCTCCCTCGTAGTCCATGCCGTAGAAGATGATCGTTTCCGGAGCGTCTTCCTCCGCATCACCGGCCCCACCACCTCCGGATGGCATGTCCAGGGGCCGTAGATAAGGGCCCTGGTGGTCTGCGGCCAGCAACCAGATGCCACTCACCCATAACAATGGAATCAGCAACATCGACAACTGGAACAGCCTTGGCCGATCGCCAGGCCTCTTTTCCTGCGGACTGCCCGGCTCCTTCGAGATCTCGCCCAGAGCTTGTGGGGAGACTTGTGCGGAAGGCTCCGCCAAGGGCTTCTGCTTCTCTTCTTCAAGGGACACGATCGTTCTCCTTCAATGACACCTCTAAGTTTCCACTTGTGATTCCACTTGTGAATCCACTGGTGAATCCACTGGTGGCTTCGCTCCTGCGAAGAGTGGCTACTCTCGAACGGCTGTTGCGTCTGCACATGCCGACAACTCATGCCGACAACTCATGCCGACATTTCAAGTCGACAACCCATCTCCCCCATCACCACGAGATTTCCATCTCTGCGGGAGGATCGATGCATCTGGCGACTGACGTCCAGTCCGAAAGCACTGGCCGGGGTGTCAACTCCGGCGATAGAAGAATCCCCTATTCTGGAGATTCAGTCTCCCCTCGGAGGGCCTGAATCGACTGATTCCGGGCACACGAATTGCGGACACTCCAAAAGGTGCTCAGTCGCAGAATTGAGCGGAATGACGATCGGTAGGAATTGCCGGATCGTCGCTCAGGAGATGATCGAGGTTGGAGTCCAGGTGGAATGGAGTGCATCGAAGGCTGCCCGCGAAGGAAGGCCATCGATGGCCCCCGCGGCAGTGGCCGCAGCGGCACCCATGACCGAGCCGCGAACCAGTTTTTCCAGCGGGTCACAGCCCTTCAGATGGGCGTCGATGTAACCGGCGGAGAATGCATCGCCACAACCTGTAGCATCGATCGATGGCACAGCCATGGCGTCCAGCGATCCTCGACCTTCGATCGAATCCCACACCAGGCCTCGATCTCCACAGGTCACCACTACCCACCGGGCTCCCAATTTCCGCAGCAGTGCTGCGGCCTCCGCTGGATCCTTCAGACCGGTCAATCGCTCCGCTTCATCTTGATTGGGGAAGAATCCATCGACCAGCGGCAGCAGTTGTTTCAGTTGTGGCAGCAAGTCCTCTCCCGGAATCACGATCACATCGAGCACGGTCAGAGCACCCGCGTCCCGTCCGGCCTGAAAGATACGACAAGCGTCCGCGACATCGGGCCTCCTGGCCAGGCCAAAAGCGTGCAGGGAAACCACCTCTGCTGCCACCAGTGACTCGCCATCGATCGTCTCCGGCCACGGCGCATCATTGGCCCCCATGGCCGAGATGAATCGTCGATCCTCACCCTCGACATTGATGACAAAGGTGACTCCAGTGGACATTCCAGGATGAGTCGATAGGTGCTTCAGATCGACTCCCTCTCGCTCCAGTCCGGCGCGAAGGAAGTGGCCCAGGTGATCGTCTCCGACCGCTCCACAGAGGTGAACCGGGTACTCCAGTCTGGCCAGTGCGGTGGCGGCATTGGCGGCACAGCCGCCGATGGCGGGCTCGATGGAGGGAGATCGTACCGAATCTCCCGCGCCAGGAAGCCGTCCCACAGGATGGGCGATGAGATCGACGACCACCGCGCCAAAGCAGAAGATTCTGGGGCTCAACTCGACTCCCTTCTCAGCCCAACCGGTTCACTGATCGACAGTTTCACTGAGTTTTAGATGAACTGAATTTTTGATGATCTGAGTTTCGTAGATCTGCCCCACCATGTAATCCACTCCAGTTGAATTGAACAGCGGGTCGGCTCCTTGAAGAGCCGACCCGCTATTCTTGCATGGCTTTGCCGCAAGGGCGAGAGCCACCGTCTTGGGCCACACCGTCTCAGCCGCTCGCTGAACCGCTGGCCAGTGACCCTACTGGGCTAGGAACCTACTGTGGCTGGAAGAAGGTACCGTTATTCTGAGACGCCAACTGCTGCATGAAGGTGATCCCACCGTTGTCGGAGGAGATGTAGATGGTATTGACGGGAATCTGTTGCCAGTTCGCAGCGGTGATGTCTGCCAGGCTCTGGGTCGCAGTATTGGCACCGTTGCAATACGGCTCACCATCGGAAAGCACGAGCACCTGCTTCATCTGCTTCGAACACTGATTGGCAATGTTGAGAGTCTCGACTCCTGCAGGACCCAAACAGGTCCAGCCGGCAGCATTGAGAGCCAACACC
>DUAN01000149.1 GCA_012960845.1 Planctomycetota bacterium | reverse complement strand
CTGGTCTTCCAGCAGTCAGGTTCGGATCACTCGCAATGGTCAGGTGATTCTGGAGAGCCACAGTTCCGGCGGCAGCATGACCATCGAGCCGCTGGGATTGTTGCTGGAAGAAGTGCACCCGGCCCTCCGAGCCCATTTTCCTCAGCTGGCAGAGGGGGGCGTCATCGTCTCCTGGGTGCGAGAGCAGAGTCCCGCTCATTTCGCAGGTTGGAAGATGTATGACATCCTCACAGCCATCGATGAAACGCCGATCGGTTCCTTTGCGGACGCACAACAGCGACTGCTGCAGTTGCCTAATAAGTCAGATCATACATTTCATATCATCCGTGCTGGCCAACCACAAATCGTCGGGGCCAGACCTACCCAGGAGTCGAAGCGATAGTCTTCTAACCAGAGAAAAGGACTTGTTACCATGAAATCACCCCTCACCTACGGCTGGCTACTGCTGGTCTGTGGATTTGTTTTTCCCGCCTGTATTCATGTGCATCCGAGCCAAACGGCATTCGCCGAGGAGGTCGGTGGCCTGCTTCTGGGTCACGAAGAAGAAGCGCTCGTCGATCCGAGCGTCGATCAACTGGAGGAGAGGTTGGCAGAACTTCACGCAGCCATCGAACTGGCGCAGCGTGAACTGGCAGAATTGAACCAGCTTCGCCAGGACCAACCGTCGTTTCATCGTGCTTCCGTGACCCTTGTCGGGGAAAGTGCTCCGACCGACCACGGCAAAGGGCCGGGATTCTCCGATGCCATGCCCATCGAAATGATTTTCAACAGTACAGGAGAGCCTGGCGCAGCTGGAATGAACCGACGATTCCTGCAACCCAATATGGTCAAATCGGGTGAGTTGGTGCTGGACCTCCGCCAGGTGCCCGGCCGCGGCCAGATGATGATGGGCCGCAATGGAATGCCCGGCGGTGGTCAGGTGATGATGGGTCGCTCTGGAATGCCCGAACGTGGCGAGATGATGATGGGCCGCAATGTAATGCGCGGTGGCGGCGAGATGATGATGGGCCGCAATGTAATGCGCGGTGGCGGCGAGATGATGATGGGCCGCAATGTAATGCGCGGTGGCGGTGAGATGAGGATGGGTCGTAATGGAATGCCGGGGCGTGGCATGCAGATGATGGGCCGTTCTCGAATGCCCGGACGAGGCCAGATGGCGACCTTGCAGCAGTGGAACCAGTGCTGCGGTGGATGCCAGTGCTGCGGCGACGATGGTGACCGCGGCCATGACGGCTGGGGCGACGATGGTGACCGTGGCCATGACGGCCGGGGTGACCATGATGACCGCGGCCATGACGGCAGAGGTGACGATGGTGACCGCCGCCATGATGACCGTGGCGATGATGATCGGGGTCATGCAGAGTTCAACTTCGACGAACCCCGCCGAATGAAGGGCCGTATCATGCGATTCGAGGGGGGCCTCGACGAAGTTCCCGCAGAGATCCGCATGCACTTGCAAGGCCTCGAGGGGATCGATCTCGAAGGGCACGAGAATGCCAAGGTGATCATGATTCGCTCCGAGGATTCGGAGGGAGAGATGCCGAGAGGTCTCCATCGCATCTTGCGAATGGGCGGGGAGCACGGTTCTACTGCCGAGATCGAGATCCACCGCATCGAGGAAAGTGAGCACGGCGGTCAGAGTGGCGATCGCGTTTTTCGCTGGATCGGTGATGAGGTCCCACACGATGGCGATGGGTCGGTAGAGCGACGGGGGAATGAGCATTCCTCCCGGAGACAGATCGATATCCAGCTGGAAGGGGATGAGTTTCCCGTCGACATTCAGAGCATCCTGAAGAAGGTCGGAGCTCTCCCACACGAAGGAACTGCCGCGATCGAGATACACACCATCGTCGGCAAAGATGGAGATCGCGACGAGACCTGGGCACCAGGCGAGCATGTCTTTGAATGGAATGGCGATCTGGGGGATCTGGATGTTTCGCTCGAGGATCTCATCCGCGAGCAATTGATTTTGATCGACTCGGAGGGGAAGAAGGCGAAGAACAACAAGAAGAACAACAACAAGAAGAACAACAACAAGAAGAAGAACAACAACAAGAAGAACAACAACAAGAAGAACAACAACAAGAAGAACAATAAGAAGAAGGACAACAAGAATTCGCCCGCCAATAGCAGCATTCTTGAACTGAAAGATGCACGTGTGCTGACCTTGAATGGAAAGGTCGTCCTCTAGCGGGTCTTCTGGAGTGATTGCCGACCGATCGTCAGCATTCCCTCACCGAAGACCTTTCAGGTGCTTCCCTTCTGAAGGTGCGTCGCGCGATACGCGGGTCCCGCGTGTGCGTACCGGAGGCACCGATTCAGGTGCCTCCCCCGGACGGTCCGGGGGAGGCCTCGTTTTTTTTTGGGCCTCGTTTTTTTGACCCGGTCGAGTGACGAGAGTCGTGGGGCCCGAATTCAGCCATCCGCCACGGTTCTTCGCACCAGCGGGTTTATTCAGGGTTTATTCCAGGGTTATTCAGGGTTATTCAGGGATATTCAGGGTTCGTCAGGATTCGTTACGGAGCATGAGAAAAGGGTCGGCAGCTCACAGCAGACCAGCCCTCTGCGGGTCACGGATCGACCGAAGCGTCTCGCTACGACCTACGAGCCTGATTTTCGGCCCAACTCTCCCATCTTGCGAGCTACCCGGAGGATTCCACAGTGGCCCAGGAAATCGCTGGCAAGGACGGTTCATCGACCGGATCGAGCCACTGTCCCCTTTGAATACGGTCCTGCTGTGGAATCTCACCCGGTGGATTCGATCTCGAGGTGGATCGAGCTACCAATTGCAGAAATTTAGGGCTCAAGGGGCAGTACCCTGGATGCCGAAGAATAGTCTCAGAGGCGAGATACAGTGATATCGCATTGAATTGGTACCGTGGGACCCTGTCGGCGAATCGCTGCAGGGCGATGAATTTGTACTTTTTTCAAGAAAAGCCTCAAGATCCCCTCCAGAAAAACCGATTTTATTATCAGGAGACCATCTATTGGGGTCTTCCAGGGAGCGGGAAATTGAGGGATTCTGTTCTCAGAGCGATTTAGCCTCGAAGGGAAGAGGGGTTTTCCCATGACGACCAGTGGAGTGGACGGAATCGGTGGAGTGGGTGACGGCGGTCCAGATGAGAAGAAACTCGACCGAGCGGCTGGCGCTGACGACTCTGGTAAGGCGGATGGCGTTGACGGCACCGGTAAGGCGGATGGCGTTGACGGCACCGGTAAGGCGGATGGCGTTGACGGCACCGGTCTGGTAGATGATTTCCAACCGGTAGATGATGGTATCAAGCAACATGCCAGGTTAATGGGGCAGATCCGCGAGTTGGGGGCCCAGCAGGTCTCGCCGGGTAGGGAGTTCGAACGGATTCAAGAGCAGGGCTACAGTCGAGCTGACGAGGCCAGGCTACAGCAGCTGGTCGATCGTCTGATGGACGAGAGCTTTTAAGGCGTGACGGATCGAGCCGATCGGAGAAGAAGCCCCCGGACAGCGATGTCCGGGGGCTTCTTCTCATCCCGGCAGGATTGCACTGCGCATGGCCGCGGCTTAGAACGGTGGTCTCTATCGACCCACGAGCCACGGAAGGAGTGACTTCATGAATGACGAAATCGAGACGGAGACGACAGCGGATACCGATCTGATCAGTATCGATGAATTTGCCCGGGTGCAGTTGCGTACCGCAAAGGTGTTGGAGGTGGAGCCTCATCCGAAGGCGGATCGCCTGTGGCTTTTGACCATCGATGGAGGAGACGAGAAGCGGCAGATCGTCGCTGGAGTGCGAGCTCACTACACCCGGGATGAATTGCTCGGGCGCACCATCATGGTGGTCTGGAATCTTCAGCCGGCGACGATTCGAGGTGTGGAGTCTCGAGGAATGCTACTGGCGGTCGAGGATGCCGGCGTGGTTCGACTGATTGGACCCGACGGCAAGGTTGCCCCCGGGTCCCAGGCTCACTGAAGATCGGAGTCCGACGGTGCTGGTCCATCTCTCCATCGACAACCTGGGATTGATTGAACACGCTGAACTGGAGATGGGTCCAGGTCTTCAGGTCCTGACCGGGGAAACCGGGGTCGGGAAATCGATGCTGCTGGCCTCGATGGCGATTCTTCGAGGAGAGCGAACCCGTACCGACCTGATCAGAAGGACCGCTGAACGGGCACGGGTCAGGGGTATCTTTCACTTCGCTGGACCCACGGCGATGAAGATCTCGGAACTGCTCGGTTCGCCCATCGAGGATGGAGAACTGGTCATCGAGCGCGAGGTTCGTCGTGAGGGGCGAAGTCGCTGTCGCATCGATGGCCGTGAGTACACCACCACCATCCTGAGGCGAATCGCACCCCTGTTGATCGAGGTGATCGGCCAGGGCCATGCCCTGACATTGCTCCAACCCGGCGCACAACTCGATCTGCTCGATCGATTTGGTGGACTGCTAGAATTGCGCGAGGAGCACGCCAGAAGCTGGCAGGAAGCGCGCGAGCTGGAGGGCAAGATCCACCGCATCGAGGAGGGAGTCCGCGAGCGTAGCGACCGCCGGTTGTTTCTCGAACACATCCTCGAGGAACTGGACCAGGCCAACATCACCGGGGACGAACGTGAGAATCTCGAACAGGAACTGGAGCTGCTGGAGGATCGGGATCAGTTGCTGGCATCGATCGAGACGGTGCGGCAGCAATTCGAGCAACAGGAGGGCAGCATCCTCGATCAGCTGGCAGAAACTCGCCGAGATCTTCAGGGGATGACCGCGCTTCACCCGGGTATCGAGGCGCTGGTCGAAGGTTGTTCCGAATCGTTGATTTTGCTGACCGAAGCTGTGCGTGGCCTCACAGATGTGGAGTCGAGCCTCGATCTGGATCCGCAACTGCTCGATCAGAAGCGCCAGCGGGTCGACCAACTGGTCACGCTCGAGAATCGATATCAGCGCAGCGGAGATGACCTGATCGACTACCGAGATGAATGTCGCGAGGAACTGGCGATTCTCGGAGGAGCCGATGATGAGCTTCCTCAACTTCGCGAGGGTCTCCAGCGATGCATCTCGCAACTCTCCGAGGGGGCCCACCGGCTCCACATCGCCAGGCTCGCAGTGGTGGCCCAGATGGTCGAGCAATCGACCGCCGAATTGACCGATCTGGGGCTCGACAAGGCGCGTCTCGAAGGGCAACTGAGGACTCTGGAACCAGCGGTTGGTTGGAATGGAATGGATGAGCGCGGAGCGGACCATTTCGAGATCCTGTTCTGCGCCAATCCGGGAGAATCCCTCCGATCGATCGGGGATGTCGCCAGTGGCGGTGAACTGTCGAGGTTGATGCTCGCCCTGCAGAGGGTACTGGCGGGATCTACTCGCACTGGAACCCTGGTATTCGATGAGATCGACGCTGGAGTCGGCGGGCGCCTGGGCGCGGCCATCGGTGAGAAACTCCATCAGATCGGGAACGACCACCAGGTGCTTTGCGTGACCCACCTTCCTCAGGTGGCCTGTCACGGAACGCGTCATCACCGGGTGATCAAGGAGTCGCGCGGGCAGGTGACCAGCACTCGAATCGAGGAGGTCACCGGAGAGGCACGAATCGAGGAACTCGCCTCGATGTTACGTGGTGATCGAGCGACCGAGAGGTCCCTTGAAGAAGCGCGAGAGATGTTCACAGAAGCGCAAGACCTGATCAGGGAACCGGGTCATTGAGTGCTCCTGCTACTCTTCTGGAGTTTCATCCGATCGGTGTGAGAAGGCCCTGGGGTGGCCGCCGCTTGCTCGAACATCTGCGTCCCCAACTGGCGATGGAAGAGCCGGTCGGGGAGAGCTGGGAGGTCGCCGATGTCGGGGAACAGCAGCAGACCTACCATTCGGTGGTGGCTCGAGGACCCGAGGCGGGTAGAACCCTGCGAAGCCTGATCGAGCAGTCTCCTCGGCGAATCCTCGGAGCTGAGGAACTGCCGCCCGGTCCGGCAAGGCTCCCTCTTCTGTTCAAGTTCATCGACGCCGCACAGGATCTGTCGGTTCAGGTCCATCCAGACGATGAACTGGCCATTTCCCTGGGACTCGGACCCCGAGGAAAGAGTGAAGCATGGATCATCCTCGATGCACTCCCGGGCGCACGCTTGCAGGTCGGATTGCGCGAGGGGTGGGATGTCGAGAGGCTGGTCGCTCGAGTCAGGGCTGGTGATGAGATCGCCAGTGCATTGAATGAGGTTTCGGTGAAACGTGGAGATATCATCCACTTGCCTGCCGGTACGATTCATTCGATCGGCGCCGGCATCCTGCTGGCAGAGATCCAGCAATCCTCCGATGTGACATGGAGGGTGGATGACGGAGGCCGGGTCGGGCTCGATGGGAAGCCTCGCCAGTTACACCTCGATCAGGTGCGATGGACCACTGCGCCCGCGGGTTCGCCAGAGGTTCCGATCGGAAGAGATGCGGACGCCACCGGTTGGTGGCGCCCCATTCCAGAGGGACCGTTTTGGCTCGATGAGTTGAGGGGGCAGTTCGCTGGCCGCTGGCCCGCAGACCCTCAGCGCTGCTCGATCCTGGTGGTGCTCGAGGGGCAGGTTCAGTTTGAAGGAAGTGAATCGATCCTGGCGGAGGGAGATGTTCGTCTGGTTCTTCCCAGGGGGGTAGAGGAGGCGGATTCTGGCTCACCTCGGATGGAATCGAGTGCCGGGAGCTGGGTTCTGTGCGCTTCTTCTCCGCCGGGTGTGCGTTGACGCTGTGGAAGGTGCTGGCTACCATCCAGGTTCGGAGCGATGCAAACGGGGACCCTTGTGGAGAGATGCATCGACTTCCGGGAGGAGATGAAGATGGTCAGCGCCCGTAGACGCCCGCCTCGAGCGGGTTCAGGAAATCGTGGAGTCCGACCCTCTGGAGACGATCCGCAGGATGCGGATTCCAGGGGCCAGTACAGACTCCCGCGAAAGAAGGGGGCCAATCCGATCGTCGTGATCGTGACCCTGGTCTTGCTGATCGGGACCGGAGTGTTTTTCGTGTTCTCGTTGGTCAATCGTCCGACGGAACCGAAGACAGTGGTGATCGAGACCAACACCAACCAAGAATACAATGCGATCAAGCGCAGGATCCTCAAGTGCAAGGCGATGGTGCGGGAAGTGGTGCAATTGCGAAGCGATGAGGACACCCAGCGATTTTCAAGAAAATGGCTGGCGGCAAACGATTACACCGGCGCCACATTCGACCAACTCAGAGCGATGCTGCAAGGGGTGCGGAAGCCGGATGGGACTCTTCCCCAGGAGTTCTCCGGGTACAACAGCGATTTTGGACAGCTACAGACTTTGACCAATGATCTGATCCATGTGGCTCCACTCGGTGGCGACTGGGATATTGATGAGTAAAAGGTTGGCCAAACGATCCCCCTCCCCTCCACGAGCGACTCCCAAGGCGCCTGTCGATCTCGATTCAAATGAGATTGATTTCGGCGATGTGACCCTGGGAATCACCGCGATGATCGGTATTCCGGTGGTGACATTGGTGCTACTCAGCCTGATCGGAATGCCGTTTGGTGGTGCACCTGGTGACAATCCTGAACAGGCGGAGCAGTGGAGACAGGTCAAACTCTATCGACCTCCCATGACCACCGAAGAAGCGCAACTCATCCTGGCCAAGGTGCAGTTCTGGGTCGATGACCGGGCCAAAGACTACATACGGAGATCGAGACTGACGGAAGACTCGCACGAGAAGAACTTCTGGCAAGAGGTCGCCAAGGGAGTTCTCAGCCCTGCTGAAAATGAGTTGTCAGCCATCATCGATGCGGCAGCAAAGCAGAAGAAGATTCCAGAGGCGATCCGCGATGCGACGCTGCAGTGGATCTCGAAGGTCGACAAGTTGCGCACTGAACTGGATCAGGAAGACCCTTTCCGGCAGATTCGCTGAAGGCTCATCCGCCCCATATGGCCCCATGGAAGCGGTTTCAGGTCGATCCAGAGAAGCGGCGAGATGCCCTCTCTGAACCCCCTCGGTCGACCCCGTGGATAGCGGCGGCCCGATCTGCGATTTCGTCGTATTCTTCATCAGGAACGGTAGGTGCCGCTGATGGTGCCCTGGAGCCCCGTTCCCGGGGTCATCATGGGTTCTTTCACCGCGGGTGAATGTATCAACGGCAGGTACCGGGTCATCCGTCAACTGGGTGCCGGAGCGATGGGTACCGTCTTCCTCTGCGAGGACATCCTCCAGGTCCGTCGCAAGGTCGCCCTCAAGGTGTTGCGTTCTGACCACCTGGAAGATTCCGAGGAGTGGTCCAAGGTCGAGTACGAGGCGTTGACCCGGCTTCGTCATCCAAACCTGGCTCGCGTTCACGACTTCGGCCGCATCACCGATAGCCATGACTGGTTCATCGTCAGTGAGTTCATCCGTGGAGATGATTTGCTGGGAGCGTGCACCGCCTTCGAGGAGCAGGAGTTTCTCGATGTGGTCGTGCAGATCTGCAGAGCGTTGGAGTACACCCACGTTCAAGGCTATGTCCACTTTGACATCAAGCCGGACAATATCCTGGTCACTCGGTCGAGAGAGATCGGTGAAGTGGACACTTCGAAGGTGGTTCAACTCGAGGATCATCCGGGTTCTACCGATCGTTGCCTCGGCCCCCCTCGAGTGAAACTGATTGATTTTGGTCTTGCTGAAAAAATCACCGGTACTTTTGATTTCGCCATCAAGGGTACTCTCCATTATGTCGCTCCGGAGATCATTGAAGGTGGCACTCCCGATCGCCGTGCGGACCTCTACTCCTTTGGAGTCACCCTTCATCAGATCTTGACTGGACGTCTCCCCTTTGTTTCCGCCGATGGATCCTCTCAGGGTCGAGCTGGGGGGAACTGGCGCGAGCAGATGCGTGCGGATCTGAAGGGCGAATCGGAGTACATCATCGAGATCGTGATCCGATTGCTCGAGAAGGATCCCGAGAATCGTTTTTCCAGTGCCCGTGAGATCATTCACGCACTCAGTGCGGGGGCCGGTCGCCACTGGCAGGTGGAAACTGCTGAGACCCAGTTGTCCTATCTCCACAGCAACCGGCTGGTCGGGCGGCGTCTCGAACTGGAGCACCTGCGTGAGAGTGCCGAGCGCAACCTCGGAATCTCGCTGCGCGAGGGGGGCAAGGAGCACCCGGTCAACCTGGATAGGCCACTGGTGATGGTCTCGGGTGAGATCGGAATCGGAAAATCGAGGCTCATCGACGAGTTCGGTCATCTGCTGAAATTACGAGAGGTCCCACTATTCTGCGGGAACTGTCACGAATCGGTCCAGGATGCCTACCACCCATTTCGATCGATCATCGAGCAGCAGGCGATCTCGATCGGGTTCGAGTCAGAGATCTTCCGCAAGTACGAGGACTCACTGAGAAAGATCTGTCCGAGGCTGAGAGATTCCCAGTTGCCCACGCAGGGAGATGCTGGTGATCGTCCCGATCGGGAGCGAGTGCGATTCATGGATCAAATCGCTTCTTTTCTCGAGGAGTCCTCCGCCATCAAGCCCTGTGTGCTGGTCCTCAACAATCTTCACTGGGCGGATGATCCGAGCATCGCCCTGCTCTCACGTCTCCAGCAGAAGTTGCAGAGAGAAGGAAGCCAGGCAAGGATCCTCATCATCGCGACGATTCGTGATGACGAGAAGCGATCGGACGCCACGGGAGAATTCCTCGAGATGGTCAGTGCCTCTTCATCGATGAGCGAACTGAAATTGAAGAGATTTGGCAGGACGCAGATCACTGAGTTGATCCATCACGTCCTGCAAGCGGATGAGATTCCTTCGACATTTCTGGATCGACTGGAGGAGCGGACCGGGGGAAATCCGCTCTTCATCGTCGAGATGCTCAAGGTCTTGCAGGAAGAGGGAATCATCCAGCGACAGGGTGATGCCTGGACCATCCGGGGTGGGGGAGACCTCGCCAGGGTCGAACTCCCCGCAGGTATTCACCAGGTCCTGAATCGTCGGGTGAAGGTGATCGGAGAGGAGGCGAGAAGCATCCTCCGATTGCTGGCCTTGCATGGCCGTCCGGTGCCACTCGGTCTGATCGAGTCGATCGATGGGCTCGGGAGAGAACTTCGCCAGCAGATCCGGGAACTGGAAGCGCGCGGGATGGTCGGAAGAAGTCTAGACGGTGGGCGTCCGGTCTACTCGATTCTCCAGCCAAAATTGCGAGAGATCGTCAGCCGAGACATTCCTCCGGCGGAATCGCGGCGGTTACACGGAATGCTCGCGGATGCGATCGAGCAGCATCATCAGCAGGACCTCGACCCGGTTCGTGAAGAACTCTCCCATCATTACCAGCTGTCCGATCATCCGGAGCGGGCGCTGGAGCATCTGCTCGCTGCTGGGGATGCGATGAAGGAGATGCATGCGCACTCCAAGGCTCTCGAACATTACCGAGATGCGTTGCTGCAGATCGAAAACCAAGATGAAAGAATCTCCGACTGGCTCGCCATCCATGAGCGAATCGGCGATGCCGCAACCGTGGTTGGAGAACTGGACCTCGCTCAGTCATCACTGATGATCATCCAGGAATCCCGTATCGAGCAGGAAGACCAGACCGTGGAACTGGATCTATGTCGAGTCCGTGCGTTACGGAAGTTGGGCAAGATCGAGGAGATCCGTGGCGATTATCCTGGAGCACTTCGGCTGGTTCGTGAAGCTTCAGAGGTGGTCTCTCGTCTCGAAGGTGAAGAAAGAGATCGAGAGCAGATCTGCGTGCTCAGCCAGCTGGCCTGGTTGAACGTATGCATCGGAGATTATGACCGAGCGATGAAGATCAGCGGAGAAGGACTCTCCCTTGCAGGAGATTCGGAGCGGACCGCTGACCATGCGATCTTCTTCAGTTCCATCGGCAATGCTTCGCTGTATCGAAATGAGATGGACCAGGCGATAGACTTCCATCGCCGTGCCCTGGAAATCCGTGAGGACCTCGGTGATGTCCCGGCAATGGTGAACTCGCTCAATGCACTGTCGGAGACCCATCTGGTATCGGGGGAGCCGATGGAAGCTCTCGAACTGGCACAACAAGCTCTCACGATGGCCGAAGAGCTGGGCGATCTGTCGGGTCAGGCGATCTCTCTCCATCGAGAAGGATCGGTGTTCCTGATCTGCGGCGACCTGGACTCCTCACTGAAGAAGATCGAAGCGTCGCTCGAAATCAGTCAGCAAAACCGGATGAGGTTTCTCGGGGTCCGTAATCATCTTGCCCGTGGCCGGATCCGCAGGATCCAGCGAGAGCATGGCGGAGCCGAGGGAGATCTGCTCCGAGCACTGGGTGTGCACGCTCGGGCAGGAACCGGGATCGGATTGCTGGAGTGCCTGGTCGAGTTGGCGGAACTGCACCTCGAGGTGAACGAAATCGATCGAGTCGAGGAGGAACTGGAGCGGATCCAGGTCATTCTCGGCGAGAACTCTCATCCTGGATTCGAGGGGAAAGCGGCACTGTTGCAGGCTCGCTGGCGTCGTGCCACGGGAGCCGATCCGACCGAGTCTCTCGAGTTGCTGGTCTCGGCGGAGCGAACCGGGCAGACCTGTGGTGATCGTCACCTGCGTACCGAGGCGTTGATCCAGCAGGCCGAAATCCACATCGAACTGCGGAATCTGGATGAGTCTCGCCGCTGTTATGCGGAAGCGGATGAACTCCACCAGGCATTCGCCGAGAGATTGCCTCATCCACTGAGAGAGCATTACCTGACCCACAATCAACTCGGCGATGGCGCTGACGGAGAAGGTGTGGCTCGCGAGATTCCCGCGCCGGAGACCGCCACAGCGGCAAGCCCTGTCGCCAATAGTGCCGCCACCGTGGATCCCCAGGTCAATGCTCATTCAGAGGAGATGCTACGGGTGGCCTCGCTGCTGACCGAGGCCGCAACGGTGGCGTTACCACGAGTCTTGATCCCGAAGTCTCTCGCCTGTCTGGTCCGGTCAACCGGTTCCAGTCAGGGGTGGATCCTGGTTCGTCGAGGGGATGAAGTACGGGTGATCTGTGCCGCGGATGCGGCTGGGGCCCCACTCAAGGGCCACCACGAGCGACTTGCCCTCGCTGCAGTGGAGGATGTCTGGGAGAGCGGTAAGTCGATTCTCGCCGCCAGGATCGTCGATGAACCGAGGGTTCAGGCGATGGAGGAACTGTACTCTTCTGGCATCCAGAGTCTGGCGGTAATTCCGCTGCGATCGGATGGATCGGTGCGGGCCATCGCCTACCTGGCCGATCCGGATCCCACCGCCGTGACCAGTGCCTTGGGCAAGACCCTGCTCGAGGCCCATGCCGGATTGTTGGGGCTGTTGCTGCCGAGGAGCCAGGGGAGCCCCGCACGCACCTGACTTGCTTCACGCTGGCGGTTATTCTCGCTTCATGCGAATCGCCTCTCTGACCTGCTCCAACACCGAGATCGTCTGCGCCCTCGGGCTGGCAGACCAACTGGTGGCCATCGATGATCACTCCGATCATCCCGTGTCGGTTTGCCGGCGGGTCGAGAGAGTTGGACCCGATCTCACCATCGATGTCGAAGCTCTGGCCGGCACCGAGCCCGACATCGTGTTGGCATCGCTGACGGTTCCCGGCCACGAAAAAGTGGTGGAGCAACTGCAACAGCAAGGACTTCCACATGTGGCTCCCGATCCGAGATCACTCGCCGATGTCTTGCGAGATGTACGCGAGATTGCCGAGTTGCTCGAGGTTCGCGTTCGCGGAGAAGCACTGTGTGGCTGGATGGAACGTGGACTTCAGCCTGTCGAGGGTAGAAATCGGCCGCCGATCCCGATACTGATCGAGTGGTGGCCTCGACCCGTCTTCGTTCCGGGCCGCCATTCATGGGTCAATGAGATGCTGGAACTGGTGGGAGCGATCAATCCGTGGCGGGAGCAGCCCACTCATAGCCTGGTGGTGACGGCGGAAGATGCGGTGGAAAAGGATCCACATGCGGTGGTGATCTCCTGGTGTGGGGTCGAGGCATCCCAGTACAAGCCACAGAAGGTGATCGATCGCGAAGGCTGGAATCAGGTGACAGCGGTACTGAGACAGCAGGTCCATTGCATTCCGGAGGCCTACCTCGGTAGGCCGGGTCCGCGGCTGGTCGATGGGGTACGCCGATTGAGGGCAGTGGTGGATCAGTTGCAAGAGAGAGATTGATGACGGTCCACCTTGGGCGGCGTGGCCGGGTCGGGTAAAAAGGACACAGTGAAACTCTCCGCCGGCAGGCGGTCGGCGAATCCGCATCAGAACCATGGAACTCGGGGGGATCGAACGATGAAGAAGATCGACTGGTGGTATCATCGAAACGGCTGAAATTCTTGTCGAAAGGCCCAGGAGTTCCTGGGCGAGGATCCCTCCTTCAAGGAACGGGTCGACGCCAAGAAGTTGCGGATCGATGAGGGTGAGGCGATTTCGTTGGCACGTTCGGCGAGTCGTGTTGTGGTGGCGCGAGGACAGAAGTTTGTCGATTACGACATGAAGAAGGATGCTCCCGACGATGCACTGCTCGCCAAGGGCATCGTTGGTCCCAGCGGCAACTTACGCGCACCGACCTTGAAGATCGGAAAAACGCTGATCGTGGGATTTCACCACGACGTATACACCGAAGTGCTGGATTCCTGAAGGAAAGGCTGTTTTGGGCATCTTTGATCGCGACTACATGCAGGGGGACGGCAGCACTGGCAGCAGGATCCGCCAGCTGAGTGCAGTGCATCTGATGGTAGCCATCAATGTTCTGGTCTTCATCGCCTGGCAGTTCGCAGCCAGACGCTTCATGTGGGAGCAATTCACTGTCAGCTGGTACGGGGTCTCCCACGGTAAGATCTGGACGCTACTCACTGCGACCTTCTCTCATATCGATTTCTGGCACTTCCTCATCAACATGCTGGTGTTCATCTCATTTGCTCCGGTACTGGAGGCACGATGGGGAAAGAAACGGTTTCTCTACTTCTACATCGGGTCGTTGCTCTTTTCATCGATGTGCATGATCAGTTTGCCGTCAATATTTGACCTTCGTGACGTTCCCTGCCTCGGAGCTTCTGGCGGAGTGCTGGCAGTGAGCACGGCATTCGCCATCTACCATCCCAGGTCGATCGTGTTGATCTGGGGCATCCTGCCCGCTCCCGCGTGGCTGATAGCCGCGGTGCTGACCTTTTTTGATCTGAAGGGATTGCTCGCTCAGTTCCAGGGGCACTCCACCGGTGTCGGTCATGGAGCCCACCTGGGCGGGATCCTGTTCGCGGGCCTGGTGCTGTGGTTTTTGCCTCGGGTTTTCAACTTGAATCTGTTTGATGGTGGCGTTCGCCGGCCGAGATCCGCAACCCCGAGATCCGCAACCCCGAGATCCGCAACCCCAAGATCCGCAACCCCAAGATCCGCGTCCGCGAAATCTCCATCGGCGAGTTCCGGGGAGAGAAGCCCGGCGGATTATTACCCCCAGAAGCCTACTCAGGAGAGTCGCGACCTGGCGGAAGAGAATCTCCTCGACCAGTTGTTGACCAAGGTCAGTCGCGAAGGGATCGAATCCCTTTCCGACGAAGAGAAAGATGACCTCCAGCGGATCAGCCAGAAGAGGCGAGACACCTCTTGAGTCGCTGGGGTTCTGCGAGTCGCTGGGGTGCTGCGGGTCGCTGGTGGCAGGCGTGGGTGTTGCGGAGGAGAGCCAGCAAGGCGCTGGGCGACCTGTTCAGTTCTCCGGGGCGTCTCGTAGGAACCTCTCTTCAGCCGACCCATCGTGGCCGTTGTGACATCATCGACATCGAATCGAGAGACGGGCAGGTCGATGCGATCACCTTTCAGATCCTCCGTCACCCGCGGCCCCACCCCTTTTCCCGGCAGTATCACCTGGTGGCAGAGCGCTGGCGGGTAGAACTGCCCGAGGGAGTCCCGCAAAGAGCGGGATCGGTCAATCTGAGTCGCCTGAAAGATTCTCGAAGCGATGGAGAAGCTCCCGGTTCCTTCCCTTGACGGGCCCCCTGTTTCTCGGCGACGATCAGGATTCGAGACATCCTCGAGTTGAATCACCACAACTCTACTTCTCGTCGAGGGAAGTGGAATGAGAGGCACCGGATGGAACTGCTGAAGGAATTATGTGAAGCCTATGGAGCTCCAGGGTTCGAGGATCGGATTCGTGCCATCTTTCGCAGAGAGATCAAGGATCATGTCGATCGGATCGAAGTCGATGGCATCGGCAACTGTATCGCCATCAAGGAGGGTAAACCGGGATCGCCCAAGGTGATGCTGGCCGGGCACATGGATGAGATCGGATTTGTTGTCAAACACATCGACGACAAGGGCTTCATCCGCCTCTCTCCGCTGGGTGGTTTTGACCCGAAGACTCTCATCGCCAAGCGTGTGACCATCCTCACCAGCGGTGGTGAAGAGATCACCGGAATGATCGGTTCGAAACCGATTCATATCATGACTCCCGAAGACCGCAAAAAGATGCCCACGGTGCCAGAACTGTTCGTCGATGTGAGTCTGTCGGGCGAGGAAGCCAAGGCTCGGATCGAGATCGGAGATCCGGTCACTCTTCAGCAACAGTTTCAGGTCAGTGGCGACCGCTGCACTGGCAAGAGTCTCGATAACCGTGTATCGATCTACACGATGATCGAAGCGGTGCGACGCTATTCCAATGAGAACGTTAGCGTCTATGCGGTGGCCACCACCCAGGAGGAGATCGGTCTACGGGGAGCGATGACCGCTTCACACAGAATCGAACCTGATTGTGGAGTCGCCATCGATGTCACCCTGGCCTGCGACACTCCCGGCGCCAGTGAGCACGAGAAGATCTCGTCGCTCGGTGCTGGAGTTGCGATCAAGGTTCACGACTCGTCGAGCATCTCCAACCCGAAGATGGTCCGGGCGATGAGAGAGATCGCCCGCGAAAAGGAAATTCCGTTCCAGATGGAAATCCTCACGATGGGTGGGACCGACGCCGGAGGTATTCAGCGTGGAGGCAGTGCGGTACCAGCGATCACCCTGTCGATTCCGTGTCGCTACGTCCATACCGTGGTCGAGACCATCGATGCTCGGGACCTGGAAGCGACGGTCGCCTTGCTGGCGGGGTTCCTCGACAAGGCTCACCAGATCGATCTCAGTTACGACGGCTGATCGGCAGCGCTCTTCTCCCAGATGGTCAGACGGGTGTCGCCGTAGCGACGATTCTGTCGTGCCGTCAGACCTGGCGGCGGCGTAGCCGTGGGCTCGCGGGAGGGGTGCTCGATGGCGAGAATCCCTCCTGCTGCAAGCCATTCCCCCCCGGCCAGGTCGCTGGCCAGTTGCCACGGGATCGATCCGGGACGGGAATAATCGGGAAATGGTGGATCGAGCAGGATCACCTCGAATTCGCCACCCACCGGAGGGCGATCGGTCAGGCGGTAGGCATCCATCTCCAGCACCTTGCACTGGGCAGGAATGCCTAGAGTCTCGAGATTTTTGCGTAACAGCGCCTGAACGGCGCGATCCTTCTCGACATGAATTGCCTGACGAGCTCCGCGGGAGACCGCTTCAATTCCGAGGGCGCCCGATCCAGCAAACACATCGAGTACCCGAGCCCCGGACAACTGTTGCTGGATGATGCTGAAGAGAGATTCTCTGACCCTGGTTCTCATCGGGCGAACCAGGGAACCGGCAGGAACTTCGATTTTACGCCCGCGCAGGTGGCCGCCGGAGATTCGGATCGATCCAGATCGGGCCACGTTAGCGGACCTGATCGCTCAGGAGACGAGGCGGTCGTCGGAGGCCGCGAGTCTCTGGGCCAGGATCCTGGCCATGTTGAGGATCATCTTGTACGCCACCATGTTGCCCTCTTCGAGAAGTTGCTGAAAAGGACCTGCGGGGATCTTCTTGAGGCGACCATCCTCGACGCACATCACCGTGGCACTTCTCACATCGTGACTGATCAGGGACATCTCGCCGAAGAAGGAGAGTTCCTCGAGGCGGCCGAGCACTTCGTTACGATTGCCCGATTTGAGTACCTCGAAAGCTCCTGCCCCGATGATGTAGAAACCATCTCCGGCGGTGCCCTGAAGGACCACGGTGTCGCTCTTCTTTGCGACGATATCTTCAGAGATCCTCAGCAAGTCAGCAATTTCAGAGTGAGAGAGCCCTTCGAACAGGGGCACTTTCTGAAAGGATTCGACGTATTCGCTCAACTCTCCACTCCCTCGTCTGGGGCACTCCCTCACGGATCATTCCGTGGGGAACAGGCCTCCATGAAAGAACACCTTAGCGTTTCGGGGACTCCACTGCAATGTCAGCGCCAGGCAACTCAGTCACCGTCCTGGACCGCAGTGGCCGACTCCCACCAGGGAACCAGGTCCTCGGGCAGTGGTGCTTCAAAGTGCATCGATTGGCGGCTGGAGGGGTGACGAAGGTGCAGTCTCCATGCGTGCAGGGCGTGACGCTGGAGTGGAGCAGCGGGTGCCTCAGGAACCCAGCGGGAGAGGTCCAGTTTGGTTTCCCGTCCATAGTGAAAGTCGCAGAGGATCGGGTGGCCGATGGCTCGCAGGTGGACGCGAATTTGATGGGTTCTGCCGGTCCTGGGGAAGCAGTGAAACCAGCAGATTCCCTTCATCGAATCGTTGCCGATGGTGCGGATCTGCTTCCACGCCGTGTAAGATTCTCGAGCCCCTTGCTCATGTCTCACCACCCTTTTCCTCGGGTCGGTCAGTGATCGCGCCAACGGGAGGTCGATCTCACCAGAAAGGGTGGTCGGGATTCCATGAGAGAGCGCTAGGTACTCCTTGGCGATCTCTCGATCATGAAACTGGCGTGCCAGTTCCTTGTGCGCAGAGTCGGTGCGAGCGATCACCATCACTCCAGAGGTTTCACGATCGAGCCGGTGTACGATTCCAGGTCTGCCCGCTTCTCCGACCGAGGACAGTTGGCCGGAATGCCCCAGTAACGCATTGACCAGGGTGGCTTCCGGCGGCGCGCCGGGCGCCGGGTGAACGATCATCCCCGCTTCCTTGGAGATCACGATGATGTCGTCATCTTGATGGAGGATTTGTAACTGGTGATCTTCCGGGAGCGGAATCGGCGAGGGGATCGGTGGCGGATCGAAGGAGACTCGATCGGTCAGTTGTATTCGATGAGAAGCGCGGCAACTGTTTCCGCAGATGGTGATTCGACCCTCGTCGATGAATCGTCGCAAGGCGGAGCGAGAGTGTTCGGGGACCTGGCGACTGAGCCAGCGATCGAGACGATCTCCCACATCTTCGGACTCGACCTGGAATTCACGTCGTTCGGGTCGAGCGGGGCCGGAAGGCCCCTCAGTCGCCGCCACTACCAGTGGCTGGTGCGGGTGGCCCCAGGTCCTCAGCGGCATCGGTCGGCTCGGCGCTCTCATCCGGGACTACCGGATCGGAAACCGGCGGCGCAGGCTCGTCGGTGGTGAGCGTAGGCTTGGTCGGCTCATCGGTGGTGAGCGCTGGCTTGGCCGGCTCATCGGTGGTGAGCACTGGCCTGGCCGGCTCATCGGTGGTGAGCGTAGGCTTGGTCGGCTCATCGGTGGTGAGCGTTGGCTTGACCGGCTCATCGGTGGTGAGCGTTGGCTTGACCGGCTCGTCAGTGGTGGTGGTGACCGCCGGAGTGGGCTCGAGAAGAATTGGTTCAGGAATTTCCGGTAGCACAAATCCGGCACTGTTGTCACGAGAGGTGCTGAACTCCTGCAAGTAACTTTTGATCAGGAAATCATCCGGTAAACGGCGCTGACTCTCCTCCAGTAAGGCGACCGCTTGCTGTTGATCTACATCGGTGCCCTGATCCCACAGCCAGCGGGCCACTCGCCCGATCGCCAGACTCTCCATCGCTTGTCCTTCAACATCAGTGAGCAACCCGGGATAGGCTTGCCGCACCTGATCCGCTTCTCCAGCAAGTGTCGTGTCGATCTGGTTGTTCCAGGCCTGGAGTTGACGATCTTTTAGCGAGTCGAAAATTGATGGAAGGGTGATCAGGCCGATGACGATAATCAGCCCGATGAAGATCGGAGTTGAATTGACCTTGGCCGCTTTGGCCACCTCGAGGGTGAGGTTTTCGATCTGAGTGTCGATCTGATCGGGATCCTCAGGGGTGGAGGGTTGGTGACTGTTTGGACGTGCTGGACCGGTCTTGGCCATCTGGATGTACTCTCCCTTTTTCAATCAGTGCTGCACCTGGGCAGCACCTACTGCTCAGGATTCTACACCAATTTTAACGATGAGGCGGGTGACATAATGGTGCCCTCTCTCATCGGGTGTCCTTTTGATCAGAACCTCTGCGTATTCGTCACCTTTGCGGTATCGCAGTTGCTGTTCACCGAGGTCTTCGGTTCCGGAAATGTGTTCCCAGCCATGAATCGGCATCTGTTCCTTGTACCAGTTGGTCAACTCCATCACCGGTCGATCTCCCCAGTAAATGACCTCAACTGTTCTCATGGGGAGGGGCGCATGCTGGAATTTCAGGTAGGACCAGGATTTCTCATCGAGCTCAAAACCGAGAGGAGCGGGGATGTCTGCAGGCTGGTGTTTGCTGACGATGGGTACAGCATCCTCGAAAGGGACCAGTCCCTGGCAGCCGATCATCGGCACCAGAAGCACTAGCATGGTTCCCAGCAGTGCACTCATCGACACCGAAATACCGCCATTCGATGGGTGAAAAATACTCTTCATGTCGATCCTCCTGCCCGTGCGGGGGGCTGCTATGGCAGTGACTATTTCACGCCGGTTGCCCTTTACGATCGGGATAGCATAATCCCCCCGTGTCCCGGAGGCGAGGGATCGACCGCAACTGCCGGGCATTAATCCAGAGATGTTGGAGGAAGTCTGTTGTCACAGTGGGGGAAGCCGATTCCCGGCTCCATCCGAGGTGCGGTGGCGGAATTGGCTCGCCATCCCTGGAGGACCGTCCTGATCTGTCAGGGGATTCTCTGGGCGGTTGCGTTGATGGTCGCCCCC
>DUAN01000148.1:11650-20029 GCA_012960845.1 Planctomycetota bacterium | reverse complement strand
GTACAAGATCGGTTCTCGCCCGGTGGAATCGGACGATTTTGCCGATGGGCTCAGTTCCGAGCCAGAGATCGAGCCGTAGAGATTGGATCGGAGATCCCACCCGATCGGCGGGGTCAAATGCTGGGCTCGATGGCTGAAGCCACCTTTACATAGGTGACCCGCTCACGAGGATGACCGCATCAAAAAAAGAGGTGCGTGGGAGTCACTCCCACGCACCTCTTTTGCATCCGCGACGCAATCAGGATCAGTGGCTAACCGCCACTTTCCTGCCCGACCAAATTCTTTGGTAATCTTGCGCCCTCATCCATATCAGATTGCTCAAGCTTCTTCACCGACCCGTCGGAGTAGACGACGATGAGGAATTTGTCATGATTTTCCTCGATGTCATTTTCCTTGTCGACGATGGAATCGTCACAGCCGAGGATGGTTCCAGTACCGGTGGCCGCCTTGGTCTTCTTCCCCAACCAGGCGTAGGAGTTCGAGTATTCATCGAGGACGAAAGCGCCATCGCTGTCCTTCTCGGCTGCTTCGTCCGTCGATGCGGGACAGATGAAAATATCGGGGCTCAAAATCGAACCCGCATTGGAATCGAGCAACACGTTGAGAGACTCATATGCGGGTGGATTCTTCCCCTTGGCGACCGGGAAGAAGCGCTTGTCGAGGGCGTAGGCGATGGCCGATTGCCCGATGTTCTTCAGGTTGTTGGTGCAAGTGGCCTCGTCCCCTTTTTTCAGGGCGGTGATAATTGTCGGCGACAACATTGCAGCCAGGGTTCCAATGATCGCAATCACTACGAGGAGTTCGACCAGGGTAAACCCCTCAGATCGGGCTCGATCTCGTGAGGTCTTCTCGTGAGAAGCCTTGTATCTCATATCTCTCATCTCCTTCCGGCATTGGGGCGTGGGATCCTGTTAGGAATCTGGAGGTACCCGGCGGAAGACTCCCTGGGCAAGGATTGCCCGCGGGTCCGTCGAGATCCTCCAGGGCTCTGGGACGCCCCAGACGGGATCATAAGGTGTCATAAGTGGATTTACCAGTGGTCGGGTCCGTTGACACCCCGGATGGTGGGTTGCTATGATCTCTGCTTGCTCCTTGAGGATCTGATCCTGTGCGACTGAGCCTCGGATCCAGCAGGTGCAACCTCGGGAAGATCTCGATCTCGATCGAGCCAGGAACAGAACATCGGGAGTGGATTGCGTTTCATCTCATCCCCCATGGCGGAGGAGAGGGAGGAACTTGCGAGAAACTCACGGACTCACAAGACTCACGGATTCACTCACGGATTCACTAGGGGAGGCGAAAGCATGATCAATGTGGAATGTCGGCGTGATTTGATGAATCCCTGCCGCTTTGGTGGAGCGTTGCTGCTCCTGCTTCTGGTTGGAATCCTCGGAGGAATCAACGCTGGATTCAACGCTGCTGTGGCTCAGCAAGATCCAGGAATCGCCCGCCTCGAGATGAAGTTCGAGCGCCCGCGCCAGATCACCGTATTCGGTGGTAAGGGGCATGACCTACGCGCCGATGGAGTTCCGGGATCGGGACGAACCTACTGGTACTTACCCTACACCATCGAGAACAAGAGCGGACTCGACGCATCCTTCCATGTCTCGCTGACGGCGAGTTCAGACAAGAATCGTCGCTACTGTGACATCGCCTTGCCGTGGGTCGAAAAAGCGGTCGAGCGCAGGGAGCGGAAGCCGCTCTTTTCTCGGGTGGACATGCTCAAGAAGAGTGGAGCCGGTGAACTGGGAATCGACTTTCCCGCCGGTGAAAAGCGCGAGTGTGTCGCCTTGTTCAATGCCATCGATCCGGAAGCGGATCATATCGTCATCGACGTCCATGGATTGGTCGACGATATCGAGGTCGAGGAATTGCCTGATAATGGCTTGAGACTCACAGAGAGGGTCTTGAGATTGGAATTCCATCGCCCAGGCGACGAGTTCTACACCGCCATGGACTCTTTTCAGTTCACAAAGAAGTCCTGGGTGAATGTGACTCATGAGTTTCCCGGATCCTAGGGGTCTGGCACCGATGGACTCCGACAGGGGGAGAGCCGCAGTGACCGCGGATCATCGCGATTTTCTGCAGGGGCTCTCGAAGCAGGAGCGAACCCTCCTGATCATACGTGAGGAACTCTACGAGGGGTCCTGGACAGAGATGACGTCAGACCTCGAGGCGCGCCTAGACAAGGGACCTCATGTGTTTGATCTTTCAGAAACGATAGAAGCGGACATCGCTCGAATCCACAAGTTGATCGAGTACGAATTACAACATGATATCGACCTCGGGGAATACCTTGAGGATCACCAGTAGCAGGGTCCCGGCCAGCACAATCGATGCAACAAGTCGTTTGTGCAACAGTCGAGGAACCGGAACGGGAGAACCGAGCGAATGAACTCGCGATCTAACCTGGCCACATTGGCCTGCATCTTCATGCTGACACTGACATTACTGATCCAAGGTTGTGGCTCTCCGACGATTCGTCAAACCGCTTCTGACGGCGAGGCCAACACTCCGTCAGCGGTTTCTCTTGGTACAGCCGATGCCGATGGCTTGAGCACCGCTGACCTCAGGCCATTGGGAGTGCAACTGGACTGGAGTTACCACCATCCGCAGAAGATCGATCAGGCCTTCAGCGCCAACGGAAACCTCTACATCGTTTCCGCTGCGGGCAAGCGGAGCCATCACCTGATCAAGATCGATGGCACCACAGGACTTCCCACCTGGACCTATCCGCTCCAGGTGCAGCTAGAGTTTGCTCCTTCGGTATTTGTATACCCCACGGAACTGCAGGCAGAGAACCCGGATGAACTCTTCATCGTTGAACGAGGAATGGTTCATTGCGTCGACGACCAGTACGGCGCACGCAATTACCGGATTCCGTGCAACTTTCCCATCTCTACCTCGGTGGTACCCGGAATCGATAACCTGATCGTGGGTGGCTACGATTTCCGAGTTTACGGACTTTCGAAGAAGGAAAAGTTCGTTGCATGGACCTATCTCACCAATGGAGCGATCAGTGCAGCCCCCGTCAATTTCGCGGGCCGAAGTTATGTCGGCAGTGAAGATGGTAGTTTTTATGCCCTCAAACAGGGGAATGGATTCTCCAAGGGGGGCAGTTGGAGTTTCGAGACCCAGCAGGCGATCGAGGCGGCGGCCACCGTTGTCGACGATCGGATCTACTTCGGTTCTCGAGACACCAAGATGTACTGCCTGACCGATGGAGGCGATGAAGCCTATCTCAATTGGCAGGCCAATCTCGCACTTCCGGTGTTCAGCAGCCCGGTAGTGAGCGGGAACTCACTGTTTGTCACGCTCAATGACAACCGCAACAGCGATGCTCCGGTCATGGCACTGGCCTGTCTCGACACCGCGGATGGTTCAGAGAAATGGCGCCAAGAGGGATACTCGGCGATCCTGATCAGCAATCGCAATCAGGTCTGGGTGACCGAAGAGAATCGTAATTTGACCGCTCTCAACGTTTCCGATGGGTCGATTCGCTGGGCCTTCGATTGTCCCGCTGCGATTGCGGTGCTGGGGTACGACAAAGATTCCGCCGTCATCGTCAACGGGGATGGACTGGTACAGAGCATCTCGAACCATCGCTGATCAGAGTTCGGTGCCTTCGAATTGATCGGAGTACCGACACCCTCGCCACAGAATTAGAGATCCACAAGGCCGCTTTGGCCTCGTGGATCTTTTTCATCCGGTGTGAGTGGGTTGCAGATCTACTTCGCTGGCAGCTGGAGGTTGTGGTGGCGACTCCGATCGAGGAGTCAGGACTCGCAACAGGTGGTAGGACAGTTCCAATTCCGTCGCTGACTCTGCGGCGGTGAGAGCCACCGGTGCCGCCGAGTGAAGCGGGTCGAGGTCCTGCCCCGCAAACCACAGGCGATTTTTCGAAGCATCGAACACCAGCGGCCAGTGGCGCCGAAGCCGTGGTGGAACCCCCTGGCAACGCAGAGTCTCCTCGACGGTGGTCTGACGCCCGGGCACTTTTTCACTCGCTTGCGGGGTCCGTAATGTGAGTGAAGTTTCGACCAGCGATTGCCAGCGGATACCGCCGTGAACCAGGCTCGAACCCGGTTCGATCTGACACGGTAGGGCTGGGAGAGGGTCCAGTTCTTCGGCCCAAGATGGAGAGTCGTGGTTCGCGGTCGGATCGGGTCCGATATGGAGCCAACCACCGCAACGGATCGCGAGACGTGCTCCTGGCAAGGCCACCATTGCCGATCTCGACTCGCCGCTGGCGAGTCGCACCAGCGACTGGAGGTGTTCCCGGCGCAGCCCGCCCTCTTCGCCGCAGCCGAGGATCACGGCCTGGCGCAATAGATCGGCCAGTTCAGGTCCCTCGAACTGCTGCCAGCACTGTCGAGGAAGCGAGATGCGAGGGGGGGAGAGGTGGACTTGCTGCAGTGCCTGCTCGATCCGCTTGCTCTCGATCGTCCAGCGAGCCCTCGCCTCTTCTGATAGTGCCAGCAGGTGAGAGACCAGATCGGGGTTTTCCAGTTGCAGTGCGGGAATCAGATCGAGGCGAATCCGGTTTCGCCTGAAGGCCCTCGATCGGTTACTCAGATCCTCGTTGCCCTCCATCTCCAGCGGCTTCAGGTACTCCTCGATTTGGTTTCGACGGATGGCCAGCAGCGGCCGAGCGATGGTGATCTGACTCGATTCGATGAAGGACAACGGTTCCATTCCTCGCAGGCCCCGGAGACCACAGCCTCGTAACAAGTTTCCGATGATCGTCTCCGCCTGATCATCTCCATGGTGCCCGGTGAGCACCATCGAAGTGGATCGGCTACCACACAACTCTGCGAATCGTCGTCGGCGGGTGTCCCTCCCGGCAGTTTCGATCGAGGTACCCTCGTTTTGGGCGGAGGATTCGATCGACTCCGACACCAGATGGAGAGGTACTCCCAGGTGGGCACAGATCCGTGCACAGTGACGAGCGTCTCGGTCTGCTTCCTCTCCACGGAGTCCGTGATGGACATGAAGAGCCTCCGGTTTGGGTCGGTCACTGGAGCCACTGGACCACTGAGAGCAGGAGTGCAGTAGCGCTACCGAGTCTGGTCCGCCAGAGAGTGCAACGATGTAGCGTGGCACGTCGATCGGCAGATGGCGCGAGAGGAAAGAGTGGACCGTGGTCGACAGTGAAGTGGGCACGATTACTCCAGGAAATCTATACGGAGCTGGAGGTGGATCGGGGTCGCGACTCCAGCAGGTGGAGCCTTGACCGGATTGAGTACAGCGATGGCATCGCGAATGGCGAAGGCATCGATCTCCAGTCCTGGGGCCGGTCGTAAGGTGATGTCGAAGATCCAGCCCTCGGCATCGATCAGGAATCCGAGCAGGCAACTGGCTTCACCGGGTCCATCCGAGATCAGTAGATTTCGCTGTTGCAGTCGGGAGAGGTTTACGCGCACCTTCTCGCGCACTTCGAGCATCAACCATCGATCTCGGTCATGGTGGGATGAAGCCTGTTGCAGTGTCTTTTGCAGGAGTGAGTCGACCCTCTCTCGCTCGCGACCCTTCGCCTGAGGAGGAGCATCGAGAGGTCCTGACACTGCTGCAGGGGGATCGACCGAGAATTCGGGGCGACTGGTGCGCAGGTCATCTTCTTGCGGTGCCGGAGATGGCTCGATCGGTGCCTCTTCTGCTGGTTTCGTTTCCGGTGCACTCGGTTCAGGTGGCTCTACTTCCACCGGTTGCAATTCGGGTTGCGGCGATGGGGGAGCCGTTGCCGGGGGGGGGACCAATTTCGTACTCAAGGAGACTCGCTCGGGGATGGTACTTTCTCCGGATGCACCTGGTGGAGGGAGAACCAGCAGTGCGGTCAGGTGAATCGCAACCGACAGCAACGCAGCATTCTGGAACAGTACATCTCGCCGGGGAGGGGGGACGCTTCGTTTCGAGGAAGCAGGAGTGAGTGGTCGTCGCGGGATGCGATTCGAGATTCGCAGGCGAAGGTCATCCAGAATCTCTAGCCACCGACCCAGCATCTTGTTCCCCTTCACACGGTTACCGATCAAGGTCCGGAGTCGATCCTCCGGATCCATCGCTGTTGCAACTCGTGCAAGGTATCGGTCCCGGTGACGATGCTCAAGGATTGCTCCAGACCATCGGTGGCCAGTTGGTCGAGGAACTCGGGTAGCAGGATGTGGGGAACATCCTCGATGATCATGTCGACCAGTGATCCACAGGCGGCGCGGAACAGTTCATCCTCGATGCTGACCTTCATCGTGATCAGCCGAGAGATCTCGGGCAAGGTTCCCAACGAACTGGCTCTGGCCAGCAGTAACTGATCGCGCTGGAGAGCCAGGGTTCCGCGGGATCGGACACAGAGTCCCTCCTCCAGCCAAGGAGGGAGATCTCGAGGCTGACCGAGGATTCGTGGCAGCCACAGGCGTAACATTTCACGCGGCAGTTGATCCTGGTCGATGAAGGGGAAGTCGGGGACCAGGTGTAGGGTTTCCGAGATCACTCGACCGTACTGCTTCTCGCTGATCAGGATGGCGGGGCCACAGGGCAGCCCCAGGGAGTCTCGCATCGTCTCGAGATCCTCATACGGATGGAGATCCAGCGATGCCGGTGGACTGGCAGGGAGCTCCCAGTTGCGCCAGAGCCGCTCACTCACCGCCGCCAGCCTCCGTTCGAGGGGGACCACAAGAGGAAGCGCTCCCGCCAGTTCGTCACTGGCTGCCTGGATCAGTTGCTGTTCGAGCAGCAGCGGCTGGATCTGTTCACCGACCAGATCCTGAACCCGGTGGAGATGACGAGATTGGTCGAATCCTGACCCGTGTAGGGCAGCGGCCTCGGCCGCTGCCAGGTGGAGGGTGGGATCATCGGGAAGCAGTTCGAATGCAGCATCGAAGGAGAGACCGTGGTGCTGGGCCGCGCAGTGGACGATGGCGCTGCGGGTTCGATTCAACAGTTGCGGCTGCTCGACCACTACTTCGATCAGCAAGGGTGCCGCACCCGCCAGGTCGCCGGACAGGTACAATCGTCTGCCCAGTTCCAGTTTGCTCTCGATCAGCGTCTCTTGCCACTTCCAACCCTCGGAAGGAAATCGGTCGAGCAATGTACCGATGTGACCGATCGCCTCGGCGGGCTGATCCGATTCGAGGAAGTTGTGAATTGTGGATTCAAGCTGACAGAGCAGGGATTCTCCCGCGAGAACTCGGCTTCGAAGGGGAATGTTATGAGGATGACTTCCCGGTAGAGAGCAGTACTCATTCCAGAGCACGATGGCTCGTTCCAGCAGGCCTCGATCGAGCAGGGACTCGACTTCACCGAGCAGGCTCTTGCGGTACAGGGGCAGTATTTCTTGCTGGTGGGGGGAGTGCTGGTATTCCCTTCGAAGGAACCCAATGGCGGATCCTGGAGTCCCTCGTTCGAGGCGTCGTACACACTCTTCGATCAGCGTCTTGCGTGGATCGAGTCGGAGGACGCTGGAGATCCGGGATCGCCGGATCCAGATCTTCCCCTCGGGCACTTGCAGGACGATCTGCTGACCATCGTCAGAGAGAATCTTGCCACGCATCACGTGGCCATTCTTCAACTGGACCTCGTCTGCGAGCAGGTAGCCGCTGGCAGGAAAGGCCATCATCGCCACCAGAGTGGCGATGAAGAGGTGGAGAAGAGTCGATCCCATCTTGTGGGAGCAGTTGACGAGGGCATGTCGCAAGGGCGATGATCCTTTCTCCGGGGGGGCCATGCCCCCGGGATTGCCCTGAAATTGGGTCCATTCAGAGGATCGGCATCGATCAGCAATTTCTGAAGACCCGATCTGAGGGATCTCCAAGATGGTACGAGAGGCCAGGAAAACTTGGATCATGACCAGTACATAGACCCGGTGGCTCATCGCTACGCTTCTACGGTGATGCAGCGCCTCTTCTCACCGATGAGGAGGGCCCAGACCTGGCGAGATGTGTGGATTGCCCTGGCCCGTGTCGAGTGCCGTGCCGGGCTCCCGGTGACCGAAGATCAGGTGACGGCGCTGGAGCAGGGTAGAGACCAGATCGATCTCGATCGAGTCGCAGAGATCGAGAGTGAAACTCGCCACGATGTGATGGCACATATTCACCACTATGGAGAAGTGGCTCCCGAGGCTGCGGGGGTAATTCACCTGGGGGCGACCTCCTGTTTCGTGACCGACAATGCAGATCTGGTCATCCTCAAGGAGGCACTGGTCATCATTCGAGATCGACTGCTCAGAACCATTCACTCCCTTTCTGCATTCTGCAGGAAATATGCTGCGGTTCCGACACTCGGGCTCACGCATCTGCAACCGGCGCAGTTGACGACCATCGGCAAGCGCGCATCACTGTGGTTGCAGGATCTGGTCGATTGTCACCAGGAAATCGATGGATTGATCGAGTC
>DUAN01000148.1:0-11609 GCA_012960845.1 Planctomycetota bacterium | reverse complement strand
ACATTCCTGCAACTCTGCGGAGGAGATGGGGATCGAGTGGACCAGCTCGAACAGGAGCTGGCAGAGGAACTGGGATTCAAGAAGGTGTTTGCACTGTGCGGTCAGACCTATCCCAGAGCGTGGGATCATCGCATCGTCTCTCGCTTGACCGATGTCGCGGTTGCAATCCACAAGGCCGCCACGGATATCCGGCTGCTCCAGTCGTGGGGTGAGGTGGAAGAACCCTACGAGAAGACTCAGGTCGGTTCATCTGCGATGCCCTACAAGCGCAATCCGATGCGCTGCGAACGATTGTGTGGGCTCGCACGCCACCTGATGACGATTGCACCCGGCCTCGCTCATCTCGCTGCAAATCAGTGGATGGAACGAACCCTTGACGATAGTGCCCAACGCCGGGTGGCACTTCCCGGGGCCTTTCTTGCCCTTGATGCGATGCTGGTGACCGCTCGAAATGTATTCTCTGGGCTGGTCGTTCACGATCGGGTTCGAGAGCGGCGGATTCACGAGTATCTGCCCTTCATGGCCGCAGAAGAATTGCTGATGGAGGGGGTTTCCCGGGGAGGTCATCGTCAGCAACTGCACGAACGCATCCGGGAGCATGCATGGAAGGCTCGGGAAGAGATCCTCGAGGGGAAGGAAAACCCTCTCCGGTCACTGATCGAAGCGGACGATATGCTCGGTGAAGTGGCAGCCAGCTTGCCTCCCTGGGATGCTGACCGATTCACCGGTAGAGCTGCCGAACAAACTCTACGATATCTCGATGAAGTGGCCGATCGCCTCCCAACACCTGAAGAGGACCACCTCACCGAGTTGAAGGTTTAGTCGGCGATGCGGGGTCAGGTTGTATTTCGATCCAGCAAAGATGCGATGGTCCTGTCCGAAGGACGAAAATTCCGCTGTGAACTGGCGGGACGACTTCGCAAGAAGGGTAAGAATCCTGTAGTGGTGGGGGATTGGGTCGAGGTTGAACTGACCGAAGGGATCGACGACGGAGCGGATGGCCGCATCGTCTCGGTCGAGGAGCGCAAGGTTTGGATCTCCCGTAGAAGGGATGTGGGGCGAGCACGCGAATTGATCATCGCTGCAAACCTGGATCAAGTGGCCTGCGTATTTTCCATCGCCAAGCCGAGAATCAAGTTCGGAGCTCTCGATAGACTTCTGATGGCTGCTGCTGCCAGTCAACTGCCTGCCTTCCTGGTACTCAACAAGATCGACCTCGGTATCCCGGAAGAAATGGAAGAGCGTCTGGCGATCTATCCGCGGATCGGGATCGAGGTGTTGCACTGCTCTGCCACCGCCGATGAAGGTCTCGACCAGTTGAAGAACAAACTCGAGGGCAAGGCGACCGTCCTCACCGGGCCCAGTGGGGTCGGGAAGTCCTCGTTGATCTCCAAGGTGCTGGGTATCCAGATCAGGACGTCTCCCGTCAGTGAGCACAACGAGAAGGGCAAGCACACCACCACCGCGGTGACCTGGCATACCGCTGAGGCGGGGACAGCCATCATCGACACCCCCGGATTTCGAGACTGGGCGCTGTGGGGACTCGATCCATGTGAATTGGCCCAATGGATGCCCGATCTGGCCGGCGAAGTGGGTCAGTGTCGCTTTCGCGACTGTCTCCACCGCCAGGAACCCGGATGTGGGGTTCTGGCGGCACTTTCGGAGCAACGAATCGACCCGCTGCGCTATCGCTCTTACATCGGAATCCTCGATTCAGTGCTGGAGCGGCAGGAGAGAGACCGATGACTGCGCGGGATCTGCACGGTTCTGGCGTCATCCTGGATGACACCAGAACTCCGGAGAGTTGCGGATGAATCCTGTAATCGCCCAGCTGGTTTCGGCTGCCAGAAAAGGCGATCGAGAGTCATTTTCGAAGTTGGTCTCACTGCATCAAAATGCTGCGGCGAGTATTTCCTACGGTATTCTGGGGGAGACTCACCTGGCAGCGGATGCGGTTCAGGATGCGTATCTGAAATCGTGGCAGGGGCTTGCCAAGTTGAGAGAAGACGGACGATTTTCTGCATGGTTCATGCAGATTGTACGGACCAGTTCGCTCGACTTGTTACGGCACAGGAAACGCAAGGCTCCAGAGAGCGCACCACTGGATGAGGATCGTGATGCACATCGTGCACCGGGTCCGGTCGAATCGCTGGAACGGCGCGAACGGTCGATTCAGATCCGAGAGTTGATCGATGAGTTGCCGCCCGAGTATCGAGAAGTGTTACTTCTCAAGCATGACCAGGGAAGGTCATACAGAGATATCGCCAGGCTGCTGGGCATGACCGCCAAGGGCGTGGAGTCTCGCTTGTTCCGAGCGCGGCAAACCCTGGCGGGAAAATTGAAACGCCTCGATGGAGATGGACAGGAGAACAGATGAATCCGCAACCCGATTGCGACCTGGTTCGCCGCTGGATTTCCCTCTCAGAAGATCAAGAGCTGACCATTGACCGCTCGGAGATGCTAGAGGCCCATCTCGATCGTTGTAGTGCCTGCCAGAAATGGCATGCAGAATTCCAGACTGGGTTGGATGCGTTTGGCATCGGCTGTGACGAAGTGGTCGAAGAGATCGATCACCTGTTGACCGGGCACCTCGATCCAGACCAGTTGTTGGAGGAGAGTGAGCCCGCCGAGGTGGCGATGGCCGCGGAGAATGCTGCCCCCCGGCTGGCGGCGATGACGGCCCTGTTGCTGGTGGTCATCAGCCTGGTGGCATGGTGGTGGATTTCATCCGCCGAGATCGGCGAACTGGATACCCTGCTGACCCTTCGTTCGGTGGAGGGGGAGAGCCGCATCGAACTGGCTGGCGAAGTGATCGATCTTCGCCCTGGAGTCGCGGATCAGTGGGTCCGGTTGAGCCAGCAGGTCACCTGTATCGCTGGTGAAGTGGTGTTGATCGATCCCGCAGGCCGGGTGGTGAAATTTGGTTCCGGTGCTCGCCTTCAACCTTTGACCAATGACTCCATCGTCCTGGAGTCGGGTACTGCTCACTTCGAGGTGGAGCCCAAGGGGAAGGGATACTCGGTCATTACCGAAGAGGTGACGATCCGTGTCACCGGTACCGTTTTCGAGATGCGTCGATTGTCGAATCCAACACACACCGAGGTGCTGGTGATCGAGGGAAGTGTAGAGGTCGTCCGAGGGGAGACGTTGCCACTTCCTCTTCACCAGGGTGAGAGGGTCGAGGTTTCCGGTGAAGGTGGTCTGATGTTTCACTCCGCTCGCCAGGGCGATCTCGGAGAGGCGCGACCTCGCGCTCGTCTGGGACCCAGCAGGGTGGTTCCACAGAACACACCAGAACCGCTCTTCGAGGAGGAAAAGCCCCATGACGGAGAGGGAGTTCGGAGCCGTCAGTCTCCGCTCGACCTACCCGTGAACAGTGGAGACGAAGCAGACCGAGACGGTCGCTGAGATCGGATTGCTGAGAACGAGGTGCGGTCGAGTCGTGAACTACTGGATCGAATCGATCTCGAAGACTCGCCCATCGATCAGTCGGACCACCTGATCATGGTAGGTCCACTCCTCGACCAGATGATCCTGAATCCGAACCCAGGTCACTTCTCCGGGGCTGCCGTGCAGCGCCACGACAGATTTCCTGGTCGATCCAGAGCGAATGATCTTGGCGACGGTGTTCTTCCTCGAGACAGCGAGGATCTTGTCCAACTTCATCGAAGTGGATTTCGTCAGCGACTCACGGCGAGAATCGGTGACCTTGCCATCGGCCACGACCAGGCCCTGAATCCGGTAGTAATCTGTTTTCGAGAGCCAGCGACCTTCGAGCAGAAACAACTGCTGTTCGAGAGCCAGAGCATGCAATCCAAGCCGCTCGATGGTTTCACCGAGAATCGCTTCACCAGACAGGAATTGGCCGCCGAGGAGGAGCCATCTGGATACATCGCCGTGCGGCGAGTGCAACGCCAACCACAATTCCTGTCGAGCGGGTAGGGGAGCCTCTCTCAGCAGGAAGCGTAGGATTGAACCGTGTCGATCGGAAGGGCCATCTGAAAGCCGTGCCCGATGATGGGCAAGACTCTGTTCCCAGGATCCGACCGGTAGTGCCTGGATGATCGACCAGCCCTGGTCATTTCTCACCAGCCACAGATCGAGTAGCAACGGTCTCTCTCTTCGTCCGCGTCGAGGTATCTTTACCCGCGAAGCCACCCGGACCGGATCAGATATTCCATCGATCTGGATGGCATTTCCGATGCGGTCTCCTACTCTCCCTTGAAGATGAGCGAGAGATGCATCGGTGAGACGCAATTCATCTGCGGTGATGAGATCACTTCCACAGGTGGTGGACAGGATGGCGATGGTGAGGAGTGCAGTGGATATCATCGCTCGAGTTCCTCCACATCACACAACCGCCCATCGGCAAGCGTCACCAGGATTCTACCCTGACGACTGCGCTGCAGATCCACCGCAGTGGATCCCAGTTCAACTTCGCTGGTGATTTCGCCACTGGGGTCGTGCAAGCGGAGGATCCCATCCACGCCCGCCACCCAGGTAGATTCTGGATTGCCCGCTGCTGCGAGAGGGGCACACGATGCACCGGAGCGACTCATGTGTTCCTCGGTGATCGATCCGGTCACGGTTGCCCAACCCTGTTCAGTGCCATAATAGTCCTTCAAGCCCTGATGGCGTGATTCCGTCGAGGGCACGGGGCCGGCCGTCATCGTGTGGTCGATCCAGAGGGTTCCGTCTTGAAGTAAGGCTCGCCCATCGGGCAGCACCTGATTCACTTCACCAGGGAGTCGAACCGTCGATCCGATCGGTTTTCCCCTGCCATCGATGTGATGTTGCAAACGTGTTCGATCGATCACGAACAATCCACCATTGATCGATGGACTCACCAGGGAGATCGGCGCATCACAGTGGTATTTCCAGACAGTCTTTCCACGTGCATCGAGATGTATCACCAGTCCGTTTGCATCGGCGAGAACCCAACCGTCATTGAGGCCGCATGCTGCAGTCCAGGGTGCGGCTGCGGTGGGTCCGAGGGCACGGATTTCACCGTTTTGTTCCACGACTATTGCTCTCCCCGAGTAAGGGACCGCAAGCACCTCTCCCTTTTGTTCCACCAGCAGTGCAGCAGGATGCCCCTCGATACCGATCAGGTGTTCACCGGTCGTATGAAGTTGAGTCACATCCACTACCCTGACCAGCCCATCGCGACCTGCCAGAACCAGCGCATCACCGGCGAGGGCGGAATTCTGGATCGGTGACGGCAGGGTGTATGTGCGCAAAGGGCCACGGACCAGTGAAACCAGTACCACTGGAGAAGAATCCCCGGAGAGGCGGATCGTCTTGGTCTTGCAACCGGAGCGTTCGACGAAGAAAACCGAATCAGTTTCTTTGGCGAGGTCGACGATCATCGGTGTGTTTCCGATGACCTTCTGATGTGAATCCAGGACTCGAGCTCCACTGGGACGGCTTTCGATCTGAACCGGGAACCGGATGCTTTTGATCTCGATTTCGCTGAGAACCTGAGTTGCCGATGGGTCCAGTTGATCGAGCAACTGTCTCGCTGCGATGACATCGCCTTGATTCCTCAGTTCGATCGCTTTATGGATCGATTCTCGTACGAGGTTGCGATTCTTCTGGCGCGCTTCTCTTTGCATCTGAAGAGCGTGACTACGGGTAGTTTTCTCGGTCGCCAAGAGATTATTGATGGTGCCATGGAGTCGAGCACTCGCTATGGCTCCGGAGGAGCCGGCAAAAGTCCAGGGGTGTTCCTTGGCTACCCTTTCGAAAGCGAGGGCGGCACTCATCATTCCTGATGTGTCAATGTTGCTGGCCTCGATCGATCGAGCCGCAGAAAGCAGGCCACGTGCCCGCCACTCGGAGGAGACCTGGATCAAGCAAATGATGAAGAACAGAGCGGCACTGCCGATCATCGCCCAGTGGCGAATTTTTCTGTTCGTATCGATGGTACCTCTGCGTTGACGCAACTGTGCAAGATCATCTTCGTTCAGAGCAAGATCAGAGTTCAACTCCCGAAGGATACGCTCGGCACGAAGTGCGATCTCTGGGGAGTTCTTGTCGGCAAGTTCAATCGCTTTTGCCAGGCACTTCTCTGCAGAAGGGTCTTTTACCCGCTGTAGCGCCTCTCCCAGCTGGAGCCAGTAACTGGCATCCGTGCCACGCAACGATTCCGCTTCTTTCAGCGATAGGATCAACTGTCGAAATTCTCCGCTCCTGCGCAGCGATCTGACCAGATCGTCGAGGATCGTGTGAACCCTGCGGGTGGGAATGTGCTGACGAAGAGTCCAGGCATTCTGAAGGTCTTCAGTGGTTCCCGGGGCGAGGACCAGCAATCTCTGGAGACGGATCCAGGCACCCGGACCGTCACCATTCATCTTGAGGATCTCTACCGCTCTGCGGAGGAATCGTGCCTCCGCTTCGTGATCGTGAAGAGCAGCACATTCAGCGGCTTCCTCGAGAAGGGTGTGTCCCATCGAGGAGCCTGCACGATCGATGAGTGCCTCGTAGAGACTCAGCGAGGATGCAGGGCGATCTTTCTTTCTGAATCTCGCTTCTTCCATCATCTCTCCAGCGCTGGCTTCCCGTACCTTTCCCTCTTCGATGAATCGATAGAGGATGGAACAGGTATCAAATCGAGTGCTGGTCGCCTGTGAGAGAAGTTCATCGATGCTTCGGTGACCATCGATCATCATGAACAACGAATGAGACTCTGCCGGTGGGGGAGTTCCCTCCACAGGATTCAAGATCCAGCGAAGATCCTTGATTCGATCGCGGATCAATTTCCATTCATCCGCCTGGCGCAGTCCTTCGATGATGATGGTCATCGGATCGACCTGGACACGGGTGACTTGCTGGATTTCATCTTCTGCAGTGGATTGAATCAGCTCCGGAAAGAACTCGAAGGTTCCCGATTCCCAGAGGAACAGGTCGAACAGTTCTTCCTCAAGTTTGAGCCTCAGAGCTTGCGAGAGTTGGAAGTCATCGATGATTCCTCGTTCGATCAGGGCCCGACCCAGGAGCATTCCTGTTCGCTGTTGATCTTGACGAGCATTGAGCAGTTGTTCTTCGGAAACTACGCCTCCACGAAGGAGAATGCTGCGCAGCCGGATGCGGCTCGCAGAGCCGGAGCGAACCAGGGTGATGTGTCCGGTTTCGAATACGATCGATACTTTTTCCTTGTCGCGTTCAATCTGAAGTGTTCCGGTACGTGCACCATGGGAAAGGGTCTGCAGGAGTTCCTGAAGACCGAAGTGCTCGAGATGTCCGCGAAGGCTGCTCATTCGATGGCTCCCGCTCATTCGTCGTGAACGGCCGACGAACGCCGGAGGATCCTTCGAGACAGATACCCGCGATGGCAGTCGGGGGTAGGATCTCGGGAAAGACCTCAACTAAGGATACAGAATGGAATCCAGATCTACCAATCGCCGCCGACCCGATGGCCATGCAGATCCACCGCTGGATCTGCCTGAGAGCCTCTCTCCGGGGCTATATGTCCATGTCCCCTTCTGTCGCAGCCGCTGTACCTATTGCGATTTCCATGTCGAATCATTGCGATTACCGATCGTCCGGGATTATTCCCGAGCTTTGATTCGGGAGATTGAACTGGCAGGGGAGAGTGGATTCACTCCCAGCACCATCTTCGTCGGAGGAGGAACCCCGAGCGCTCTCGAAGCGCAGTGCTGGGATGACTTGCTGGCCGCACTGGCCAGGAATTTCGGCAGTGGGCTTCAGGAGTGGACCGTCGAGGCCAACCCGGAGTCGATCGATGAATGGAAGATGGAGGTGGCTCTCTCTCACGGAGTCGATCGAATCAGCACTGGAGCACAGACCTTCGATGAAAAGGGGCTATCGCTACTGGGCAGGCGGCACGACGCATCGAGGGTGCTAGAGGTGCATCGGATGATGGCCAGCGTCGGGGTTCCCAGAACCAGTCTCGATCTGATCGTCGGCTGGCCTGGCCAGCAACTGGATTCGGTACGGAGCGATCTGGCAGCAGTGGAAGAGATCGATCCCGATCATGTCAGCCTCTATCACCTCAGCTACGAGCAGGGGACCTGGCTACATACGATGAGATCCAGAGGGGCCATCGATCCGCTCCATGAGGAGCAGTGCATCGAAGCTTCACGCTTTTTCCTCGATGGATTGGCGAGCCAGGGCTATCAGCGCTACGAGGTCTCCAATCTGTTCAAACGGGGCGGCGCTTCGCTGCACAATCTCAATTACTGGCAGCGTGGAACCTATCTTGGAGTCGGAAGCGGGGCCGCTTCCTTCCTCGATGGGGACCGCTGGAAGAATCGCCCCGATGTCTCGTCCTATATCGGTTCCCTCGGGCGACCTGAACGGGTCGCTGAGGAGACTCCTGACCGATTCACCGCTGCGGTGGAGTCGATCATGCTGAGATTGAGGCTGACGGAGGGGCTCGATCTGGCCCGCTGGCGCCGGGATGAAGGTTATTCACTGGAGCAGATCTGTCAGGGCAGTTTGCGTCAATTCGCACAACAGGGTTTGCTCATCCATGAGGGGGACCGGCTCAGTATCTCTGATTCTGGGTTCGACCTCCTGGATTCGATACTCGTCACCTTGATCGAAGACCTGGAGGAGGCTTCCGATGTCACCGGATACCAGCCGAGTTGCAGATCTGATGATCGCAGTTCGTATCCTTCGCCAGCGGGGCTGGATCGAGGATGATCACATCGCAGAGAGTTTACTCTGTTGCCCGGGGAATCCCACGGCATCGGAGTTCTTGCAGGTGCTGATTCGCAGTGGTGTGCTGTCGGTCAGCCTGGCCAATCACGTGCTCAAGATGACTCGAGATCACCTCAGAACACGACTGGGAGATGGTCGTCGTCGCCGTTCTGAAGATGGATCATTGGGTCGCTTGGCCATCGATCGTGGCTGGATCTCCGTCGATCAACTGGAATTCGCCGTGCGGGAGCAAGCGAAGTTACGCAGGGTCGGACTGCGCTTCCGTATTGGAGAAGTTCTGGTCAGGCAAGGAGCCCTGACCAGTCCACAGGTTCGCTGGTTGCTCGATTTACAGGGCCAGCTGACTCGTTTCTGTCGCCAGTGTGGAAGCGTTGATCTGGAGCCTGGATCTTGCCGGAGCTGTGGTGAACCTCTCCGACCCGCTCCGGCTCTGGGTCCGGTGATCGCCGACGGTGAACTCTCCGATGACCTATTAACCTCCACCTGAAGCGTCTCATGGCTGGTATGGCACCATTTGCGATCCCATCCTACTCTTCAATGTAGGCCGTTCCTCGCCCGGGGGGGGCCCACCCAGGAACCAAGTAGGGATATCATTGATGAATGAAGACCAGTTGAAACCAACACAGGAGGGCTCCTTTCTCGAGGAGACTCCAGCGAACGCTTCCTTCGAAGCGGATCCGAAGCTGAATCCGGAAACGGAGTCGAAGGTTCCGGATACCGATCTGGTCGATCTGACGGGATTGGCGGATGACGAAGTCATCGTCTTCCTCGAGGATGACGACCTGCTCGATGGAAATGTCGACGCTCCAGCCCTCCTCTCCCACAGGCCCGGAGAAGATCTGGATGAGCTGGAGGACCTGCCGGAAGTCTCCGCCGAACTGGAGGACGATCTCCCCGAAATCGTCGACGTCGAGGATATCACCAGTCTCATCGAAGGGTCCGATGGGCTCTACGAGGATGATCTGAACGGGGATTCGGCCCCGGTGATCGAACAGGTCAAAAACCTCTTCACCGAGTACTGGAAACCGGGAGCCGTGGCGGCTTCGGTCCTGGTCGCACTGGTGGTCCTGATCAATGTACCTTGGTCAGGCAGTTCCGCCTCTAACAACGAATCGACGTCGATCACACCGGCGGTGGTTTCCTTTGAGAACTGGGTTGACGATGTGATCGATCAACACCAGGTAGGATTTGGAGCGAAAAAATGAAGAAGTGGATTCAACTCTCGCTGATACTGACCCTGTTCTTTTCGATGACTTCTGCGGATGTCGTCGAAGGTGGAACCGTGTTCCTGAAAAATGGTCACGTGATCAATGGTAAGGTGATTGCGAGTGACGAGGAGAAGGTGATCCTGACCTGGTCCAATGGCAGGGCGACCATCTATCGTCGTTTCATCTCCGAGGTGGTTCTCGAATCGTCGGAGAAGGAATACCTGTCCAGGAGACTGGTGGCTCGCAAACCTCTGGTGACCGGAGTGGCGAACACCCATATCCAGCTGCCGGAACTCGCAGATCTGTTACCGATAGCGGATGCAGATTCCGGAGATCTTGATTCCGTCGGAGATTCTTCAGAGGCGCTGGATCCGATCGAGGTGGTGGTGGAGCAGGTCGATTCCACAACGGAACTGGCTCAACCAGTGGCCGTCGAACTGGTGCCGGTCGAGTCGCCTTTTCCCGTCTTCCACAGGGAACCACTGGTCGGCCTGAACCTCACAGTAGATATTCCCGAGACGTGGACTTCGATCAGCGCCCAGGGCGCCGCACGGATCTCATGGGAAGATGGCGCAGTGTTGATCGCACTCGATCGATACATCGGATACCCCGATGAACCACTGATCCCAGAAGTCGCCGCGAACACTCTGGGAGATCGTCTGGAAACCGCAGGGTTTGATCGAATGCCGTTCGAGCGCGCCGCAATGTTGACTCCCTTACGCCCTTCTTTCTCCCAGGAAAGTACATCACCGGATGGTCAGCAGAGTTGCATCCACGCATTGATTCCATCGCAGGAGGGGACCTTGCTGATCTCGATTTACTCGCCGATTTTGACGGACCCGGAAACTGACGAAGTGATTTCGACCATCGTTGCGTCACTCGGAAGTCCGGTCGCTTTGCGGTAAAATGCTCTGAATACGGTTCTTGAGTAGTTGTGGGGGCATTCACCGAGAAGCGGTGAGTGCCCCCATTTCAATTCAATGGGAGAGGATCTACCGGGGTATGCCAAATAAAAAAGTAGATGGAAGACAGATCTGAATTCTGTACGATAACGCCGTTGACGGAGAGCACGGTGACTCCTGAGGGGAAACGGGAGGTGCTTTCCACCGCGCGGAATCGTGCTCGAGTCAGTGTCGGGGAAAGTTTGAATCTCCCAACCATGATCTCGATCATCTTCGCAGCGGACCAAGGGGAATACGCTTGCGTCGTCTCGACGTGTTCTCTGCTGCAGGCAAGACGACACTGGGGGACGGGTTGATCCAACCCACTCTCTACATCACTACCGGGTCCAGCAAGGGTGAGCTCGTTTCGAGTGCGCTCCCCATGCCCAGCGTCCCGCGGATGAATTTGGATGAAGGATTTCACCTCTCCACTTCATCGATGTACATCTCTGACGATGGCGGCACCCAAGATGGTGCTTGCGTTGGCAGAGAGTTCCCTCACATACTTTCCACGAGTTCATACCGATGGAGAAAAGGTGCAACGGTTGTTCCTTCCTTCTTCAGCGGTCGCCTCCTCGGAGGGGGGCGTGAGCATCAGGGTTTTGGGGCGACGACCCCGATAGGAGTTCGACATGGCAAAGAAGAAGGCGGCGAAGAAAAAGACCGCTAAACGGAAACCGGCCAAGAAGAAGACGGCCAAGAAGAAGAAGGCCAAGAAGAAGACGGCCAAGAGGAAGACCGCCAAGAAGAAGACGGCGAAGAAGAAGGCCAAGAA
>DUAN01000147.1 GCA_012960845.1 Planctomycetota bacterium | reverse complement strand
GAGGCCTCTCCATCGACCCTACCGTGGCTACAAGATGCCCCGCTGGTCGCTGCCATCGAGAGGGCGCTCGACGATCCCGAGCCGGTCTTGCGAGAAGGAGTCGAGATTGCGATTCCCCTCCTCCCCGGCGAACATCGGCAAGTAGTGGAGGACATGTTGAGGCGACGCCTGCTGGAAGGCGAGCTGAACATGTCACCAGAGTTGATGGAGAGACTCTCCTGGTATCTGGGCCCGGTCGATTGGCGAACTCCAGGGGCTCATGCCATTTATTGGGCGGCACAGGGAGTGCTTCGTTCCCGTCCCGGTGGACTTTCGGAATCACTCGATGACTCGAACATCGAGGCTGTCCTGGTGTCGACCAATGTTCGCATCGGTTTGCAGAAGTTGGTTCGCTATGGACGCCCTCTACTCGATGAGCAGGGATCGCTGATCACCAGCTTGCCACAACCTGGAATCTTGCCCTCCTACGAGCGATCTCTGATCTGTCTCACCCAGGGGCAGGGGATTCCCGATGAATTGCTGCCGCGGATGCTGGAAATTCTCGCCGATTCGGTGGTGACAGCATGGCTCCAGGGGGAGGACCCGATGGCGATTCATTTGCTGAGTCGATATCGGGAACTCGCCGGAGGAACCTCCCAGCCAACCGCTGCAGCGCTGGAGTCGCAGATCGAGACTCTGGTACTCGGCACGTTGACCGAAGAGGATGGAGAACGAGAGCGAAAAGGATTGCTGGTCGGAATCCGTGGCAAATCGATGGTGGCTGGCGGCGGCGGTGGGACCCCCCAGGAGGCGGTCAGGGGAGAACAACTGGCGAATCGTCTGGAACAGAGATGGTACGGCCAGCGTTTACCCGATGTCCGTCGCAATTCGATTATTTCAGCACTCAGGACACCTGAATTTTCAGCTCCGCTGTCGGTCAAGCGCAGAATCTGGGAAACTCTTGGCGCGGATGAGAAACTCGATCTCGATGAAACCACCCGCAGTCTGTTGAAGATCGAAGCGACTCGTTTTGGCCAGAATCCGCAAGCGGCTTTCCCCGGGATCGGGGAGCAGCGAGGCGGGGCCGGAAGCCGTCCTGGAAATGAGGATTGATGGAGAATAAAGAAATGACGCAGAAGTGGATCGCTGAACTCCCGAAAGTGCAACTACACGATCACCTCGATGGAGGCCTTCGTCCCGCGACCATCATCGAACTCGCCGACGCGAGAGGGATTGAACTTCCGTCGAATGACCCTGACCAGCTGGGGTCATGGTTTTTCAGAGGTGCGGATCAGGGTAGTTTACCGAAGTATCTGGAAGGATTCTCGGTCACGACCTCAGTGATGCAAGATGAAGAGGCTCTCCACAGAGTCGCCAGAGAGCATGTCGAATGCCTGGCAGCAGATGGTGTGATCTACGGAGAGGTTCGGTTCGCACCGATTCTTCATGTCGAGAAGGGGCTCGATTCTGCAGCGGTCCTCGAGGCGGTACTGGACGGGATCGCTGTCGGGTGTCAAAGCACCGGGATCGATGTCAGGATCATCGTCTGCTCCCTGAGACACATGGATCCGCAGATTTCGCTGCGCTCGGCGGAAGTGGCGGTTCAGTTCAGAGACCGTGGAGTGGTCGGGTTTGATCTGGCTGGCGACGAGTCGGGGCACCCTCCCGCAGATCATAATGAAGCGTTTCAGTTCCTTCGCCGGAGCAATTTCAACATCACCATTCATGCGGGAGAGGCGTTTGGTCTCTCCTCCATCTGGCAAGCGATCCAGCACTGCGGTGCTCATCGGATCGGTCACGCCACTCGACTGGTGGAGGACGATACCGTTCCAGGAGATCATCGCGGCACTCTGGGGGAGTACATCCTCGATCACAGGATTCCCCTCGAGATGTGTCTCTCCTCCAATCTCCACACCGGAGCGGTTTCATCCCTGGTCGATCATCCGTTTCCCAGGTATCTGAGGGAAGGGTATCGTGTTGGTCTCAATGTCGATAACACGTTGATGTCGGCCACCACCCTGTCGAAGGAATGGCAACTTGCCGTGGACTTGTTCGGACTCGGACTTGCCGATCTGGAACGGATCGCCGTCAACTCGATGAAGAGCGCATTCTGCGAGCACTCGACCCGTCGCAAGGTGATCCAGGAGCAGTTGCTTCCACGATTCCGTGCGGTTCAGGACGCGACGAGTTGAACCTCGGTCCAGTTGGGTGAATAATACAAACCGGTGCCTAGACGACAGTTTCCCGCAGTAGATCCCTGGAGAATCAGATGTCCGATTTGATAGGTAAGTTGCAGCAGCGAGAGGTTTCCAGGAGATCTCAGGAGGTTCGTCTAGAGGGGCGAGTTCTCCATCTGGTCGATGATGCCGAGGCGATGCTCCAGCAACTGTCTGGAACCGATCTTCCTCTCGATCACGGGCTGACCTATCGCGATAACATCTCCACCGACGAGATCACACCTGCCTACGTTTGCTACTATCACGACGAAACCCTCGGTGAATTCCCCTATGTTGGTTACTCCGCCGGGGGTGAGTTCCCGGTCACCAGGAACTCCATCAAGGAAGGCGGATTTGCTGCCGCCGTCAGTGGTAAGCGAAGGGGCAAGGGGTCCAGTCGTGAGGCGTCCCCTTACGCGGAACTGTGCGCTGGAATCCATCTGATCTTCGCCGAGAATATCGAACGGATTTATCAGCAAAACTGCCACAATCTGGGATTGCTGACCTGTACCGATTTCTCGGTTCTCGAGCGATTGGTCGCCGGAGAGTCGGTCCCCCTCGACGAGTTCAAGAAGGGGAAGGACCCCGTCACCTGCCAGATCATCGACTGGGGTGGGCTGTTCGAGTTCAATCTCGCACGATTGCAGGGGAAGGTCGATCTGCCTGGTCCCATCGCAGCGACCGGACCACAGACCATCACTCAGAAGATCTTTGCCCGCAGCCGTATCATCGATTCTGCAACCGGGCAGGTCGGAACTGATAGTGCCGAAATCGGTGACGCTGGGTTCTTCCAGACCGACATCCGTTTCAGTCATGAATACGTGACTCCGATGGCAGCCTCCTTCTTTGAGCAGAAGGTGGGAAAGGGAGAACCGCTGACCGATCCCGATTCCGTCATCTTCTTCCGCGATCATCTGACCTTCCTCGAGCAGGCCATCACTCCGGAACGACGGAAGATGGGCCTGCTTCAAACTGCTGAGCAATTGAAAATCAAGCAGGAGGAGTTTGCCAACGCCTATGGCATCACCTTGCACGGGGAAACCGGGCTTGGAGGGTCGGAGGCGATTTGTCACTCCAAGATCATCCAGGACTATGCGCTTCCCGGTCAGTTGATCATCGGGAGTGATTCACA
>DUAN01000146.1 GCA_012960845.1 Planctomycetota bacterium | reverse complement strand
TGACTGGGCGATGACAGCATTCTGTGCCGATTGACTCATGACCAATCCCTCCTCGGACTCTCACCGATTGGACTCGAACGATCGTGGCGCGGTGCCACTCTCCGAGGGTACACCAGCCGGGGTTGCCGATGCGACCGACTCGCCGCGTTACTTCCCCGGTAGACCCGGCGATCGATCGATGATGATCCGATCGGTAACCTCACCATCCGATCGAACATTCTCCATCTGTAACTGGTCAGAATCGATGGTGATCAATGCCGAACCAAAGACGGCCTCACTCTTCACCATCACCGGATGATCTCCGGTCTTCTTGACATGACCCCCGCCATGACCGACCACCGCGTATACGGTTCCACCACCATCTTCAGTCCAGTAACGCTCACCCTCCCAGCGGATGATCTTGCCATCGCTACGGAGTACTTCCGTGGCAGGAACCGGATGATCGACACTCTCCCCGTAACCATGCACTCCCTGGATCAGTCCAGATCGTTCGTAGATGTGAGAGTGTCCCGCCAGCACCAGGTCGACCCCTCCCGCTTCCAGGATCGGCACGGCCACTTCCCGCATCTTGACCAGGCGCCCCTCGCTGTCCTGGAAACTGTCAGACCGGTGTGAGCCGAAGCTATAAGGAGGATGATGGAAAAATGCGATGATCCACATGCTATCGGTCTGAGCCAGATCCGCTTCCAACCACTTCATCATCGGACCCGCCGGGTCGATGGCATCTCCGCTCGAATCGAGCGAGATGAAATGGACAGGACCGTAATCGAAGGAGTAGTACGCTTCGGTTCCACTGGCAACGCCACCGCATTGACCCGCGGTAGGCAACAGATACGCCTCGAAATAAGGGCCCGCCTGGTCGACGCTGGTCGAACTCTTCATCTCGTGATTCCCCGGTGCAGGCCAGCAAGCGATGGATGAAAGGATGTCCCGATAGGGCCTGAAGAAGCGTGCCGAAAACTCTCCGTCTCGACCACGGCTATAGGCCATGTCACCGACATGCAGCATCAGATCGAGCGGCGTGTCACCGAGGAACTCGACCATCGAATCCCTGACTTCGTACTGCACTGGACCACCGGTGCCAGAATCTCCCAGCGCCCAGATCCTCAACGGCCCATCCTGATCAACCGTCGGAGCGGAGCGGAACTGTCCGCTTGCCACCGACAAGTCACCATTGCTGGCCCGGTACTGAATCTCTGTTCGATGGGGCAATCGGTCGAGAACCACATGATGATCGAGATAATCCTCACCATATCGAGATGGGACGGTCTCGCCCTCGACCACGTGCACCTGCTGCGATCCATCTGCAGCATCCCCGAGCAGTTGCCATTCGATCCGTGGTACTCCGATAAATCGAGTGGAGGTGCGCCAGGCGATGATGGCTCGATCGCCAGAGACCTGCTGCAGGTAGGGAAGCCTCGCCTTGTCCATCGGGATCCAGCCGCGGCTATCCATGTGGCGGATTCCCAGCAAGAGGCCCAGCCCCAGCAGCACCAGTAGCATTCCGCGCTTCAATGGCCTCCCTCGGGTCAAATATTTCTTCATTCCGCCTGCGGGTACGATACGCCTTTCGCTGAGGAAGCGGTAGGATACCCAAAACAGGAGATCACGTGCTTCAGATCCAGAATATCGGAAAAAGATTCGGGGAGCAGGTCCTCTTCGACAACGCCTCGTGCCTCATCGAGGCGGGTGAGAAGGTCGGCATCGTCGGTGCCAATGGCCATGGTAAATCAACACTGCTCAAGATGATTCTGCGCGAAATGGTCCCCGATCAGGGTCAGATCAGCGTCCACAGGGGAATCCGTGTCGGACACCTTTCTCAACACTTGACCTTCTCCGAAAAGACCGTTCTGGCGGAGGCGTGTCTCTCCCTGAAGGTCAAGGAAGAGGGATACATCGAACTCCATCGCGCCGAAGCGATGTTGATGGGTCTGGGCTTCTCCAAAGACCAGCTGGATCAACCACCGGAACAGCTCTCCGGCGGTTACCAGGTGCGCCTCAATCTGGCCAAGGCACTGCTCGAAGATCCTGACCTGCTACTGCTGGACGAACCGAACAACTACCTCGATATCGTCAGCCTTCGCTGGCTTCGAGGTTTTCTGAAGAAGTGGCGAAGGACGATGCTGCTGGTCACGCACGATCGCGAGTTCATGGATTCGGTCACCACTCACACCATCGCGGTACACCGACAAAAACTGAGGAAGTTTACCGGAGGAACGGAAAAAGCCTGGGATCAGATCTACACCGAAGAAGAGATGCATGAAAAAACCAGGATGAACTCCGAAAGAAAAATCGCCCACGAGATGCGGTTCGTCGAGAGGTTTCGCGCCAAGGCGCGGCGAGCCAGTCAGGCACAATCACGCCTGAAACAGATCGCAAAGCGGGAACGACTCGACAAACTCGACGAGATCTCCACCCTCTCCTTCTCCTTCAATCACATCCCAAATCCCGGCAAGTGGTCGACCGAGACGCGAGCGATGGAGTTCGCCTACGAGGGTGGAGAAACCCTCATCCGCGGAATGGAACTCCATGTCGGTTCCGGAGATCGGATCGGAGTGATCGGTCCCAACGGAAAAGGTAAGTCGACACTGCTGCGCTTACTCGCAGGGGAACTCAAACCGGTCGCTGGAGAGGTTCGCTCCCATCCATCGACGGTTCATGGCCTGTTCGGACAGAGCGCCATGGGAGTGCTGCAAAACAAGCGCACCATCGAGGAAGAAATCAACAGCGCCAACACCATGCTGACCAGAACCAAGGTGCGAGATATCTGTGGAGCGATGATGTTCGGTGGCGACCTGGCCCTGAAGAAGGTCGAAGTGTTGTCGGGGGGCGAGAAGTCGAGAACCTTGCTGGGCCGGGTACTGGCTTGTCCGTCGAATCTGCTGCTGCTCGACGAACCGACCAATCACCTCGACATGGCCAGCACCGAGGCGCTCATCGAAGCGATCAATGTCTACCCGGGAGCAGTGGTGATGGTGACTCACATCGAATCGGTCCTGAGAGAAACATGTAACCGCCTGGTCGTTTTCGATGCAGGAATCGCCCGGGTCTTCGAAGGTGATTACGACACTTTCCTGCATCGTTTTGGCTGGAGTGAAGAGGCCGATTCCAGAGGCACTGGCGAGCGCAAGAAGAACGACAATCGAAAGGACAAGAGACGGGAGAGGGCACAGCTGATCCAGCAACGATCCGCACTGCTCAAGCCGTTACGATCGCAGATGGAGCGCAACGAAAAGCTCATCATCACCATCGAAGAAAAGGCCAAAGGCACGGAACAGCGGCTGATTCAGGCATCGGAAGCCGGTGACGGCGAACAGATCTCGCGATTATCAC
>DUAN01000145.1:15018-20147 GCA_012960845.1 Planctomycetota bacterium | reverse complement strand
GGCGATCTGTCGAATCGAGCAGGCATGGGTTAAAAACGTGGTCAAGATCTGCATCGCAAAGGGCGCCACAACTTTATCGACCCGATCTCCGGCATCATCGATGAGGAAATCAGAAGCCCAGTTCTCGATCTGTTCGCTGATCCAACGATCACTCATCCGGTTGGCCCCTTCCGCCGCACAGCATCCCCCAGGTGACCAGCGTATGCCAGTCTCCATCGGGAGTGGCTCCCTCTATCTGGTAGATCTACCTTCCAGTATATTGCCACGGGTCGAGAAAGTTCGAGTAACGGTGCAGGAGAACGGTGTACGAGAACGGTGGCCTTCCACCAAACTTGCATCCGATGAGCACTCGATCTGAACCCGTGAAAGGGAGATAAGGATGAATATTCGAATCCAATTGTTGGTCCTCTTCGTAGCCTTGTGGATTCCAATCTGCGGCTCTTCTCTGTGTTCATCTCAGTTCTCACTACTGAGCGCTCAGGAAGCGGACTCGCCGGATCCGAAGGCCAAGGCCGCAGATGTTTATGACGAGAAGGCCAACGCAGGAGACGACATTGCCACAGCGGTGGCTCGAGCAGCCAAGCAACACAAGCGAGTTCTGGTGGTCTACGGCGGAAACTGGTGTGGTTGGTGCGTGAAACTCGATGAGTTCTTCAAGAAGGACCGATCGGTGGCCAGAACACTTCGTTACGAGTACGAGGTAGTAAAGGTCGACATTGGGAAGTTCGACAAGAACATGGAACTGGTCGAGAAGTATGGTGCTCAGTTGAAAAAGGATGGTGTTCCCTATCTGACCGTCCTCGACGAGAAGGGCAAGGCGATCACCAACCAGAACACGGGTGATCTCGAAGAAGGGGATCATCACGATCGGGCAAAGGTAGAAGCTTTCCTGAAGGCCCAGAAATCACCCCCCGTCGATGCGGAGAAGGAACTGGCGAAAGCTCTGAAGCAGGCGAGTAAGGATGGTCGCAAAGTTCTTCTTCATCTGGGTGCTCCCTGGTGAGGTTGGTGCGGCAAGCTCGAGGAGTTCCTCGACACCCAGGTAGTGGCCAGCACGCTGAAAATCGATTACATCGACCTCAAAATTGACACCGACCGGATGACCCACGGAAAAGAAGTGGCCGCCAGAATCCGCGGGGAGCAACAAGGTGGTATTCCATGGATGGTGATCCTTGACGGCAAGGGTAACAAACTGATCACCGGTGATGGCCCCGAAGGGAATATCGGGTGCCCCGTCTCCACTGGTGAAAGAGCACATTTTATCGAGATGCTTCAGAAGACCAGGAATCTGCTGAACGAATCCCAGATGGCAATCATCACCACACAACTACAACTATTCGCGGATAAGATCACGGCCAGCAGGAAGCGTTGAATCGAACCGAGGAAGTTCGATTTGCGAGGGCCCTGTAGTCCATCGATAGAGAGTATTCGCTCGTCTCGACCTGCTGCTGAGCAGTGGGTCGGGTCATCGACTCGACCGCCGAACTGCTTTGGCATCCGCGGAAGCCATCTCTCCTCGAATCCACTGGTGATGACTCCAGTCCCAGCAACAGGGTCTTCTCCTGGGGGAAATACCATGTCAGGTCAGTCAGCCTTGACGGATGATCTCGGTGCCATCACCCATGGAGTGAATAAGGCGGGACACCTTCGATGGCCCACACCACGGAAGTTGTAGGGTAACGAGGTCTGGCCCGGCAAGCGGTCCACCGCAATCAGAGGTAATAACCGTCGATTCAGTGCCCGGGTGGTGATCAGGTCCATGACCAGCAACCCTGAAGATCTCACCGTGTCGGGCGCTCTTCCTTGCCATCCGGTGGGTCGTTTCTGTTCAATACGGAACAATCATGCCATGAGAGATATTTATCTAATGTGGTTCAACTGTTCACTCAACCTGGAAAATTAATGGACACCATCGGGCTGAGCCTACTAATTGATGAATAGCGAGTAGTGGCCGGGTTCTATCGGTCACGAGTTCGAGGAAGTGTAGTCAGGCGATAAATATCAATAGGTTCGGGATGGAGCATCTATCCCGGCCAGGGGGTTGTGTGAATCGTCTTTGACAGAGGAGTTGGGCGGCCATTTGGCCCAATAATTTGTTATGGAGAAGTAGTATGTGGTTCACATTTTCAGCATTTACGAGTTTTCGATCCAATGCGATCTTGATTCTGATCTGCACCCTTTCGGTGCTGGCATCTGGGTGTGGCGGCGGTGGATCTTCTAGCGCCGTCATTGCTCCTGAGGCTGCATTTGTCGCCACTCCTACCAGTGGAGTCTATGACCTGGTGGTGACCTTCTCCGAGAATAACATCGGAGAAATCGAAAGCAGGCTATGGGACTTCGGTGACGGAAGCACATCGACCGAACAGGATCCTACTCATACATATACTTCTTCGGGTACCTTCTCGGTCTCCTTGACCGTGACAGGGCCGGGCGGAACCGATACGTTCACCTGTGATTCCTGTATCGAGGTGCAAGAGTTGCCACCGACCGCGGGCTTCGATGTCACGCCAACCAGTGGTACTTACGATCTCCTGGTGTCCTTCACCGATGCCTCCACCGGAGTCATCACCTCGAAATTGTGGGACTTTGGAGACGGAGCCACTTCCGAAGAAGAGAATCCGAGCCATCTCTACAGCGAGGCGGGAATCTTCAGTGTCTCCTTGATGGTCACGGGACCCGGAGGTGGAGACACGATGGTGTGCGATTCTTGCATCACCGTGCTGGATCCTCCCCCGGTGGCCAGTTTCCTGGTCACACCGACCAGCGGAGCCGGACCCCTGGAAGTGGCTTTCACCGGTCAGTCGACCGGAGTGATCAGTTCCAGGCAATGGGACTTTGGAGATCCGGGGAGCGGCACCGAGAACAACTCCGATCTGGTCAGTCCCTTCCACCTCTATCAGCAACCCGGAACTTATCAGGTCACCTTGGTCGTCACTGGGCCAGGGGGAGAAGACACTTCAATTTGTAGTTCCTGTGTCGTCGTGACGGATGAGGGAGCTCCGCAGATTCTTGACATGCCGATGGACATGCTCCTCGGTACAGATCCAGGAGAATGCCAGGCGATTGCCAGTTGGATCGAGCCGACAGCGATTGACAACTATGGCCTCTCGACTCTGGTGAGTGACCATCTTTCAGGAGATGCATTTCCCGTGGGGAAAACCCTCGTGACCTACATCGCGACAGATCTCGCAGGAAATGAAACATCCAGTTCCTTCACGGTAACTGTGGAAGATCAAGAACCTCCCCAACTGATCGGCATGCCGTCCGACATCGACCTGGACAGCAGTCCTGGCCTTTGTTCTGCAGTTCATGTCTGGGACGCACCGATTGCCATCGACAACTGTGGAGTGGCGACATTGACTCCGGATCACCAATCTGGCGATACCTTTGCACTGGGTGCTACCACGGTGAGCTACAGCGCCACCGATATTCACGGCAATACCATCTCCAGTTCCTTCACCGTGTCGGTCATTGATCTGGAATCTCCATCGATCAGTGGATTGCCAGCAGAGATGTCACTTCAGAGTGAACCAGGATCCTGCAGTGCGATGGCCAGCTGGGCCTCGCCCTTGATCACCGACAATTGTGGAGTGGCCAGCAGCGGATCTGATTTTTCATCCGGGGATACCTTTGGGATCGGTACTACAGCGGTGACTTACACCGCGACCGACAACAGCGGTAACAGCAGCACCTTTGCATTCATGATCACGGTCGAGGATGCAGAAGATCCGACGATTTCTGGAATGCCCGTCGACTTGACCGTCGAGAACGACCCCGGGTCGTGCGGAGCGATGGTGACCTGGAGTGAGCCACTGGTGGAGGACAATTGCCCCGGTTCTGAGATCAGTAGTGATCAGATGTCCGGGTCGATCTTTGATCAGGGCATCAGCACCGTGACCTATACCGCGATGGATCAGGCGGGAAATACCTCGACCAGTTCATTCACAGTGACTGTGCTCGATGGCGAGAGCCCGATGGTCTCGGGAATGCCCATCGATATGAATGTAGAAAATGATCCCGGATCTTGCGGTGCTGTGGTGAGTTGGACGGAACCGACTGCCAGTGATAACTGCGGAGGGCCGAGCCTCACGAGCGACTTCTTCAGCGGTACGATGTTCCCCGTTGGTGACACCGTGGTGAGTTATCTCGCCACGGATGACAGCGGAAATACAACCCCTGCTTCCTTCATGATCACTGTAATGGACACCGAGAACCCGACGTTGATCGCCATCCCAACGGTCATCGAGATCTCCACCGATCCTGGCCTTTGCAGTGGAATCGCCACCTGGAGTGCTCCCATAGCTATCGACAACTGTGGTATTGCGAGTCTGGTTGGGGACCATTCATCGGGAGAGAGTTTTCCCCGGGGAATGACATCCGTTACTTACACCGCCATCGATGACAATGGGAACACGATGGTTGTCTCGTTCACGATCACCGTGACCGATGATGAGGCACCGATCATCTCGGGGATGCCGACGGATATGACGGTTGAGAATTCTAAAGGAACCTGTAGTGCAATGGTCAGTTGGGTCGATCCCCTGATCTCTGAAAACTGTGGTTCTGCCACACTGGAAGCCGATCAACGCCCCGGGTCTCGTTTCCCGATTGGATCGACAAATGTCAACTATACGGCCACCGATAGTTCCGGGAATTCGTCGACCAGTTTCTTCACAGTGACTGTTCTCGATACCGAGAGCCCGACGATTTCTGGACTGTCTCTAGACCTGGTGCTTGAAAATTCTCCGGGATCTTGTGATGCAGTGGCGACATGGGCCGAGCCGACAGCCAGCGACAATTGTGCTGTGCTGAGTATGACGAGTGACCAGGTCAGCGGCTCCGTCTTTCCGGAGGGAGAAACGGTAGTCAGTTACCTCGCCACAGATGAGAGCGGGAACACCACGAGTAGTTCCTTCTCCATTACCGTCCTCGATAGCGAGAGTCCGACCATCACCGGGCTTTCCGGGGATCTGATCATCGATAACGATGCTGGAACTTGTGGCGCAGTGGCGACCTGGATGGAGCCCGTTGCCAGCGACAACTGTTCGGTGCTCAGTCTCGCAGGGGACCACCTCAGCGGATCCACGTTTGCCATGGGAGATACAGTCGTCAGTTACCTCGCCACCGAC
>DUAN01000145.1:0-14958 GCA_012960845.1 Planctomycetota bacterium | reverse complement strand
CGACCATCACCGGGCTTTCCGGGGATCTGATCATCGATAACGATGCTGGAACTTGTGGCGCAGTGGCGACCTGGATGGAGCCCGTTGCCAGCGACAACTGTTCGGTGCTCAGTCTCGCAGGGGACCACCTCAGCGGCTCAACGTTTGCCATGGGAGATACAGTCGTCAGTTACCTCGCCACCGACGAGAGCGGGAACACGACCAGCGTAACCTTCAACATCACGGTGAGTGACGTAGAAGAGCCCACCGTCTCTGGCGTTCCTGCGGACATGCAGATTTCCACATCCCCAGGAACTTGTAGTGCCAATGCCAGCTGGATTGAGCCGGTTGCCACCGACAATTGCGGTATCCAGGGGTGGGCCAGTGATCATGCCTCTGGCGATAGTTTCGCACTCGGGCTCACCACGGTGACTTATGTGGCTTCTGACGCCAGTTTCAACAGTACGTCGGTGTCCTTCACCATCACAGTGGTCGATGATGAAGACCCGATCATCGCCGCAATGCCTGGGGACCTGACTCTGGAGAACAGCAGTGGGGCCTGTAGTGCGCCGGCGACCTGGATCGAACCCACCGCCAGTGACAACTGCGCCTCAGTAACATTGAGTTCTGACCACTTACTGGGTAGTGAATTCGCGGTTGGATCGACAGTGGTGACCTACACCGCACTCGATGAGAATGGGAACTCTTCGTCGAGTTTCTTCACGGTCACGGTGCAGGATGTCGAGGAGCCATCGATCTCCGGGGTTTCCTCGGATCTACTCGTCAGCACAGACGCAGGCGATTGCGGAGCCGTGGTGAACTGGTCCCTGCCCACAGCGATCGATAACTGCGGGTTGTTCTACTTCAGTGGCACTCACATCAGTGGATCAACTTTCCCACAGGGAGAGACGGTGGTGTCCTACACTGCGATTGACGAGAGTGGTAATAGCACCAGTTTGTCATTCAGTATCACCGTGACGGATGAAGAAAACCCGATCATCCTGGGGACTCCTATCTCGATCAACATCACGACTGAACCTGGAGTTTGCAGCAGCATCGCTCTCTGGAACGAGCCGATGGCCACCGACAACTGTGGACTGGCTTCGCTGACCAGCGATGTCCCCTCGGGCAGCCAATTCCAATCGGGGGCTTCGACGGTGACCTACACAGCCACCGATAGTTTTGGAAACATGACGACCAGTACATTCACGGTCACGGTTTCCGATGCTGAAGCCCCACAGATCTCCGGTATCCCGGCAAACATCACGATCACTGCTGAACTTGGACAGACCAGTGCAGTGGTGACCTGGGTCGATCCTCTGGTCGATGACAATTGTGGATCCACAACTCTGGCCAGCAATTTCCTCTCTGGGGATATTTTTCAGATCGGAACGACAGAGGTCATCTTCACCGCCATCGATAGTGCCGGAAACGAGTCGAATGATTTCTTCAGTGTTGTGGTGAATGCGATGTCTCCCATCGCAGATTTCATTGCGACCAATGTCAGTGGTACATATCCCTTGACGGTCGATTTTGTCGATACGTCGACCGGACTCATCACCGATTGGCTGTGGGACTTCGGCGATGGAACGACTTCGGCGAGTCAAAGTCCAACCCATCTCTACACCCAGGAAGGTTCGTACACCGTCAACTTGATCGTCTCTGGACCCGGAGGTAGCGGCTCGATGAGTTGTCAGCCTTGCGTTCAGGTGGCGATTCCGCCCGATTACCTGTTCAAAGTGGATGGCGGATTCATGCCGCAAGGAATGTCCGAGTCGTTCACGTTCATGCTGGATAACAATGGAGGAGACATTCAGGCATGGAGCTACGGAGTTTGTCATGACAAGGGAGTGCTGACCTGTCTGGAAGTTACCGATGGAGCCAGTCTGGCAACCGTCAATAATGGTGCTCCACCTGATTTCTCGATCGTTCAGATTCACGAGAATGGTTTCACGGCCGGAGTTGTGGTCAGCTTTACTTCCTCCTTCTCGTTGCTTCCTGGATTCAACTACGAGATCAATGTCGCATCTTACCAGGGTGATGCAGTGGGGATCACTTTGATAGACTTCTGCGATACCCTTGGCAATCCGAATATTACGACGGTCGTGGTGGTAGACGGTCAGACACTGATCCCAGACTGCTCGGCCGCTACGGTCGAAGTACAGAATTCAAATTAGAGAAAAATAAAGAGCGGCGGGGCCCTTCGGGGCCCCGACACTCTTTTCTTCAGGCCCTGAACTGAGTTCTGGTTCAGTCCTTTTCGATCCAGCCTCCGCCAATCACCACATCTTCCTGGTAGAGTGCCGCCACCTGTCCCGCAGCGATGGCGAAGATCGGCGAATCCAACCGAACTTCGACCTGGTCGGCCCCGTTCCCATTCTTCATGGTCACTGTGCATGATTGCGGAGTACCGCCATGTCGAATTTGTACGGTACAGCGCAGTGGGAAACTGGGTACGGTCGGGCGCAGCCAGTTGATCTCCGAGATCTGAAACTGCTCTTCCAGCAGTGAATCACGTGGGCCCAGGACCACCTGATTGGTCTGGCGGTCAGTTTTCACGACATATCGAGGTTCTCCCGCGGCGATACCTAGACCGCGCCGCTGTCCTACGGTGTAGGCGGCATATCCTTCATGGGTGCCAATCTTGGCACCTTCCTCATCGATGATGTCACCTTGTTGGAGACTCTCGGGTGCTTCCTTGCGGATGACACGGCGGTAATCATTGGCGGGAACGAAACAGATCTCCTGGCTCTCCGCTTTTTGCACGACGGGTAAGTTGGCTTCTCCTGCAAGCTTTCGAACCTCTGTCTTGCTCAGATTTCCTACCGGAAAGATACATTCCTTGAGCACCGAGTAGGGCACGGTAGCGAGGAAATAAGACTGGTCTTTATCGGTGTCCACACCACGGGCGAGTCGTGGGCCATCGTCGGCTTGCAGAACCCTGGTGTAGTGACCGGTGGCGACAAATTCCGCTTCCAGGTCTCGCGCCAGATCATGAAACACATCGAACTTGATCCACTGATTACAACGAGCACAGGGGTTCGGCGTACGACCATCGCGGTACTCGTCGACGAAGTAGTCGATGACTTTTCGGAACTGCTCGGCGTAATTGAAGGAGTAGAAGGGGATCTCCAGCAGATCCGCGACTCGGCGGGCATCGATGGCATCTTCGACGGTGCAACAGGCGCGGCTCTTTTCCGCCGCCTGGCCACCATCTCCCAGTCGCAGGAAGGCACCGATCACCTCATGACCTTGCTTTTGCAGTAGGTGGGCAGCGACGCTGGAGTCCACTCCACCGCTCATTGCCACCAGTACCCGTGCCATCTCTGGCTCCTTTCGAGCGCGGACTCTTCGCGACTTGTGCCATCGCTTGCGTCTGAACCAACCAGCGGACAAAGTACCCGAAGAACCGCCGGCAATCTTCCAGGCGGAGAACTCGATCGAGGTCATCCTCCAGGAAAGGTCCCCGATGGTATCCTTTGCCCTCTCTGAAGAACAGCGGATGCTGGTTGACATGACCCGCGACTTTGTTGCAAACGAGGTGATTCCGGTCGCCGGCCACCATGACCATACCGGTGATTATCCCACTGCCGTAGCCGCACAGGCATTTGAACTGGGTCTGATGAACATCACGATTCCCGATCAATACGGCGGCGGAGATCTGGGGCATTTCGAAGAGGCGCTGGTGACAGAGGAGTTTGCATTCGGCTGCTCAGGGATGGCCATCAGCATGACCGTCAATAATCTCGCTTCGGTTCCGATCTTGATCGGAGGCGACGAGGAGCAGAAGAAAAAATGGCTCGGCCGCCTGACTTCAGAGCATTGCACTGCTTCCTACTGTCTGTCGGAACCGGATGCCGGAAGCGATGCCGCTTCATTACGCACCTCTGCAGTGCGCAAGGGAGACCATTACCTCATCAACGGTAGCAAGGCCTGGGTTTCGGGTGGGGCTCACGCAGGATTCTTCACCCTGTTCGCCACCACCGATCCGGAAAGCGGTCACGAGGGAATCACCTGTTTCGTCATCCCCGCCGATGCGGATGGGATCGAGATCGGTAAGAAGGAAAACATGATGGGGCAGAGAGCCTCGAATACTGTCTTCATCAGCTTTCAGGATGTAGAGATTCCTGTGGCCAACCGGATCGGGGCCGAGGGAAAGGGTTTCCACATCGCCATGAAGACCTTCGACCGGACCCGCCCGGGAGTGGCAGCAGCAGCAGTGGGAATCGCTCGCAGATCGCTCGAGGAGGCGACTCGATATTCCCTCGATCGGAAGGCGTTTGGTCGTCCGATTGCCAAGCAGCAAGCGATCCAGTTCATCCTGGCGGACATGGCCAAGGATACCGAGGCGGCCCGGCTACTCACCTGGCAATCGGCCTGGATGATCGACCAGGGCCAGCGAAACACCAAACAGTGCTCGATGGCGAAGTGCTTTGCCGGTGATATCGCGATGAAAGCAGCCACCGATGCGGTGCAGGTCTTCGGTGGCTATGGCTATTCGAAGGAGTACCCGGTCGAGAAGTTGATGCGCGATGCCAAGGTGATGCAAATCTACGAGGGCACCAACCAGATCCAGAGGTTGATCATCGCTCGCCATCTACTCGAGGCTTGAAGATCGGTAGCCAGTAGCAGAAGTCGGTAGGCCTAAACGGTCGTTGCTCTTTCTGTATGCTCGTTCGACCGTTCAAGTACAAGATCTACTCAGAAGGTGGTGCTGTGGCGCAGGTGCCTTCTACAGCATGAAACTCCACAGGGGCAGGACATGATCGGCAGCGGACTTTCCCGCTTTCGCCTGTTCAAAGTGGTGACGGATCTTTCGCTGCACCAGATCATTGTTCAAGAATGGCATACCCAGGCAATCCCAATACTGATGGTTTGATCCACCGGGAAAGGTCCGGCAAAAGGTCGAGAAATCATCGGCATGGCCCTGGAAGTAGTCGTCGAGATCGTTGGCCCAGTACTCTTCCTGAGCATCACCTGCCACTGGCTGCTCCTCGAAGCGAAGCGATTCGAAGTGGATGATGTAATCTCTTGGAATCCACTTCTCGGAGTTCCCGTATCGAACCCTCACCCGGTACTGACCTTCGGCAGCGGAGATGCGATGTTCGACAGCCGGGAATCGCTGCCCGATGAGGTAGGGAAGATAACGATCCTGCAAGTAACGGAGAATCACAGGATGCTGACTCTGTGGGTCGCGGAGTTCTTCTCGAAGCGGGGCTACCGGGAACTCTGCGAAGTTCTCCGCATCCTCCTGGTAATTACGCTCCTCTTCACCATCGAGAATCTCGACTCCTGCGATGGTGGTGATCGGCTGGGGCGATCCCCCCTCTACCGAGACGACTTCTCCTGCCTGCAGCGACAGGATGTGAACGGGGAGTTTCTCACGCAGTGCCACTTCCTGCTCGAACCGGACCCGGTCTTCGAGTCGAATCGGAAAGAGAGTATGATTCCAATCTCCCACCACCTCGTGGGGCAAGGAGATTCCCTGGCCGATGATGATTCGTACCGTCGATTCCATCTGCCACGGGCAAACCTCTGCACCGTTTGGTGAGATTTCCGCTTCGGCGAGGAGAGTAGTCTCTTCGAGTTGTTGGGCGATCGCCTGTTTTCGGGCCTCTCGATCGGGAGCATCGACGCTCGCCATCGTCGCTTCCAGTTCGTTACGGGTGGTGAGGAAGATCCGCTGCTCGGGTCCGGCGTCTTGCAGGATCTCCCCGACCATCTCTCGTACCGACGGGTCTTCCATCGGTAAGACGGCATCTGCCTCGGACAGAATCGCCTCGCGACCGTTGTCGATCAGCAGGATCATGCAGTCATCCTCGTTGGTAGCAGAATCGCGCACGTTGAAGAAGGCTCGGAGACGAATTCCACCGGCGTCGACTGGATTTTCCTGCTCGATCAAGGTGATGGGCCAGTTTGGCAGGAACTCATCGAAGGTTTGCACCAGGTAGGAGAGGCTGGTGGGGAGGAGCAATCGAGGAGGTGGATCCAACTTTTGATGCAAATCCAGTAACGAGTAGGGGCACAGGTGATCGGTGTGAGCGTGCGAGATCCAGACGGCGTCGATGGGCTCTTGCTGCGCCCAGTCGGTACGGATCCTCGGGAATCGCCCCCCGACATCTCCGATGACATGATCATCGAGCCAGGGATCTGCCAGTAACCGGAAGTGGGAACCGTCCTGGCGTGAGATGGTGGCGATGAATGCAGAGTGTCCCAGTGCTTCGATCTTCAATTGGCCTCCTGAATCCAGCATAGCGAACGCACCGCCGGGTGCGAGGGATCTAGTGATTCTCGTGCAGGATCTCCTTGTCGAGTGAAATCACCATCGCGCCGGTAAACCCCTCGATGTACTGGACCACTTGCTCCATTCGAGATTCCGCATTCTTTCCGTCAGATGCAACAAAAGAGACCCCGATCATGGTTCTCTGGAGCTTGTCCTGGTGATCCACCTCAGCAACTGAAACGTCGAATCGTGATCGTAATCGATCCTTCAGGCTACGCAGAACATGGCGTTTCTCCTTCAGTGATCGTGATCCGGGAACCTGGATGTCGACACGGATGATTCCTACTTTCATGACGGGCCCTGGTCTGCCGGAGGAGCGGTCCCGATGCCTAGATCGCCCAGTTTTCTGATCAGCATCTCGATGGGCATGCCAAGCCTGGTCGCCACTTTCTGATGATCTTGCTGGCTGTCATCGAGTAAGTGCTCAATCCACAGGCGGAAGTCCTGGCGCAATTTTACCGGTGAGATGCCGAGGATCCTCGCCGCTGGCCGTAACTTCCACCGAGTCTGCCGCAGGGTTTCGGTGATCAGGGTTCCGCCAAACTCTCTCTGCAGTAGTGCCCAGGGTCGTTTCTCCTTGGGGGCATCTTCTGGAGTCGAACCGATCAGCTGGGAGAGTGCCGCCTGGTCGATCTGCAGCAGTGAGCCGGGGGCCACTTGAAGTTCCGGGAGAATCGGAGTCTCGGAGGAGGGGTCACCGCGAACCTCGAACACCCTCCCGAGAACGGCAGTGTCGATCACAGGTCCCGGGGCCAGGTCGACACAGAGGCGGATCACGTTGCGCAGTTCACGGATGTTGTTTCCCGTCCAATCTCGTCGGGTGAGGATCGCCAGAGCATCCGGAGTGACCTCACCGATCGGCGGATTCTTGTTCTCTCCAAAGAGAGCCACGAAGTACTGCGTCAGCAGTGGGATATCTTCCTTACGCTCTCGTAGAGGGGGGAGCCGCACTGGAAACTCGTGCATGCGATGGAACAGATCGAGCAAGAAATTGCCCTTCTCCACTTCTGCTGCGAGATCTCGATTGGTCGCGCACAGCACCCTGACATCGACTTTTCGCCACTGTCGGTCTCCGACGCGGCGAATCTCACCCTCTTGTAGCACCCTGCGCAGCAGTTGCTGCATCGGCCCGGTGGCATCACTGATCTCGTCGAGAAAGACCGTGCCACCCTCGGCGGCCTCGAAGGCGCCGATCTTGTCTTCGTTGGCACCGGTGAAGGAACCCTTCATGTGTCCAAACAATTCACTTTCCAGCAAGGTCTCTGATAGGCCGGAGCAATCGACCACGGAAAATGGCTTCTCCGACCGTTTCGATTGATCGTGAATCGCTCGAGCCAGCAGTTCCTTTCCCACTCCTGATTCACCGGTGATCAAAACTGTTCGATCGAGTTTTGCTGCGGTACGAGCAAGGTCCAGTGTACGGGTGATCGCAGTAGATTGTCCGATGATGCGACCCATCCTTGAGGTCGATTCGTTTTTCGAACGAAGGTTACGCAATTCGCGGACATGGTTCTGATGGATCAGAGCAGTACGCACCGAAGGAGCAATCGTTTCAGCGAGAGCCTCGACGAATGATTGATCCCTTTCGTTGAAGAGATGCCTTGCGTCTCTTCTCTCGATGTAGAGCGCTCCGATCACCTCTTCTCCGGCGCGTAGTGGTACCGAGAGAAGAGTCAGAACCTGAAGACCACGGAGGCTATCGGACGAGCGAAATCGTGGATCGTCGAGCGCGTCTTCGCACAGTATCGAGGTTTCGCCCTGCATCGTTTGATCGACGATGGTCCGGCTGAAGGTGAGGTCCTCCTCCTGTGCACTCCATCCGGCACCCGCTTCGAGGCGGTCACCGCGGAGATCCTGGGTGATCAGCAGGGCGCGGTCGACCGGGGCCCCGTCCCCGAACTCCAGTTCGCCGACCGCCAGTGCAAGGATCTCTTCCAGCACCTTTCGCACATCATAATTCCAATCCACCTCGAGGCGGAGACTGAATCGGTCGAGAGTGCTGCGGACTCGTGCCAGAACTGCTCGTACCCGGTAATCGAGTTTTTCCATCTTCGTTTCCTTCTATCAAACGATGCCGTCGAGAATCGTCTCGGTCATCTGTTTCTCTTCGGGGCATTTCAATTCGGTAAACGTGGTCAGCGCAATTTTTAGTTGATCGGTAGCCAGTTGAGATTCTTCGACCTCTAGCAAAAAGGTAGCGAATTCTCGCCGAGTCACTGCCAATGCATGCCGGGCTCCCAGTTCCTCGAATAATTCGAGTGCTTTCTCGAAGGCGATTCCGGCACGGTCGGCCCACTCGAAGCCACGATCTCGTTGAATCTTGCCAAGGGTTCTCCAGCAACTTCCCTCGGCGTAGGGGAGTCGCTGATCGCTGCAAATTTCGAGAGATTGCTCGACTCGCTCGAGCGCCTCATCGAGTTGCTGCAATTCCCTGTGGGCTTCGGCCTGAATCCGCAGAGATTCGATCAACAGTGGCACTCCCTTGGAAGTTCGTGCGGCCTGTTCGGTGGATCGAGCCAGTTCCAGAGCCGCTGTCGGATCTCCGCTTCTTCCGGCTGCTCGTGCCTGTTGAACCTGTGCATTGAGGTGGCCTTGACGATCGCCTGCGGCGAGAAAACCTTCCGCACCCAGTTCCAGGTATTGAATCGCTCGCTCGGGGCAGTGCCGTTCCAGTTCCAGCATGGCGAGGCTGACCCGTGCATCCGCCTCCGGTCTCTTGAGACCATGATGACTCGCCAGTTCGAGGTACTGATCCAGTATTTCTCGAGCCGAGATATGGTCTCCGCGGTGGTAGCGCAGGCTCCCGAGGTTTCCCAGAGTCAACACCCTGCCCTGTAGATCGCCCGTTTCTCGGAACAGCTCCAGCGCCCTCTGCAACTGTTCCTCACCACGGTCGGCAGAACCGCTACTGACCAGGATTCGTCCCAGGTTCATCAAGGTGATGGCAAGTCCTCGACGATCGCCGCACTCTTCGCGCAGCGAGCGAGACTTTTCATAGGCTTCGATCGATGGCTCGATACGACCGAGATTTTGCAGCAGGGTGCCACGCTGTCCGTAGATCCCCGCCAGTTGCAATGGATTGGCAATTCGTTGAGCCAGTGGAAGAGCATCTTGGCAAAGTTGTAAAGCCTGCTCGAGTTGACCTTGTCTGCGAGCGACCGAGGAGAGGCCGATCAGGGCAACGGTGTGGGGGTGATCCAGTTCTGACTCCTCTTCGCAGAGTGATCTGGCCGCTTCGTAGGCTGACCGGGCGGCGACTAGATCGTCCTCAAAGGCGTGCACCGCACCTTGACGACAGAGAGCGAGGGCGATGCGATCCGCTAGACCTGCTGCCTCTGCGAGTGATTGCGCCTTGCGAAAATTGGCGAGGGCTGGCTGGTACTCCCCAGCGTGCATCTGGGTTTCTCCGATGCGATGAATCAAATTGATGTACGGTTGTAATTCCTCTGCAACCACATCCTCCGGATCGTCGAGCAAGCGTCCCTCGATCGCGGTCCACAGGCCCATCGCCTCGGTGAAAGCGGCTCGCCCTCCATCCGGATCTCCGGTTTGCAAGCGCAACTCGCCGATACGATTGAGCAGGACACGCTGCACCGATGATTCGAGCGACAGGTGGAGAGCCCGTTCGCACAGCTCGAGGGCGCGGTCATGAGCCCATGCGGTTTCGGCACGATCTGCCGCTCTGAGCAGCCAGTCACGCGCCTTTTCCTCGTCCCCTCCGAGGGAGAAGTGCTCGGCGATCGCCTGCACCGGTGCATCCTCCTCGGTGAATCGTTGCTCCAGCAAGTTGCCGATGCGAAGGTTCAAGCGACGCAGCATCGGTTGGGTCAGTTCGGCTCGAACGATCTCCTGTTCCCAACCATGTCCCCAGCGAAATCCGCCAGGATCTTCCTGCAGGACTCCACTTCTGACCAGTACCCGGGCGTGGCCATCGAGATCGAACTCATCGATTCCGCAGGCATCCACCAGCAAGTCGAAATCGATGGGCCCGGTGATCACGGAGGCCACATCCAGCACCCTGCGCTGCGGCCCGGACAATTCATCGAGAAGTTGAAGAAAGTGGCTTCGCGCGGCGTCGGGAATCGGCAAGTCTTCGAGAACGTCTTCCCGGGATGTCCACTCGCCGTCTTCGATGACCAGTGCATTGCGGCTCCAGAGCGAGCCGAGCAACTGGACCAGGATCAGCGGGACTCCATCGCTTTGGGTTTGCAGAGCATCGGAGAGATTCGCCGAAAGAGGAAGGCTGGGATTCAACATCGATCGTAACAGGTCGGAACTGTCCTTCACATCAAAGGGAAGTACATCGATACTTTGGAATCGATCCTCCAGTTCGATCTCGGAACGAAGACGACCCAGGGTCTTTAAATTCCGCGTGGCGATGGGGCGTGCAGTGGTGATGACCAGCAACGGTAGATCCAGCGATGCCAGGGTCAATCGACGCAGCAACTCGATGTCAAAATCGTCGCAGTAATGGAGGTCCTCCAGCACCAGAGTTCTCGGTTCCACCTCGGCATCGGTGGTGAGCACCCTCACCACCGACTCGAGCACTCGCTCCTGGATGATTTCAGGAGGAGGCGATTCCTCCAGTGGTGGACAGCCCTCGATCCAGCCATGCCCTGAAAGTCTCGGGAAGGCACCGGCGAGGTGACCTCCCCAGCGCCCCAGTGCGTCGACCGCCCGTTCTGTCCCGCCCTTTCGCTCGATGTGCCCGAGTACCTGTTCGAGTAGCCAGCGAAATCCTCCATGGGGTTCGCGACCGTCGAAGGTTCCGCTGTAATGCTGCAACTGGTGCTCGACCAGTGCACGAGATCGGAAATCGCTGCGACTGACGAGCCAGGTCTTGCCATGTCCACGCTCTCCCTCGAGGTGAATCCACCGACCCTGACCTCGTCCGACCTTGTCCGCCGCATCCATCATCTGCTGGCGTGCTTCCAGGCGACCGGTAAAGGAAGGGATGGAGCGGCGAGAGATCTCGATTTCTGGCGTTTCGCCGGGGCTATCGGCGATGCAATTTCGCAGCATCGCTGCGGCGTGAGAGGCATCGGGTGGTCGTTGATGCGGCTCGAATTCCATCAGGGAAGCGATCGCCATCCCGATGGCTGCGGGTATCTGTTGCAGCGGCTCTGCAGCTCGACGAGAGAGGGCATCGCTGAGGCGATGGTAGGGGAGACGGCCGGCGATTCCTCGATAGAGGAGGATGCCCACCGACCACAAATCGCTTCGTTCGTCGACGGCGGATGGACTCTCGATCTGTTCTGGCGCCATGTACTGTGGGGTTCCCAGCGCACTCTGGGTCAGGGCAGAATCGGCATCGGTGCGGGCGACCAGTCCCAGGTCTGCCAGTAGCGCTCGGGCTTCGTCGAGTGGATCCCAGTCGCTGCCCGAGGTGATTCCAGCGCTTCCCGGTCGCAACAAGATGTTGCTCGGCTTGACATCGCGATGTACCAGTCGTTGCTGATGGAGGTGCGACAACGCATCGAGGACCTCTGCCGCTCGTTCGATCAGCCAGTGCCATCGTGTTCCGGGTAGACCTTCTGGATGAGCGAGAAAGACATCCTCGAGCGAGATGGGCCCGACATATTCCATCACGTAGAAGAGGCTGCCCCCCTCCCAACCGATATCGAGCAGCGGCACCACCGAGGGGTGGGTGATCTCCTGCAACACCCGCACCTCGCGTTCGAATCGACGCCGATCGACCTCGTCGAGGCCCTCCGGCATCAGCTTGATCGCCACCAGAGCACCGTCTCGCGCCTCATCGCGGGCACGCCAGACATCACCCATGCCACCGCGTCCAATCCGGACATCGAGGCGGTATCGGTGGTTGAGCAGCTGTTGGGGTGCGGCTCCAGGCACATATCCTCTTTCCGGGAGACAAAGTGGCCAGGATCTATCCACATGGTATCGTTCGCCGGGTGACAATGCCAGAGATGGTCAAACTCTATCCGGTCAGGATCTGGTCAGAGATGGACGGGGCGTGCCTCTGGAGGCAAGATCCGGGCATGAAGATGCTGATGCTCCATGTGAGCGATTTCTGGTACCGCAGCCATTGTCGCAACCTCGAGACGGAAGAGGAACGGCAGCAGGAGGCGACCGTCGCCGGCGGTGCAGTGCTGGCGTGGATCCATGTCGAACCGCACGACCTCGACGATCGTGTCACGGCGGTCAGAAAAGCGATCAAGAATCTCAAGTGGCACGCGCGCAAGGTCGAGGTGGAGCAGGTGGTGTTGCACTCCTTTGCGCATCTGGCGCAGCAGACCGCCGAGCCGGAAGAGTCACGGAGCATCATCGAGGAGGTGGGGGAGCGACTGGTGTCGGTCGGCTTCCAGGTTCATCACACACCATGGGGCTACTTCAACGAGTTCAAGATGCACGTCGAGGGCCCCGGCATCGCCAAGGTGTTCAAGAGTTTCTAGTGACCGGGTTGCTGACGATGATGGATGTCGCCGCCGGTGAGGGCCAACGCCGCTGGCGATGGGAACTATCTCTCGATGAACCTCGGCGTGATTCCCTCGAAGGCGGTGGCTTTCACAGTCAATTGCATCTCGACATCGTTGCGGATGATGGTGATGGTCAACTCGGAGGCGGGAACTATCTCTTGGCTGATGGCTTGCATCTCATCCATCCCTGAGAAGGTTACCCCATTGAAGGCAATCACCTGATCGCCGACCTGGAGGCCGCTTCTTTCTGCCGGACTCCCGGGGGTGATCTGGACGATGACCATGGTGTTGATTTCGATCTTCTCGTAGGCGATGAAAACGGAATCCTGTTGGGGGATACGAACCGCCTTCTGCATCTGTTCCACTCGAACCACGTACTCTCCAGCCATCAGTCGAGGGATGATCAGCGGGCGGCTGGCCGTGAACCGGCGGGGAGAGGAGAACTGGCCACCCATGATCTGCCCGCGTTTCCCGAGCAGTTCGTCATCGAAATCGAGGGTGAGCTGGTACAGGCGAGGCAGGGTGAGGGCGATGGCGTTGTCACCGGCGGCCAGGTGAACGTACTCGATGGCGATCTGATCAAGCGGGTAACTCGATCCTGTCCTGGCCGAGGTTGCCAGCTGGTAGCGCCCCGGAGGCACCGGGCCGAGGCGAAGGGCCCCGAGCCAGTCGACCGTTGCCGAGGAGGAAGCGCTTCCTTCGTCGCTGGTCAATGTGAAATGGAGGCTGCCCTCGAGACCGCTTCCTCGATAGCCGATGACATCGACATCCAGCCACGCCACCGGATCGAAACTGACTTCGATGGTTCCGAGGCGGTCGACGGGAACCTCGACACTGGCCTGGCCGGGTGCGCCGATATCGAGAAACGCTTCTTGCTCCGATCCTCCCGCTAAGATCTCGAGGATCCGTTCATCGGGCAGGATGAAGTAGCGATTTCCCTCGGTCTTGAGGGGGCGGCAACCGGTCGAATTTGTCGAGTTGGAACTGCGCCGTACCCAGGAAAAACGGGCGTTCTCGATCGGATCCCCGCTGGCGCTCCAGACCAAGACTTCCATCGATGGCGGCGTTTCGACGACGAGGTGGACCTCGTTGATGCCCGTTTTGACCTCGATGGGCCATGAGTCGAGGGCGTTTCCGTTGCTCATGAACCCTACAGCGGCGGCCAGGGTATAGGGCCCTGGATCGAGAAGTTTGCTGAAGGATGAAGCACCGCTGACGGAGAGTCGCTCGGCCTGGTCGATGGGTTCGGGAAGAGGCCCGTGGCCTTCGACGATGTAGAGCCTGCCGCGAGGGAAGTTCTGGATGGTACCGATCAGCACCGTCTCATCGAGACCGCCGGTCGCCCATCGGCGCGGCTCCCCCTCGGCGTTCGAATCGCTTACCTGCATTGCTCTGGCGTTGAGCTGCAGGTCGCTGCCTGTCGGGTACGGCGCCCTCCGCTGGCGATCGGTAGAACGGAGGAAATAGTCGGGGGCACTGATATGGTAGGAGTACTCTTCGTCGAGACCCTCGAAGGAGAAGTGGCCCCCCTCATCGCTGGTCGAGGTGCGCTCGAGAGAATTCCGCAGGCGCAAGATTTTCACCCCAGCCAGCAACCGATCGAGCGGGTCATCGTCTTCATCACTGTCGGTGGGGATCACGACACTTGCGGTCATCTCGAGTCTGGCGAGGGGCTCGGCATCGAGAAGGACGATGCCGCCGATCTGCTCACTGCCCGTCGAGGTCTGAACCACTTCGCCCTCGAGCCACTCGGCGAGGGTCTGGGGGCTGTCATCGGAGTTGGCGCCGAAGGCGGGGGCCACCGAGGGTGAAGGAGCCTGAGAGAGTGGTTCCATCGTAGGGGCAACTCCCGTCGCCTGGCTGTCGAATGCGACCGGCTCTCCCTTCTGCCACAGGGCGAATCCGAAGCCGGCGGCGACACCGAGTACCACTGCCAGCTGGAGAAGGGCCACGGCCCGGAAGGGAAGAGTCATCATTCTTCTCCTCTCAGGTCGACCTGCTTGTGGCGCGGAACCTCGATGGTTTTCTGGATGGGGCCGACGGAGAACTCGTAAGTACCTGTCGGTAGGGTCACCGTCGTTTCATCGTCGTCGAGGAAGACGTGAAGGAACTTCCCTTCAGGCGTTGCGATGGTGATGGGCCAGGGCGCTGATCGAAGCACCTCGATCTGATGCAGAGGGGGCAAGGCGATGGGGATCTCGAGGTCGACGGCGCCGACGGTGAGGGGCACACGCATCACCTCGAGGGTTTGATAGTGGC
>DUAN01000144.1:427-20151 GCA_012960845.1 Planctomycetota bacterium | reverse complement strand
ACGACCGCCGCCACCACCACCGCGGTAGGGTCCATTTCCCCCGGGCCTGGCCGGGGAACGGCGGTAGGAGCGCTGCGCGGGATCGGGGCGAGCCCCTTTCGGCGGCTTCCAGGTCGACTCCTCGATGGGGAATCCGGTTTCCGTTCGGATCCGATTCCAGGAGAGACGATCTCGAGAGTCGATCAGGCTGATCGCTATTCCGGCTGCTCCGGCCCTGCCGGTCCTGCCGATCCTGTGAACATAGGTCTCGACCTCGTCCGGGATGTCGAAGTTCACGATCCGTGCCACCGCTTCCACATCGAGCCCCCGGGCCGCGACATCGGTTGCGACCAATGTCTTGATCTGCTTGTTCTTGAAGCCTTCCAGCACCTTGAACCGGCGGTCCTGGTCATGATCTCCGTGTAACGATCCGGCCGGATATCCGCGCCCCCAAAGATCCCGATCGAGATCGATGACTGCTCTACGGGTATTGCAAAAGATGATGCAAGTTTCGTCCGGGTTTTGATCGAGGAGCTGGTGGACCCAGTATTTCTTGGCCCAGTCATCGCAGCGAATGAATTGCTGGTCGATATCGGGCACGGTGGCGATCTCCCGGATGGTGGAGATGACTTGCGGATCCTTCATGAACTTCTTGGTCAGGCTCTTGATCTTCGTTGGAAGGGTCGCAGAGAAGAGATAGGTCTGTCTTTCGGGAGGAGTGTGCTGGAGAATTTCTGAGACATCATCGATGAATCCCATGTCCAGCATCCGGTCTGCTTCATCGAGGACCACATGTTCGACCCAGCCGAGTCGGATTTTGCCGCTTCGAAGAAAGTCCAGAACTCGACCAGGGGTTCCCACGACCATCTGGGCTCCCCGACGCAGTTGCAGCAATTGTTGTGATTGATGAACACCGCCGACTACCAGAGCCACCCGTATCCCGAGGGGCTTACCCAGTGCTGCCGCCACTTCCTCCACCTGCTGAGCCAACTCACGAGTCGGACACAGCACGATCGCCTGGACCGCGACACGCTCCGAATCGAGTTGCCCGATGATGGGGCTGGTGAAGGCCAGCGTCTTGCCGGTTCCAGTCTCCGCCTTGCCGATCAGGTCGATGCCCTCCATGGCGACCGGGATGGTCAACTCCTGGATCGGAGTGGGGTGAAGGAACCCGAGAGCGGTCAACTGGTCCAGAACCGGGCCAGGCAGCGGTAAATCGCTGAAACAGGCCCTGGGCGGCGGGTCATCTTGATCACTCTTGGGATCAGGAGGAGGAGGGGGTTGGTTTAGGCCCGAGAGGAAATCATCACTATGCATGGGTCTCATTGTACGCATCTGGATCATCGAGCGACATCGTACCTGGAGGAATTCTCGACCTTTGATGCCGCTAGGATCTGGCTCTGATATGATCCTGTTGGACGCTTCACCGATGATCTAGTGGATCGGCTGTATCGCCTTGTATGGGTTGGAGAGACCTCAAACATGAGAATCACGATAGTTGGAACCGGCTATGTTGGGCTGGTCACAGGGACCTGCTTTTCAGAAAGCGGTAACGATGTGATCTGCGTCGATCGAGATGCAGCCAAAATTGAGAGCCTCAGGGAAGGCCACATTCCAATTTACGAGCCGGGGCTCGAAGAACTGGTGGCGCGCAACGTCAAGGCCGGAAGGTTGTCCTTCACCACCGATCTCAAGAGTTCCATCGCCGAAGCAGAGGTGGTCTTCATCGCAGTCGGTACTCCCCAGGGGGAGGACGGATCCTGCGACCTGTCGGCGGTCCGGACGGTGGCGACCGAGATTGGAAGAGCCATGGTAGGGCCAATGGTAGTGGTCAACAAATCGACGGTCCCGGTGGGAACCGCAGTGGTGGTCAGGGATCTGATTCGCGAGGCCAGTGCTCATCCTATCGAGGTGGTGTCCAATCCTGAGTTTCTCAAGGAGGGTGCGGCCATCGATGACTTCATGAAACCAGATCGAGTGGTCATCGGAACCGATGACGATGGAGCCGCAGACCTGATGAGGGATCTTTACTCACCCTTCGTCAGAACCGGAAAACCATTACTGGTGATGGATCCCGCATCTGCGGAGATGACCAAATATGCTTCCAACGCGATGCTCGCCACCAAGATCTCGTTCATGAATGACATCGCTCGGTTGTGTGAGAGCGTCGGAGCAGATGTGTCGAAAGTGCGCCAGGGAATGGGTTCAGACCAAAGGATCGGGCCTCACTTTCTCTTTCCTGGTGTCGGGTACGGAGGCTCCTGTTTTCCAAAGGATGTTCGTGCGCTTTCAGCGCTGGCCCGGGAGCAGGGATCGACCCTGGAGATCCTCGACGCGGTCGATGCGGTCAACGATCGCCAGAAGCTTCGTCTGGTCGAAAAAATCGTGACTCGTTTCGGTGAAGATCTCTCAGGGCATGTATTTGGCATGTGGGGCCTGGCTTTCAAGCCGAGAACTGATGACATGAGGGAGGCCCCGTCAGTGGTGATCGCCAGAGAACTGGTCGGTCGCGGAGCGGTGGTCCGGGCTCATGATCCCGAGGCGATTGAAACCGCAAGGACCGAGATGGGTGACCTGATCGAGTACAGTTCTGATCCGTACGAAGCGATTATTGGAGCCAGTGCGCTGTTGCTGGTGACTGAATGGAACGAATACAGACGCCCTGATTTTGTCCGGATGGTGAAACTTCTGGAGCAGCCGGTGATCTATGATGGTAGAAATATCTGGAATGAAGAGATGACTGGTAAGCATGGGCTTGAATACCACGGGATCGGATCAAGGAGAGCCGCGGATGTCCGGAAGTAATATACTCATCACCGGGGGAGCAGGTTTCATCGGCTCACACCTGGCCGATCTATTCCTCAGCAGGGATTGCAAAGTAGTGGTGATGGATAATCTGCTCACGGGAGATATTCGAAACATCGAGCATCTCTTCGGGAATCCACGATTCCAGTTCATCAAACATGATGTGACCGAGTTCATCCATGTTCCGAGCAAGGTCGATGCCATCCTTCATTTCGCCTCACCGGCAAGTCCCATCGATTACCAGGAGTTTCCGATCCAGACCCTCAAGGTCGGCTCCCTCGGGACCCACAAGGCGCTGGGGCTGGCCAAAGCCTGTGGTGCAAAGTTCTTGCTGGCCAGTACCAGCGAGGTCTATGGCGATCCGCTGGTTCACCCGCAGCCAGAATCTTACTGGGGCAATGTGAATCCGATCGGCGTCAGAGGGGTCTACGATGAGGCCAAGCGATTTGCCGAGGCGATGACGCTGGCCTACCATCGAAGCCACGGAGTCGACACCAGGATCGTCAGGATCTTCAATACCTATGGCCCAAGGATGCGACTCAACGACGGCCGAGCACTGCCCAATTTCATCTGTCAGGCACTGACCGAGCAACCATTGACGGTGTTCGGCGATGGCTCCCAGACAAGATCTTTCTGTCATGTCAGCGATCTGGTCGAAGGGATCTATCGACTCCTCGAGTCCGACTTCACCGAACCGGTCAATCTCGGCAATCCGGTCGAGATCTCCATCAACGAATTCGCCAGGGAAGTCATCCGGGCGACCGGATCCTCCAGCGATATTCAGTTCAAGGATCTCCCTGAGGACGACCCAAAGGTCAGGCAGCCAGATATCAGTCTGGCCAAGAAGGTGCTCAACTGGAGTCCAAAGCTGTCGCTGAAGGAGGGGCTCTCTAGCACCATTCCTTACTTTGAAAAAACCCTGCGAGAGCGCGGGGGTGAAGCGGTAGCTTCCACAGCGGGGTAGTCGAGGAGGGCGCTCGATGCTCAAACCAGAACGAGTTCTCATCGTGGCCGATTCTACATCGATCGAGATGGATCAATTCATCACGGATGTATCGGCAGTGCTGGATTCATCCGGTTTGCAATCGCGCTTCTGGTCTCCCACCTCGGGCGGAGTGCCGCAGGCAGATGAGGACCTCATCATCGTCGTAGGTGGAGATGGTTCGCTGATGTCTCTGCTGAGAGAACTGGGCCATCCTCCGATCCCCTGCTACGGAGTCAATTTCGGCCGAGTCGGATTTCTGATGAATCCCAGGCAAGAGCCCGCCGCTCTGGTCAGCACATTGCTAGGTGGTCGATTCGTGGAGCAGCGCTTGCCCGTGATACAGGCGACCTGGAAGTCGACGGATGGGAGCCAAGGCCAAGCTGCAGGAATTAACGACATCGTTCTGGAACGCGATTCTGGCCAGACGGTTCACCTCGGAGTTTACATCGATGAAGTGTTCCTCAATGCCTACTCCGGAGACGGCCTGGTGATGGCAACTGCAGCGGGTTCTACCGCATATTCACTGGCGGCTGGCGGTCCGGTGGTACATCCGGGAGTGGAAGGATTGGTCGTCACTCCGCTCAATGCACATCGCCCGGTCCAGTTTCATTCGCTGCAGTTTCCGGTGGTTCTTCCGCTCGATACGACGATTCGCATCTTCGGAGAGGGTGGGGATAAGCGACCGATCCGCGTGGTGGTGGACGGCGAGTCCTACGCCAAGGTCGACGAGTTGTTGGTCAAAGCCAGGGGAGATTCCGTTCGATTACTTCGGCCTCTGGGCCACCAGTACATCCAGAGCCTTTTGTCTCGGATCATCGGGGAACGTTCATCTCAAGACTGAGTCCGCTCCCTGGCGGGATTGAGTAGTGAGGCCTCGCTCGACAGTCTCCGGTCGCCTACCATCACGATGACATGACTGACCCAGATCCACATTTCCAGGAATTGATCGAACAGGTGCTCGCCCCGAGACCGGGGAAGAGCAGTCCAATGCGTGGCGTTGAATTGCTGTTGCGCTGGATTCAACAGCATCTTGGTGCTCAGCGTGGATTGCTGGTCAGCGCCGTGGAAGCGGGGGAGTACAAGGTCTGGTGTTCTCGCGGCGCTGAAGGGCGCAATGTGCCGGTTGCTGCCACGACCGTCTCACACCACGCCTTTGAACTCGGCTGCGCGGGGAAGTCGCCGGTACTGTTCAAAGACGCTCATCTGGATCGAAGGCTGCGTTCCCCCTCGGAGAAGGAGGGAGTGCAGCGAGCGCGCTGGATCCTGGTGATTCCCCTGGGGAAGCCAACACAGCGGACCGCAGTCTATCTCGATTCACGCTTTGGTGATGGTCCGGAGAATCAGGAAACCGGATCGAAACAGCAGATGGTCCTGTCGCTGATCGATCTGATCCTCGAGCGGGAGCGGTCGAACTCTCGAGCGGAAATTCCAGATCCCATCAGCGTCGTGGATCCACCGATGAGCGAGGGGCCAGCCGTGGTGGCAAAGAACCCGGCAGCACCACTGGAGCCACGAATCGTCAGCCAGATCGGGAACTTCATCAGCCACTCACCCGTACTCTCGAAACCCATCGAGGAGTTGAAGAAGATCGCTCTCACACGCATTTCCGTTCTCATCGAAGGAGAGAGTGGAACCGGAAAAGATCTGCTGGCGAGAGCGATCCATCAGGCCAGTGGCGGTGGAGAGTTCATGGTCCTTCATTGTGGAACACTCAATGAGTCACTCATCGAGGTCGAGTTATTTGGCAATGAGAAGGGCGCCTTCACCGATGCCGATCAGCAACGACCCGGATTACTCGACCGTGCTTCGGGAGGAACCTTGCTGCTGGATGCCATCGATGAGGCCTCGCCAGCACTGCAAGCGGCCCTGTTGCGGGTGATCGATTCGGGCACCTATCGTCGGGTTGCCGGGACCGAGGAACTGGTGGCAGACTTGCGCTTCCTGGCATGCAGTTCCTCCGATCAAGGAATGAGCCGAATCCGTCAGGAGTTACGCTACCGGCTGGCGGGCTTCGAGGTTCAGTTACCGCCATTGAGGAATCGTCCGCTCGATTCGTTGCTGATCATCGATCAGCAACTGACCGAGGAAATGGTCACTCCTCCGCTACTGGAAGCGGAGGCTCAGGCACTACTGCTCTCCCACCACTGGCCGGGAAACGGCTGGGATGCGGTCCATCTGGCGAGAAGGATCGGAGCATCTGGATTGAACTCCATCGATGGGGCAAGTATGCAGGAACTGTTAGGTGGGTCGATTCTGAACTCCGGTGAGTTTTCATCGGGGGTCAAAGATGTGTTGGGACGTGCGGAGCGTGAAGTGATCTTGCGCGCACTGGAGGTCGCAGGGGGCAATAAGTCTGAAGCGTGCCAGGCTCTGGGCATCTCCAGACGTACCCTCTACCGCAGGATGAAGAAGCACGGTATTCCGCTCAAAGACCCGGATGAGGGCGCTTCTTGATGCCCCCCGGTTACTTTCCAGGTGACTGTTCGAGATCGGTCGAATCGGTATTCTGAACATCGACCGAGGGTTGGAAAAACGTCATGCCAAATTGCTTTTCAAAGCCCAGCTCACGCCATACCAGGTGATCTAGAATTTTCCCACCAGCAGGCTCAGGAGCGTTGCTCTTGTCCATCATGTTATCTGGAGTCATTGGCTACTCTCGGGGTCATGGGCGGCTCCCCTCTGTCCTTTACCCTCTATCCGGAGGTCTGGGTGGATCGGACACGACAATCCAAATTTTCTGGAAAATGATCGAAGCGGTGCCGGCGCTGGATCAAACCTCGAGTAATTGCCGCAGTTCGGAACAGATCCGCTCTGGAGAGGGAATCCTCGACGCTTCCAGTCCCTTGTGGAAGGGCGGGGGACTATCGGGGTAGGTGATCCTACGGACCGGGGCATCGAGACTCCAGATGGCTTCGTCGCAGATTCGTGCAGCGATTTCTGCGCCGAATCCACCGGTACAGGTAGCCTCGTGGATGATGGCAGCTCGCTGGGTCTTCTCGACCGATGCGATGATGCCCCGATGATCGAGAGGGGAGAGGACCGGCAAATCGATCACCTCCACCTCGATGCCCTCCTGGGAGAGGATTTCGGCGGCCTCGAGGGTGCGATGAGTCATCCAGCCCCACGAGACGGTGGTGATATCGGTGCCACTGCGCAAGATCGATGATTCACCGAGAATCCGATCGGGAATCGGTGCAGTCTGCAGTGGGGATCGCTCCCTGCGGTACAAAAATTTGTGCTCGAAGTAGAGCACGGGATTCGGGTCTCGAATCGCCGCACGAAGTAGTCGGTAAGCATCACCGGAGTACGCAGGTGAAACCACCTTGAGCCCCGGAGTATGAAGAAACCAGTTCTCGATGTTCTGGGAGTGGAAAGCGCCCGCACCCATTCCGCCCCCGCCTGGAAGACGGATCACAAGGGGTACAGGGTGTTTTGTTCTCCAGTACATCTTTGCCGCAACGTTTACAATTTGATTGAATCCACAGGAGACGAAATCGGCGAACTGCATCTCGACTACCGGTTTGATTCCGAGCATCGAGGAACCGATGGCTATGCCGATCGTTCCACTCTCCGCGATGGGTGTGTTTCGAACCCGCTGGTCACCGAACTCCTCGAGGAACCCGCGGGTGATCTTGAAGGCCCCACCGTGACCGGCGATGTCTTGTCCCATCAGCACAACATCTGGATCGGCTCGCATTTCATCCGCCAGTGCAGCACTGATCGCATCGACGTAAAGGGTGTCATCTGATTCTGTGGAGGTGTCAGTCTGCATAGATGCTCCGCGCTTGATGGACATCGGGTTCTGGCATCGACATCGCCTGGTCGACCGTATCGATCACCAGCGAAGCACATCGCTCGCTCACCTCGTCGATCCAGGCACGAGAGAAGACTCCACCATCGATGAGGCGTTTTTCGGCCAGATCCAGCGGGTCTTGCTCACCATATTGCTGCAATTCTTGTTCGGGAACCTGCTGGAGGGAGTCGTCTCCTTCAGAATGGCCGCGGTGGCGTCCCAGCATCGCCTCGACCAGGGTCGGCCCGTCTCCCGCTCGAGCCCGAGCCACTGCAGTCTGCATCACGGACAGCACCGCCTCGGCATCGGTGCCGTCGACCTGAACTCCTGGAATGCCATATCCCAGAGCCCGGTCTGCGAGGTGGTCGCAGGCGTACTGCTGAGAGGTGGGGGTCGAGAATGCCCATCGATTGTTCTCGATGACCAGAATGAACGGCAACTTCCACACCGAGGCGATGTTCAGAGCTTCGTGGAAATCACCGGTCGAGGTGGCACCTTCTCCGATGAAATTGATCGCCACACGATCGCTGCCCTGCTGCTGGAAGGCAAAAGCAGTTCCAGCAGCGACCGGAATCATCGATCCGAGGTGACTGATCATACCGATATGGAAGAGGCCCCATTCCTCCTCGAACAGGTTGTAGTGATAGGAGCGTTCGTGCCCGCTGGAGAAGCCATTTTCTCTTCCCAGCATCTGGCAAGCCAGGCGCAAGAAACGCTGCTTGGAGTCTCCTCCCATCGGTTTTCGGATGGCAGGATCTTGCGGCAGTATTCCGGGGAGCAAGGCGTTGATGTCGAGGTAGTGCCGGAGGATTGCTCCCGAATCCCTGTGAAGGGTCAGTAACGAATCTCCGGCCTCGATGGCGCAGGCTGAAGCGACGGTGGTCGCCTCGTTTCCGACCGATGAGTACCACTTCGATAGGGCTCCCGTTCGAAACATCTTTTCGAAGCGTAAATCCCACTCTCTTGCGAGACGCATGTAGGCATGCATCTCTCGAAGGGAGTAGAAAGCAGCCCTGGATCCAACCGGACGAGGAGAGGATTCCACGTGGGAGACAGGTACCGCTGAGGATGGAGCTCCGGGATTCGGTTTGCGGGAGTGGGCGGTGTCAGGATCTTGGTCGGTCATGATGCGAGGGTATCAGCGTCTTTGGCCTGGAGCCACCGCGTCTGTCGCCGGGTCTGGCGGTTCCGGCAGGGTGAGTCGGCCGTGGATGAACGACTCCAGGCGGTCTGGATCGGTGTCATGGGCTCGTCCCCACAGTTCTTGGAAATCTCTTCGATCGCCTCGCCAACGCTGCTGTTTCTGCTCGTCGCAGTGAGCCTCGAAGGAGATCGAACCGCGGGAATCGGCCAACAGGATCGAGGAGGGCGGTGGACCCTGCCGCGAGCCTGCCACCGGGGTGACCTGGTGGCCATGAAGCAGCCCCCCCGGGAAAGGGTCTACATCCAGATCTCCGGGAACAGCGAAGATACTGATGATCCCCTCGATCGAGCGGTACATCTCTGCGGGTGGGGCGACCATCTTGATCTTTTGCAGGCGGATGGCATCGGTTTCCCCCTGTAGCAACAGTGCCAGTGGATCGGAGTGATCGGCGAAAGCGGTCCCGACGATCAACGAGCAGTCTCGCCCGAGGTCATCGACAGCGGGCAAGGAGGCGATCAGCAGGATGCGAGATGGTCGATCACCCACGGAATCGTCCTTCGCAGCTCCATCGCTACGGTCACCATCTTCATCGGTGTACCTTTCGACACCGTCGATCAAGATCACCAGGCCATCCCATGGACTACGGCTACCGAAGTCGAGCGGTCCGGTCGGCCAGATCGATACGATCAACGCCGCCAGCAGGATCAGCGGTAGAATCGTGCGCATGAACTGGATGGGTCTGCTCCCTCCGAGAGGAGATGATCGGTAACGACAGTCGATGCATCACTATCCATCAAGGTGGTACCGATCACCATCGCAAATGGTGGATTCCTGTTCGTGATCGGGTGCCCCCCGTTAGCCGTGGCCGGGGTGGTGATCAGGGGCAGGAATAGCCGTAGCAGCGGAGGAAGTCGGGGCTCGGATCGGGTCCGCAATCGGGCCAGGGAGCGGAAGGGGTGCTCCCTCCGGTGAACAGGGTGTTCAGCAGGAACACGACATCGGAGATGTCGAGGGACCCGTCATCGTTTCCATCGGCAGAGATGGGGCAGAAGGAGAAGGGCTCACCCTGGAATAGCGATCCGAGCAGGTGGACCGGATCGGAGAGGTCTCCGGTTCCGTCGGTGTTGACATCGCCACGGATGAAGGGCTCGATACCCAGTTCCATCGAGATCTCATCCATCAAGACCGGGGGCCCCTTGTCTTGCTGCAACCACTGCTGATGGAGGATCTCTCCGGCATCATTGGTGATGTTCTCGTCGCGAAGAAACTCGATGTACTCCTTCGATGCGGTCTGGTACCAGACCCTCACCGCAAGCAGGAAAGAATCGTCGGGAATATCGTAAAAGGTGTCGTGCCAGTACTGTCCATCCTCGTAGAACTCTCCCACGGGTGCCGCCTGTACCGAATCGAATCCCTGAAAGGTGTAGCCTCGAGGTGGGATGCGGTTGTCCTTCATGATCTTGTTGTTGAGTGCGAAGTGAAAGGAAGGGCCTTCCGGCAGTCCTGAAAGGGTAGAAGTGAAACCGGAGATGCCGTGCTTGGCCTCGAAGACGGTGGTGGTGGTATCTTCCAGATCCGCCGTGTCGAAATCGTATGCACCGTGGTGGGCCAGAGTTTCTCCGAAGACATTCTGGAAATGAACTTCGATCCACATCCTTCTTCCCTCCGGATATCCGGTGGGCAGTTTGTGACCGCTCTGGTTGATCACCCGAACCTTCAACTGTCCGTTTTCTGTCGTCACCTCGAGGTCGCTGGCCGCCTCGAGCATATCGACGTTGCGGTTCTTGGCGATGATGATCTGAGCCGGATCCATGTAGGCGGGGGTGTCCCATAGCAAGTAGGAGGTGTCGAGAGCGTGAATCGCATCGAGCACCCAGGTTTGTGCCCCGGAAAAGTTGTGCAGCGCCAGGTCGGGCCGGGTGGGGGCCCCCATGTTGCAGCCGACTCCACTGGTGCTCGGCATGTGGCAATCCTGGCAGCTGCTGACTGCGGGATTGTTGCCGCCGAATCGGCCGCCCATATCGACCGGTCCCTGGGCGAATTCACTCATGCTCCACTCGCTGTAGGTCCGTTCCACCGGGTACTCGTCGTTGGGATCGTGGGTCGGGTGAGGAGAGTTGAGATCGATCAGCGCGTACTGGCTTCCCTGGCGGATATAGGCCGGGTTCGAGACATCATGGCAGGTGCGGCACAGGTCAGACGAATGGTGGAAGGGGGACTCGAAGAAGGGATGGAATTGGAAGCCACCACCGAGATTGTAGGGTCCGCGCCTTCGATCGCTGGGATCGATCACGTACTGGCCGCTGTGCTGAGGATTGGGAATCTCGGCCAGGTTATTGAGGATTCCGAGGTCGACGCTGGGACTCTGCCCGGCGACGTAATTGGGGTCGACCATCCGGTGGCAGAGGTTGCAGGTCACACCATCAAAATCGTTGACGCCACTGACCGCAGAGCCATCGGTGGGAACACTGTTGCCGGCGAGCCAAGCTCCAGGAGTGTGACAGCGTAGGCACAACGATCCCACCGCCCCGGCGTCTTGTTCCGCCACTGCGAGGCAAGCGTGAAACAGTGGATCTCTTCCCGCCTGGGCCATGATGCTGCTTCTCCAGCGATCGACCGGGGCCGTGAAAAAAGATGAGTGACAGAGGTTACACGCACTACCGGCGATGATCGGTTCGAGCAGGGTGCCCGGTTGGGTGCCGGGTTGGATCCAGTCCTGCAGAGTGGTCGGGATCGGCAATCCCTGACCTTCGACCGGGGGACTCCCCATCAGACCCAGCAGTAGCAAGGTCAGCACTCTCCATCGAATGGTTGCCGGCATGCAGGTCTCTCTCGATCACGACCAGGGGAGGTGCCCATCCCTGACCCGCCAGGCTGGCAGGAAGATTCAGATCGGGTCACTCCTTCAGTTTACCCTGTGATCGGGCTGTGGGGATAGAATCGTCGAGTAGTCGTCGATTTGAGCCTACAGGTCGTGGGAGCAGACCAGTTCCGAACTCAGAAGTGTCTGCATCGCCTGCAGATCGAGCCAGGGTCCATGATCACTCTGGAGGCAAAAATCGGCAGCCACAGCATCGCCATCGTGACGACGAAGATGGCCCGAGGCGGGCGGGGTGATCACCAGGTGCTGTTCGAACAGGCGGATTCGGCTCGCTTCTTGCCGACTGGTCAGCGATTCGTGCATCTTCTCGCCGGGGCGCACGCCGATCACCTCGATCACCGCTTCAGGAGCGATGGCGGCGGCTACCGTTGCCAGTCGGGCCGCCGGTGACCTCGGTACAAAGATCTCGCCACCACGACCATCGATCACCACCTGGTGGACTGCAGAGATCAACGAATCGGGGTCGATCCAGAAGCGCGTCATCTCGGGGTCGGTGACCTTCAATCGACCACTTTTCTTCTGCTCCAGAAACATCGGGATGACACTGCCGCGGCTGCCGATCAGATTGCCATGGCGCAAGATGTCAAAGCGAGAACCGTCTCGACCTGAATCGAGGTCTGCTGCGACCAGTAACTTCTCCATCGCCAGTTTGGTGGCACCGTAGACGCAGCTGGGTTCGACCGCCTTGTCGGTGGAATGGGCGATGATTCGGGCCACTCCCGCATCACGAGCGGCTCGGATGAGATTCTCGGTACCCTCGACATTGGTCCGGATCGCTTCGCTCGGATTCGCCTCGGCGATGGGCACATGCTTCATCGCTGCGGTATGGAGCACCAGCGAGACCCCTTCCATCGCTTCGCGCAATCGTCTCGGGTCGCGGATATCTCCGACCATCGAGTACAAGGCGGGGTGCTGAAATTGCGGATCTTGCAGCAGATCGTGGTGCTTCTGCTCATCGCGGGAGAATGCGATGACGCGGCTGGCCTGAGCCTCGTAGAGCAACCAACTCAGCAGCAACCTGCCGGTGGTTCCGGTGCCCCCGGTCACCAGGATGGCGCCGTCGCCCGCTCGCGGCGGCAACCGTCGGCGTGGTGCAACTGAGGTCGAGTCGGCAGCGGCAGTCATCTTGCCCGGGCTCCTTTGCCAAGAGGGGGTTCAGGTCCGTCACTGGTGTACCCTCGGGGCTCGATCGCAGCAACGGCCTTCGACCGTAGAGGCGGGGGGGGAGTTGCGGGAGAGGAGCGGGTTGGCGGCAATTCACTGATCTGGATCGGTGTCTGTCGGTTCGTTTCCCTTGACGGCCGGAGGCGGGGATGGTTCCATCCGGGACTGCACCAGATCGGTTTGCACCAGAAGGTTGGTGCGCCAGGTCCTCATCCCGGGTTTCTATCGTGGAAGCGAGAGCATTGTGGCCAAGCAGAAGAGCCGTGAGTACGTGTGGCTCCAGTGCACCGAGACCGGTGACCTCAACTACCGGACCCAGATCAAGGTCAAAGGTGGTCTTCCCGAGAAGCTCAAGGAGAAGGGTCTGAAGAAGTACTCTCCTCGGCTGCGCAAGCACACCGTCCACAAGATCAAGCGCAAGTAGTCGAGCCTCAGTTTCCCGAGATATCCTTCTGTAATTTCCTGAGTTTCTTCGCTACTTCCGGGAGTTCGTATTCCTTTCGCATCACCCAGAAGAGGTGCTTGCAGACCAGCGTCTTCATCGAGAGATTCAATGCCACTCGATCCCACAGGATGCGATCTCGAGTCGCCTGGTCGACCTGCTTGTTCTTGCGTCGGTAGTAGAGCCAGGAGAGCAGCGAATAGATCAGAAGCAATGGGTACATGAGGATGGCCAGAAACAGCGAGGCGTTGCCGATATCGGTTCGCACCCGTTCGGCGGTCTGGAAGCCAGAGATCGTCAACAGGGTCTCGTAGTGCTGAGCGCCGCGCAGGAACAGATGTCCGAAGTAGAACTTGTCGGAGTCTTCCTGGGCAAACCAGATGCTATCGATCTCGGTGGGGGGCATCCGTTTCCAGTAGTCGGATTCGAGCATGAAGCGAGATAGCCTCGCTCTCATGTGAGAGAAATTGGGTGTCGTGAGAAGAAGCGCACCATCTTTCCGGAGAACACGATTGAATTCCTCGAGCACCCCGAGTTGATCAGGGACGTGCTCGATTCCCTCCTGGCAGATGATGAAATCGACGGCCCCATCTTCGAGGGGTAACGGCTCCATAAGGTCAGCGTATTTGGCCTCGACATCGGGCAACTTCATGAAGTGCGGGAACAGATCCAGTGCGATGATCTCTGCACCTTTTTTGGCAAACTCATGACTTCCTCGGCCATCTCCGCAGGGGATGTCGAGCACAACCTTGCCGGTCAGATCGGGCATATTCTGGATGTACTTCGAGACGAAGTGATGGATTCCACCCTGCGGGAACTGGATCGGGTTCGTGGTGGTCATCAAACTCATTTCCATGCCCGAGATACTACCGCAACCTGAACGAACAGATGAGGAGAATCGGTACTACTTGCGAGGATCGGGTCTCCAGCGACGACTGTGGAAGTCCCAGATCAATGAACGAGTTCCTGCGGAAGGGGCAGCATTGGTGTCGCCATCGAGATGGATGGGAAAGGTGCGCACCAGCATCTCGCTCTGTCGTTCGATGGTGTCGTGGCCGATGTATCCAACGCTCAGGTGTTCAGGAATGGCGGTCAGGTTCGACCAGGTTCCTTCTGAATCGATCCCCTCGAAGGACAGGGTGTACTGGAGGATTTGCAGGTAACTACCGCTGCCTGCCGATCGAATACAGATGGTTGCGCTACAGATTCCATCTCCATCGGGGTCTAGAAAGAGCACCTTCTCGATGAATCCATCCCGTGCAGCTTCCAGGCCTATCACCACTTTGACCGTTTCATCTTCTTCGCCAGGTGGAAGAGTGACGGACAGGGTAAAGGTGCCGGTGGAACGTGGCTCATCGATGCCCTCCTCGACGACGAAATCGACCTTGCCAACCTTCCAGTGGCCTCGAAATCGCTCACCGTCATCCTCAAGCGTGATCACCTCGGCGGTGGGACTGGCCAGATGCTGGGCCATACGCCAGATCGCCAGCGGCGTGACCACCACCAGGGTGATCAACAGAACCAGGATCGATGATGCGGGAATGGACAGGCGATCTTCTGCAGCTTGATGCATCGAGTGGACTCCGCTCGTTGGTGCTCAACTGGTCGGTGGAGACCTCATGCTCCCCCGGTTAGCATCCTCTCATGACCAGTCGTGTGCCAGTCCTTCTGCTACTGATGTCTGCCCTGTTCGGGGTCTCGTCCACCGGTCTCTCAGCCCTCATCTCGAAGGGCGATCCAGAGGTGGTCGATTTTGATCGCCAGGTGCGGCCGATCCTCGCCCATTATTGTTTGCCCTGCCATGGCAATGATGGAGAGGCGAGGAAGAAGAACCTACGCCTCGATGATCGCGGCAGCGCCACCACCGTCAGGGACCTGGGCATGCCGGCGATCGCGCCGGGGCATCCGCAGAATAGCCTCGCCCTACTGCGGGTCGGTGACGACGACGACCCGATGCCGCCGGATGGAAGGGAACGACCATCGGCAGAACAGGTCGAGATCCTGACCCGCTGGGTCGAGCAGGGCGCCTCCTATACCAAGCACTGGTCGTGGCGATCGCTCGAGGCTCCTGAATTACCCGAAGTGGTGGATGAAGAGTGGGCCCGTGATCCACTCGATCGGTTCATCGCTTCCGGTCTCGACTCGCTTGGCCTGAAACCGGCTGCAGACGCCGATGATCGCACCTGGTTGCGGCGGGTCACTTTTGACCTCACCGGACTGCCCGCGACTCCAGAGGAGTTCGAGACCTTCCTCGCCGATCAGTCGGTCGAAGCCAGGGAAATCGTGGTCGACAGATTGCTGACAAGTAGTGCCCATGCCGAGCATTTTGCACGTCACTGGCTCGACCTGATGAGATTTGCAGAGACCCACGGACATGAGTTTGATTATCCGATCCCCGAGGCATGGAAATATCGCGATTATGTGATCCGAGCCATCGCCAGCGATGTTCCCATCGATCAATTTGTCATCGAACACATCGCCGGTGATTTGCTCGAGGATCCGCGGCTCCACCCACGAGATGGAACCAACGATTCAGTCCCGGCGACCTCGTGGTTCTGGTTATCTCAGGGCACACACGCACCGGTGGACGTGGTGAAAGACACTCATGATCGGGTCGACAATCAGATCGATGTACTGTCGCGCGCATTCCTCGGCGCTACTGTTTCCTGTGCTCGGTGCCACGACCACAAGTTCGATTCCATCACGCAGGCGGACTGGACCGGATTGTCTTCGATCCTTCGTTCGACCCGACGTGTGCTCAGGCCGCAAGATCCTGGTGGCAAGATCGCCAGCAAGATCGACGAGATGGCGCCCGTCAGGGAGAAACTGACCGCGGTCATTCGGCAGAGTCTGGAGTTGCAGCACCAGTTGCCGCTGGTGCAACTGGCGAGAGCTGCACGCGGATTGCAAGGGGGTGTCGATAACGGTGAGACTGGTCAGGTGGAAATCCAGCCCGATGTTGTGGTTGCTGATTTCGAACAGGGCTGGGGCCAATGGAAGGTCGAGGGCAACGCCTTTGGCGATCAGCCGTACCACCGAGATGAACTGGTTCACGAACAGGCTGTGGAGGCGGTCGGGGATCACATCGCTTGTAGTCAAGGCGACCGTTCAAAACCCGATGGGCCTACCGGAGATGCGCCGAAGGGAAAACTGACCAGCCCTCCCTTCGAGGTGCAGCGAGATTATCTGGTTTTCCTCATCGGAGGCGGTCATCACGTCGGTAAAACTTGTGTCAATCTTCTGATCGATGGTGAGCAGGTATTGTCGGAGGTGGGCCGCAACAACACGCTCATGCATGAAGCACGCTGGGATGTTGGAAGGTGGCGTGGGCACGAGGCAGTCATCGAGGTGGTCGACGACCACGATGGTGGGTGGGGCCACATCACCTGCGACCACTTTCGCCTGACAGATGAGCCCTCCGCAGGGATGGCTTCGCGAGTTCAGATCGGGAGAGTGGCGCAGAAGGCGGGACTCGACGCCAACCAGTTACGAGAATGGGTGCGCCTCTGGCCCCAATTGGTGCGTCCTGGCGTGGCGAACGGTCCGCTACGAGAAGGTGATCTGTTACTGGAGGATTTCTCCGAGGTGAATGCGCTGGCTGAATGGACCGTCGTCGGAGATGCCTTCGAGGTGTTGCCGGCCGGAGATGTGGTACTGATCGGCAGCCCTCGAATCAACGATACCCCTTGTGCTCATTCTGCGGCACGGGGTCGCGGTTTGGTCGGATCGATCCTTTCCACGAACTTTACCATTGAACATCGATATCTGCACATGAGGGTGCAGGGCGAATCCGCCAGAGTTCGGGTCTGCATCGAGGGCTACTGGATCGACCAGTACAATGCCCTGTTGTTCAATAACTTCCGTCAAGATGTCAATAACCCCGATCAGTGGCGTCATGTTCAGATGGATTTGACCCGGTATCAGGGAAAAAACGCACATGTGGAAGTTCATGACGAGGGGCGCGGTTGGATCGCCGTCGATCGAGTCTGGTTGTCGGCGGAAGGTGCACACCAAGGGCCCGGAGTCGATTGGAGCGTACTCGATGACAGGTCCACCGATGCAGCAACGCTGCTGGCAGATCCTTTACGAGCCCAGGCATTGATTGCCGCTGGGCTGGTCGATCCCGCTCGTCACGGCGATGCATGGAATGCGGCGGTGGTGGCAACGGTAGTAAAACTGCGGCAACTCGATGAATCGATTCCGCAGCCTGATCGCATTATTTCTGCAGCGGATGCTCCGCATGGTTTTGATGTGCCTCTTTCCGTGCGTGGAGATCCGCACCAGCCGGGAGATCTGGTCGAACGGCGAGCTCTGGAATACCTTGGTGGAGCGGATACGCCATTACGTTTCCGCAACGGATCGGGCCGTAGCGAACTGGCGAGATGGATCACCTCCAGTGATAATCCACTCTTCTGGCGCACCCAGGCCAATCGGCTCTGGGCCCGGGTGATGGGTCGGGGGGTGGCCGCCACCAGCGACGATCTGGGTGCGATGGGTGTTCCACCCGATAACCGGGCTCTGCTCGATCATCTGGCCGTCCGCTTACGCGACCATCCATCTCGGCGGTCGTTGCTTCGAGACATCGTCCTCAGCCGTAGTTACCAGATGGCATCGATTCATCGTGACCCTCTGGCTGAGCAGGTCGACGCGACCAATGCGTACTGGCATCGGGCCCATCAGAAGCGACTCAATGCAGAAGCGATCCGCGATTCGATCCTCAGTGTATCTGGGCGTCTGGATCGAAAGATGGGCGGTACCTCGGTGCCGGTGCATCTGACCGACTTTCTCACGGGACGGGGTCGACCAGGGGGCAGCGGCCCCGTCGATGGTCACGGACGACGAAGCATCTACATCAAGGTGTGTCGTAACTTTCTTCCTGCATTCCTCACTGCGTTCGACTTCCCCATCCCGTCGACCACGGTCGGCGACCGATTGGTCACCAATGTACCGGCGCAGGCTCTCGCACTGATGAATGATCCCTTCGTTCACGAGCAGGCGCGATTGTGGGGAGATAGAGTGATGAAATCGGCAGGGGAGGAGGGGTTGCTGGTGGCCATCGATCGGATGTGGCAGCAGGCATTCGGTCGCCCTCCATCGGGCGCAGAAATAGCGATGGCCCGTTCCTTCGTTGAAGATAACGGAGCAGAGGGGTGGGCGGATCTGGCTCATACCTTGATCCAGGCCAAGGAGTTCCGATTCATCCCCTAGTGGATGACGAGAAAGGGTAGTGATGCATCATTGTGGTCGATGCGAACAGCAACCGATGGACCGGCGAGAAATGCTCTCTCGTTGTGCCCAGGGGTTCGGTGCTGTGGCGCTGACCGCGCTGGCCGGGGATTCGTTGCTTGGAGATGTTCCGGGACAGGCAGGGGTGCTCGATCGGGTGCACATCCCGGCGCGCGCTCGCTCTGTCATCTTCCTCTACATGGATGGAGGACCGAGCCAGGTCGATACTTTTGATCCCAAGCCAGCGCTCTCGAAGTGGGACGGCAAGCCGTTTCCCGCTCCGATGGAGCGAACCCAGTTCAATGCCGTAGGGAACACCCTCAAGTCACCGTGGCAGTTCCAGCAGTACGGTGAATGTGGTCACCCCATCAGCGATCTGTTTCCTCATGTTGCCAAGCACGCCGATGAAATGCTGGTGGTACATTCGATGACGAGTCAGTTCTCGGAACACACCAATGCCAATTATCTGCTCCATACCGGGACCGGAACCGTTGGAAGGCCGAGCATGGGTGCGTGGGTCTCTTATGGTCTTGGAGCGATCGCCGATGATTTACCCGGTTTCGTGGTGGTCAACGGCGGACTGGTGCCACCGGGCGGACTCGGCTGTTTCTCCAGTGCGTTCTTACCGGCGAAGCACCAGGGTTCCATCGTGCTGCCGCGAGATCGTGCCCTTGCCAACGTCGAGCAGCGAGAAGGAGTCGATCGTCAGCGTCGAAAACTGGATCTCCTTGAAGGTCTCGATCGGATGGGCCTGGAATCGGCGGGCGATCCGGCTCCCATCGAAGGAGCGATCGCCAATGGCGAACTCGCTTTCCGCATGCAGTCTGCGGTTCCCGAGTTAGCGGACATCTCTGGTGAGACGGAAGAGACCCGGGAGATGTATGGACTCGAACATTCTTATGAACCGACTCGCATCTTTGCCCGTGAATGCCTACTGGCACGACGCATGGTGCAACGAGGCGTGCGCTTCATCGAATTGACCTGCCCATCGGTCAGTGGCGATCGCTGGGATCAACATGGCAACCTCAAGGAAGGGCATGAGAACAACTCTCGTGCGGTGGACCAGCCGATCGGCGCGTTACTGACCGACCTCAAGCGCCGTGGAATGCTCGAGGACACGCTGGTGGTCTGGTCGGGAGAGTTCGGAAGAACCCCCTTTGCACAGGGGCGTGACGGTCGCGATCACAATCCCTACGGATACACCATCTGGATGGCCGGCGGTGGTGTCAAGGCAGGCAGCGTCTACGGTGCCACCGACGAGTTCGGTTACAGGGCCATCGACAAACCGGTCGAGATCTACGACCT
>DUAN01000144.1:0-373 GCA_012960845.1 Planctomycetota bacterium | reverse complement strand
TGACCAAGCTGTTCGGTGGGCGTGAACACCGCCTCACCGATGTCCACGGCAAGGTCATCGAGGAGTGGCTCGCCTGAGGCGACTCAGTCCTGGGTCTACTCGCCGTCGTCACCATCATTTCCGTTGTTGATGATCCCCTGGCCGACACGAGGGTCGACTTCTTCGAGATAGATCTGACCGAGCTGAACCATCTGGGCGGGATTGAGCACCACATCGAGTTCTCCGATCATCGTTCCAACTTCTGCTCTGATCTCACCCTGGATCTCGGCGATCATCTCAGTTTCTTCCTCCTCGGGAAAATCGCCGGTGAGGATTTCATTGGAGAGAATCGTCATGATTTCAAAACTGGTCTCGAGGATCTCCTCGACCTTCA
>DUAN01000143.1:1273-3403 GCA_012960845.1 Planctomycetota bacterium | reverse complement strand
GTCGGCGAGGATGATCACATCGACATCGTCCAGTTGTTGGGAAGGCAGCGAAATCCACGGTACCGAGCGGACTACGTAGTCCTCGTCCTGCGCCCCGTCGCCCCGTGCTAGGAGAGCGGCGACCAGGAGGCGGCCCGCATCGCCGTCAGAGCCGTCAACACAGAGCACGGAGACGCGATCCCGGACGACTGCTACCACCCGCCGCACGTTGTCGGTCGGGAGGAGATCTCCGGAGATCTCGGCGGTGATACGCGTGGGGCCTGCGTTGTGAAAAGGGACAAAGAGAGACACCGTTTCCGATCTTCCCGCGATGATAAGGGGGATCGTCTTGCTGTCGATCTGCACGCCCTCGACCCGGCACTGGACCTCAACGTTGGAAACCGGCTCGGTGCCGCAGTTACGCACGGTGGCCTGATAGCGGGCGGTGGTGCCCTTGCGCAGCACTCCGGAGACGAGATCAAGGTCGGTGACAGCGAGGTTTGCGGGTGGACCTGGCACCGGAACGAGGAAGACCTCCGCGCCTTTTTGCAGATCAGCGAGCGTCGCTTGGAAGCGTGCCGAGGCCCGCTTCCAGTCCCGCGCCTGCACATCGGTGATGAAGTAGGCCTCCTTCTGCGGTGCCTCCATATCCTCCAGTAACTCCTTGATCCGTTTGGGAACACTATCGAGATCCAGTCCAACCGGGGCCGGCTTCGCGTTCTGCAAGAGGGCGCTGAACCGCTTCGGATCGAAGGCCATATTGTGGGCAATGACTTCGTCTTCGCCGCCCAGTAGGATGAGGGAAACTGGGTCGCCGGGTCGGATATGCTCGCCGATGATCTCCACTTGATCCAGGGCGCGGCGGAAGCGGGTAGCCCCCTCTCCGCCGTGCTCCATACTGAACGAGGCATCAACGGCGATAACGACCCCGGCCCTAGCTTCGCCGGGGAACCAACTGGCCGTCCCACCTTGCGAGGCCGGTCGGGCGAGGGCCAGCACCAGAAGGAGAAGAGCCAGGCAGCGCAGAAGCAAAAGAAGGATGTCGCGCAAACGCAACTGCCGGGAGCGGACACGCACGTTGCGGTTCAAGAACTGCATCGCCGCCCAGTCGGTGCGCTTGACCTTCTGCCGGTTGAGCATGTGCGCGAGGATCGGCAGCGCCACCCCGATCGCAGCGAACAGCAGCAGTGGATTTAAGAAGCTCATGGGCGGGCGGCGGCGGATCCGCCGTTGAGCATCTGCTCGCGCTGGTGGAAGAATTCGCTCAGCACCGTATCGAGCGGCCGGGAGGTATCGACGGTGGTGTAGTCGACGTGGCTTGCCACACAACCCGCCTTCAGCGCCTCCATGTATTCGCCGAAGCTGGCAACGTAGTCGTCACGGATCCGCTGCGGCTGCGTCGTAAGCGGCTCTTCTCCTTCGAGTCCCTCAAAACGCCAGGTGCCATCGAATGGGAACTCGAGTTCGTAGGGATCGAGCGTGTGAAGCACTACCACGTTGTGCCCGTCAAACCGGAGGTGGTCGAGACCGGCGAGGATGTCATCCACGTCGGAGAATAGATCCGAGATCAGCACCACCATGGAGCGGCGCTTCATCATCAGCGCGATGTCATGCAACTGCTTCGCGATGCTGGTCCTCGGCGTCGGCTTTATGTCGCGCAGTAGCTTGTCGATCTCGAGGATGATCCCCATCGCCGAACGCGGTGGCAGGTAGGCGCGGACCTCGGAGTCGAACACCGAAAGCCCGACAGAATCGCGCTGCTTGAGCACGACATAGGCGAGCGAGGCGGCGAGAAACTTGGCGTACTCCAGCTTGCTGACTTTCCCCGAGCCGTAGTTCATCGACGCGCTGGCATCGATCAACAGGTGGCAGTCGAAATTGGTCTCCGCCTCGTAGAGCTTGGTGTAGTAGCGGTCGGTGCGGCCGAACACCCGCCAGTCGATAGTGCGCAAGGCGTCGCCCGGCGAATACTGCCGGTGGTGCGCAAACTCCGTGCTGAAACCACGCAGCGGACTGCGATGGCTGCCTACCCGCAAGCCTTCCACCACCTCGCGCGCGACGAGTTCGAGATCGCCCAAGCGCTGCAGCAACTCGGGGTCGAGGTAGTTGGTATCTGGCAGATGCTCGGACATTTTTCGGGGGGTCAGGCGT
>DUAN01000143.1:0-1174 GCA_012960845.1 Planctomycetota bacterium | reverse complement strand
ATGATGCGATGGCGCAGGACCGGCAGACACAGGGACCTCACATCGTCGATCGAAACATGGCAGCGGCCACGCAGGGCCGCCCGCGCTTTGCCAGCGAGAATCAGGTTCAGCGAGGCACGCGGGCCGGCACCCCAGGCCATGAGCTTCTTCACAAATTCCGGCGCTTCCGCCTCGTCGGGGCGTGACGCCCGCACCAGCGACACCGCATATTCGGCAACATGCTCGGCGACCGGAATCCGCCTGACCACGTGTTGGAACTCAAGGATAGAGGCAGCGTCGACCACCTCTTTGAGGTCGGGTTCTTCATCAGTCGTCACACTGCGCACGATATCCAGCTCTTCCGTATGGCTTGGGTACTTGACCATGATGTTGAACAGAAAGCGGTCGAGCTGGGCTTCTCGATCGGGTTCTGGGTGGCGAGAACAAAGAAAGGCTCGTCGAGTTTGTAGTCCTCGCCTCCGGAAGAGACGCGCTTCTCCTGCATCGCTTCGAGCAGCGCGGCCTGCGTCTTGGGTGGCGTCCGGTTGATCTCGTCGGCGAGCAGCAAGTTGGTGAAAACGGGGCCCTTCTGGAACTTGAACCTACGCTGGTGCGTTTCGGGATCCTCCTGTAGCAGCTCGGTTCCGGTGATGTCGGAAGGCATCAGGTCCGGCGTGAACTGGATGCGCTTGAACCCCAAGGACATCGTCTCAGCCAAAGAGCTGACCAGCAGCGTTTTCGCCAGACCGGGCACACCCACCAGCAGGCAGTGGCCACGCGCGAAGATGGAGATCATCAGCTCGTCGATCACGTCGTCCATGCCCACGATCGTCTTGCGTAGTTCAGATACGATCGCATCCCTTGCTTTGCCGAGCTTCTCCACGGCCTCCACGTCATCAGTCTTTTTGGTCATCAATTCTTCTCCTTATTAAGTTAAATGGGCACGACACCGTGTTACCGGAGAAATAGAAGTACCCTTCAGGATTGCAACAATTATGTGTCGCTTATTTGCGTATTTTTTATGTCTTTTTGCGGCAATATCGATTCGTTGGGTTATCTATTTCATTGGGGGCAACTTTTGTTCTTCAATTTCCAGAGAGATATGACCGCGCGGCGGTTGAATACCGCGACGTGGATGGTTGTAACGCAGGAAACTCTTTAGCGCCAGAGTGACCTTGCCGCCATTGAATTCGTC
>DUAN01000142.1:281-3473 GCA_012960845.1 Planctomycetota bacterium | reverse complement strand
TCGGAGGTGACCCTTCCCCAGCGGCTCCGAGAAGCGGGTTGGAACACCTTCTTCACCGGCAAGTGGCACAATGGAAAGGCGGCTTTCCAGCGCTCCTTTGGTAGCGGTGCAGAGATCTTTTTCGGAGGAATGGGCAGCCATACAAAACTGATGGTCCACGATCATCAGCCGGATGGAAAATACCCCGATAGCAAACGCCACCCGCTGCCCGCCTTCTCCTCGACCGCTTTCGCCGATGCTGCCATCCGTTTCATCGAGGAGCAGGCAATCATCGAAGAGCAGGAAAGAAAGAACGAAGAGCAGGAAAGAAAGAACGAAGAGCAGGTGAGTGACGGCCGCAACAATCCATTTTTTGCCTGTGTCTTCTTCACCGCACCCCATGACCCTCGCACTCCTCCGACGAAGTTCCTGTCGATGTATCCAGTAGAGAAGATGCCGTTACCGGCGAACTTTTTACCGGAGCATCCCTTTGACAACGGAGAGTTGAAGATCCGCGATGAAAAGCTGGCGCCATTCCCCCGCACCCCTGAAGTGGTGAAGGAGCAGCTGGCTGCCTACTACGCGATGATCAGCCAGATGGATGCACAGGTCGGCAGGATCATCGATGCGTTGCAGGAGACTGGTCTGGCCGAAAACACGATGGTGGTCTTCACTTCAGACCACGGGTTGGCGGTGGGGAGCCATGGATTGATGGGAAAGCAGAACCTGTACGAGCATTCGACCCGGGTTCCACTGCTGATCACCGGTCCAGGGATCGAGGCGGGCAGTGTCTGTGAGCAACCGGTATACCTCCATGATCTGGTGCCCACCATCGCCGACTGGGCACGGATCGACGCGCCGGAGTTCTCGGAGGGGAAGAGTCTCGTGGGTCTGTTGAACGGCACCTCCCAACAGGGGCGCGAGAGCATCTACACCGCCTACAAGAAGGTGCAGAGGGCGCTGAGGGTCGGCCGCTGGAAGCTGATCCATTACCCCGCCATCGGCAGAACCCAGCTGTTCGATCTGCAAGACGATCCACAGGAAACGACCGATCTCTCCGATCATCCAGATCATCAAGAAACGCGGCTGGACCTCCTGCTTCAACTCGAGGCAGAGAGGGTTGCCGCAGCGGATCCGCTGAAGACCCCTTAGGCCCTCTCGGTCTTCCACGGCAGCCGTCCCACTGTTTCGGGGCGGTGGGGAGATCGTCGTTCCAGACTGCCGTTGCTTTCCTGGTCGTTGAGGGCACCATCGGTGCTGGATTCACTTCCGAAAGGTGGCTGCTGTGCTGGTGATCGATCTCGAAAAGAATGCATCTCGTCTGGCTCGGCGCGGTCATCCATGGCTCTACAAGGATGATCTGAGAGATTCGGACCTGGTCGACGAATCCCTCGGTCAGGGGCGGATCGTGCGGGTTCGCGACAATGACGGTCGTGACCTGGGAATCGCCTGTGCCAGCACCCGTTCGAAGATCGCCCTGCGCTTGTGTGGCTCGTGGCCCGGAGATGAAGTTCCTACCATCGAGCAGTTTCTCACCCAGCGGATCGAGCGCGCCATCGAGATGAGGCAGGACCGGATCGAGGAGAGTTCAGGCCAACGGCTGGTGCATGGTGAATCAGATCAGATTCCCGGTCTGGTGATCGATCGCTATGCCGATGTGCTGGTGGTGCAGGCGACGACGATCCTGATCGATCGATCGTTGTCGATCGTGGCGAAGATCCTCGAGCGAATCTTTCAGCCGCGGATGATCCTGGCAAGGAACGACCTCTCGATTCGTAAGTTCGAACGACTCCCCGAAGAGGTGGTGCTGCTGGCCGGCGAGCCGGTGGAGCGAGTGAACATCGAAGAGAATGGTATCCAGCACATCGTGAGGCCGTATGCCGGCCATAAAACCGGGATGTATCTCGACCAGCAACCCGCCAGGAATAGAGTGAAGGAACTGGCAGCCGGCGCCAGGGTGCTCGATCTGTTCAGTTACCAGGGAGGATTTTCGATGGCCGCTCTCGGCGGCGGTGCGACCTCGGTCCAGATGGTCGATCAATCGGAGACGGCCCTGGAACTGGCGCAGGAAACCGCGCTCCTCAACCACTTCGATGCGCCGGAGATGATCAAGGGCAATGTCTTCGATGTGATTCGAGACCTGAGAGATCAGCAGCAGTATTTCGATCTGGTGCTGCTCGATCCCCCGGCATTCTGCAAGAGTCGTCGTGAAGTCGAGGGTGGGATTCGAGGATACCGCGATCTCAATCGTGGCGCGTTGAGACTACTGGCTCCCGGAGGTCGCCTGGTCACCTGTTCTTGCAGTCATCACCTGAAGGCAGAATTGTTCGAGGAGACGATTCGCCAGGCGGCGCTCGATCTGCCCTTTCGTGTCTTCGTGGAGCAGCGGCTGGGAAGTGGAAGAGACCATCCTGCACTGCTCAGATTGCCGGAAACGGAGTATCTGAAGGTGCGGATCTTGCGACGCTGGGACTGACCGGGACAACCGATTACCATGGAGGTGTGATCGGTGCGGTGTGCCGGGAACCCGGTTTGGTTCTGAATGGCGCATGCTCTGCCGCAACTGGAATGGAGCATCGGATGGTCAGGGGGTCGATTGAATGAAGGCACCCGGATCATCGGTCGGTCCCGAAGTTCGGACCTGGTGATTCCATCGGCCCGCGTCTCTCGCCGCCATTGCTCGCTGATTCCCTCGGGCGATGGTTACGTGTTGCAAGACCATGATTCACGCAATGGAATCTGGGTCGAGGGCAAGCGGGTAAAATCATCCTATCTGAAAAAGGGCGACCGATTCACGGTGGGCAGTTTTCGCGTCCGCATCTGCCGGGACGGCACCCTGGAACTGGAAGGCAAGGTCGATCCGAAACAGATGATGGTGCGGGAGAAACTGCGTCATGACCTGCCGGCGATTTTCGCCATCCTGATCTGCGGACTGATCGTACTGGGCATTTTCCTGAATCGAGAACCGAAACCAGCCCCGACCCCGCTGGCACAACGATTGGATCTCGAGGATCCGCTTCAGATCTGGACTCCCGAGCCCGATCGACAACCGGCAAGCGAAGAAGAAAGCACCGGACCCGGCACCGGACCCGGCAATGTCCCGAGTAGTGATCCGGATGGTCAACCGAGTACGGATCCGTCCTCATCGGATGGAGAGATCGACCAGACCCGCCTTCCGTCAGAATGGGTCACCGCCTCGGGAAAGACCTGGAC
>DUAN01000142.1:0-255 GCA_012960845.1 Planctomycetota bacterium | reverse complement strand
AGAAGCGATCGATGCGACCGACCGCTCCTCAACGGCGACCGACTCCACTGCTGTGGCGGTGGTGCCGGGGACCGATGCAGGAATCGATGAAGAGTCCGAATCTCTCGCCCTCCCTCCCACATTGGACCCCTGGGCCGAAGTGGCACGCCTGCGGCGTGACAAGAGAGTTCGGCGCAGGCGAGCACCGCTTCCGACAGCGGTGGGAAGCGGTGCCACGGCAGCATCGACCGATCAGACCGCGGTGGCGAAATCGAT
>DUAN01000141.1:3248-3502 GCA_012960845.1 Planctomycetota bacterium | reverse complement strand
CGGATTTTCGAACAGGTAGTAGCGCATCACCACCGACTGCGGCTCGACCAGTAGTGCCGGATCGGAAACGATGCCCAGCGACGGTCCGCGGCCGCCGGCACTCACGTCACTGACTGCAAATCCCTCGTAGAGGATGTGCAGCTGCTCGGGCGCTCCCGAGACCAGTTCGAGGAGTCCCGGTTGCAACTGCAGATGCCCGTGGATGCTCCCGTCAGCACTCTTTGTGCTGTAGGGATGGGAAACGGCACTACTCA
>DUAN01000141.1:0-3233 GCA_012960845.1 Planctomycetota bacterium | reverse complement strand
TCGGTACCGGCTGTTTGGTGGTCGCCGATCAGTGGGGCCGGGAAGACGCTGCCGTCCACGATCACAACTCCGAGAGCCTCGAACAGGATCAGGCCGTCTGCTCCGGCTCCTCCTCTTTGCACCTGGGATCCGCTGGGTGACTGCAGTTGAATGCCGCCGACGCCTCCGCTGGCATCGATGGATGCGGGCAGATCGATGTCGATGTTGCCGGAGGCACGCACGGTGAGGGATCCGCCTCCACCTCCTCCTCCGGCACCTGCAGTGGTTCCCTGGACTCCTCGCTCTCCTTCACCGCCTCCAAGCAGCAATTCTCCGCGGATCCAGACCGAGCCATCGGCGACGATTCCGAGGGCACCGCCACCACCGCCACCGCCGCCGCCGTTGTTGACGACGGGACCTGAAGTGGTGGTGGCTCGTCGGGTACCGGCACCGCCACCACCACCGCCCCCGCCACCGCGCAAGCGGATTCCCAGCGCATCCTGCGTCGGGATTCCTCCGCTTCCCACCGCTCCACGAAAGGTCAGGTTGAAGGAGAAGGTGTTGATCCCGTCCTCGCCGCGGTTGGCTCCGCCACCGCCACCGGCACTTCCCGCGCGGGTGCTGTAGATGGATGCCGGGACGACGACGGTGACCGATTCACCGGCGCCACCTCCCGACAAACCCGTCGTCGCATGGGTGAGGGCATCGATCTGCTGGATTCCGGCATTGATTTCCATCGTGGCGCCGGTGCCGCCGCGGCCTCCACCCGGTCCGGCGATTCCGCCGTCACCACCGGCGGTTGCATCTCCCTGGAAGCCACCCGATCCGGACAGATCCAGTGTTCCTTCCAAACGCAAGACGATGTCGTCCGGATTGCCAGTGCCAGAACAGCGGATCACCAGCGGAGCCTCACCGACGCCGATGACAGCCGCAGTGAATTCCATCACGAAACTGCGCACCCAGATCTCGGGTGCTCCGGATGTGGCCGCAAGGACCACCACCGGCGACTGAGGATCGGTGATGTCGGTGATGGTGCCGCTGTCGCTATCGATCTGGTAGCTGCGAGTCGATTCAAGGACCACATCGGCGGTACCGTCCCCCACCATGGCGATGCTGTTGGGCTCGGAAACGGTGCTGTTGAACTGCAGAACGCCGCCACCCCACACTGCTGTTCCGGCGGATGTCTGATCGTGGTACTGCACATCATCAAAGGTCTCGGTGATTTCGCCTGCCGCCGATGTCACCGAGGAGTTGTGCACCACCATCGCGCCGGAAATCCACACTCCAGGATCATTGTTGATCGCAGAGGAGGGAACCGGGTCCGTCAGTTGCAAACGGATCCGCGTCGTGTGGATGCCATCTGGCAGATCGAGGCTGCTATCCCAGAGGTATGTCATCTTCTTGCCAGCATTGATGGCAAAGGGTGCCTGATCGATGAAGAACAATCCCTCGGCCAAGAATCCCAGACCATCGAAACTGTCCTGCACCGCACTGCAAGGAAGCCACGCACCGGAGATCGGATCCTCGTACTCGGGGATGGCATCGAATCGACCGCGTGCGGGCTCTGCCAGGATGGTGAACTGGAGCGGAATCTCGCCACTGCGGATTCCGCCCGGCATCAGTCCCGCAGTGACATAAGGCGGCACTCCTGAGGCCAGACCCGGGGCCAGCAGAGTCGCCAGTGGCACCTGAATCTTCGAACTGTAGAGAGCACCAAACTGCCGATCCAGCTGGATCCACAGTGGCGTGGTACTGGCAAAAGGAAAGATGCCGACGGGAAGCTGCACCCTCAGCGCCTCCATCTGAGGCGGCAGCAGATAGTTGACGCTTCCGGGACCGGCAGAGATGGAAGGTGATTCGAGCACCTGAAATCCGTCATCGATGTACGCAACATCGACCTCTTCGAGGTTGTATCCGTACATCACCAGCGTGTCGGGGAAGTAAGCTCCGCTGGCGTTCACCATCGGAAAGCCGATTCCATCGTTCCATACCGCGAAGCCGACGATCTCCGGTGCGGCGCTGAAGGGGTACTCACCGGCGGACTCTCCATCGACCAGCAACTCGACGAACCCGCTGCGAACACCGCCAGGAACGACCACTTCCAGTTCAGAGGGATCATCACAGGGATCGACCTGGACGCTCACTGCGGTGACCAGACCATCGAGCGCGATCTCGCCATCGGCGCTGCGAAAGATGACCCTGTTGTCGATGAGCTGGTCGGAGAAGTTGACCCCATCGATGGTCAGCACATCTCCTGCGCCACCCCAGGGGGGAGAAATGGAATCGAGTTGCGGAGTGACGCAAACCGGTGGCGGTGGCACTGGGCAAGGATCGAAGGAAGCACAATCCAGATTGCCTGGCGTCGGATCGATGCCACAGATGAGACCGGGATCGGGTGGCGGTGAACCTCCGATGTAGAGGAAAGAGAGCAGCGTGATCGGATCACTGAGATCGAGTTGATCGCTGTCATCGACATCCGCAGCATCGAGACAAGTGGGTGTCACCCCGCCGCTGTAGAGGTAGGAGAGTAACGAAACGGCATCGCTCAGATCGATGCCATCGTCGGCATTGACATCGCCTCGCCTGAAATCAATTGGTGGGTTCTGTGCCTGGACCTGGCTCACGGTAAGGAGTGAAAACAGTAACATCGACACCGTGGCGATTCGGATCACGGTGATCGATCGAGAATTCCACCTCGAGCGGTTCCCGTTGATTCTCTGGTTCAACATCTGTCTCCTTCCACACCTCCCGCTACTGCAGGCTGAGTTCCGTCCCCGATTGTAGATCCATCCCACGCTGCCAGCGATGACACAGATGCGTCATCTCCGTGTGGATTGCGGCGGTTCTGGTGTTCTCCTTTCCCGGGCTGGAAGCCGATGAAGCACCTGGCGTGCCAATCGAAGATGGCAGATTCTGGTGTGTGAGAGGTGCTGAAGGGACTGAGATGTGCGGTGTTGACACAGCGCCTGATGCGGATGTCAAGCAACGAGAGACTATTGCTCTCAAGGGCAGAGGTATCCGATGCAATCGAGGGTGTCGTCGGTCGGGTCGATGGAGCAGCCAGGATTGGGCAGCGGAATCGGAGCGGATCCTGGCACGTACAGGTCATTCAACATCATCACGGCATCGGAGAGGTTGAGTGAGCCATCGTCATTGGCATCACAAGCATCCTGACAATCCGAGCCGGGACCGCTGGTGAAGAGAATGCTGAGGATCTTGATCGCATCGGCGAGGTTGAAGGCTCCGTCGGTATT
>DUAN01000140.1:20761-21081 GCA_012960845.1 Planctomycetota bacterium | reverse complement strand
TATCAGACGCTGGAACTGGCGCCGGACCTGGCGATCCCCGACAACTCTCGCGATGTGCAGGTGGGCGAATTCAACGGCGACCTGTGGCCCGATCTGATCATCGCCAATGCCGGTAATGATGGCAGTAACGGACAGCAGCCGCGAATCTTCATCAATCTCGGGAATGATCCGGGTGGTGCCTGGCTCGGCCTCGAGGAGCAAGCGAGTCGCCTTCCGCTGCTGGTCTCTTCCGGTGGAGCGGAGCCCAACGCCTGTGCCGTGGGTGTCGGGGACCTGACCGGCAATGGTGTCGATGACATCTACCTGGTGGATTACAACAA
>DUAN01000140.1:0-20751 GCA_012960845.1 Planctomycetota bacterium | reverse complement strand
TCGAGGATCGCCTGTTGATCAATGATGGAACCGGCAACTTTTCCGACGAGACCTCGACGATGCCATCGGGCTTCATCAATTCAAACTTTGCCACCGGTGGTCAGATCAAAGATGTCAACGGAGATGGCTGGCCAGACATCATCAAGAACACCACTCCAGATATTCGCATCGCTTACAACCAGGGAGCTGCATCCTTTGGAGTCACCCAGGAGTTGAATGTCAGTTCCTGTTACCACTTTGATCTGGGAGACATCGACGGAGACGGTCGTCAGGATGTTTTTGCGGTACAGGATCCGCAGGACCAGGTCTTGCTCAACGATTCAGCCCCGGGTGAGATTCCCGTCAACTGGGTGAATACTCCGATTGGCACCAGCCCACTGACCGGTGGTTTTGGTGGCAACACCTACATCGTCGACCTCGATAATGACGGCGACAACGATGTGGTGGTCACCGATGTCGATACCGATATCCCGAGTTGCAGTCGTCGGATGGCATTCCTTCGAAACGACGGAGCGAATCCGCCCCTGCTGGAAGATCCTTATCCCTCTGGACAGTGGACCCAAGCGCATCACACAGGCACCTTCGATGTGGCGATCGCTGATTTCAACGGCGACGGCACACCCGATCTGTGGGTCGGACATTGCGCCGGCAATGACCTTTACCTGCAGATCTCCAATGTTCCGGATGTGCTTCCTCCGTCACAGTTGGTCTGTGATCAACAGATGCTGGATGTCACCCTCAGCTGGAACCCGGGAGAGAGTTACGACACGGTGAAGATTCGCCGAGACGGGCTACTGATCGCCGAGATTCCCGGTGGTGAGACTTCCTTTGAGGATCCATCGCCGGGTTCAGGTCAGCACTCCTACACGCTGGTCGCTGCGGTGGGAGCGGATCAGTCGCCTCAGGTTTCCTGTGTGGTCAATGTCAGTCTGGTTGAGCCAGTGCTGAACCTGTCGTGTCAGCAGGTCGAAGACGATGTGCAATTGCAGTGGCAAAACCAGCAGGCGGTGACTGGCGATCCTTACCAGCAGATTCGCGTGCTGAGAAATGGGCTGGAACTGGCGATCTTGCCGGGGGAGAGCGTGAGTTATGTCGACCTGGCATCTGATTATGGAATCGCCGCATTCATGATCATTCCTGTCGCCATCGGCAACGAGGCGGAGGCGGCGTTGTGTACATTGCAAATCTTGCCCACCGATGTCTCTGATCTGGTGATCGGCTTCTTCGATGATGACAACGGTTCAACAGATTCGGTGCCGGCGATCGTTCAGGGGCTCGAAGACAATTCACTCTTTGCTCTTTCCACCGAGGTCGAGGATCTCTCGGAGTTGCAGTCTCAGGGATTGCTGCTCGAGGCGTTCGATCGGATCTGGGTGGAAGTGGGGATGTATCCCAATAATCACATGCTGACCGCCGATGAAGGTCAGATCCTTGCCGATTACGTTGTCGCAGGCGGCCAGTTGTACCTCAGCGGTGGAGATACCTTCTGCTTCGATCCCGACACCTCGATTCAGGATCTGGTCGGGTTTGCCGGGTGTAGCGACGGCGGAGGTTCGGTGGGAGAGATCTCCTCCATCGTCTCGCCGAGTTGCGGCATGCTGAACTTCGATCAGGTGGTGCCTTACGATGGAGAGGCCAACTACGTCGATCAATTGCAGCCGGTGACTACTGGAGAGGAAATTCTCTTTGCCAGTGACGGATTTACCTGCGGAGTGATCAATCATGTCGGTGAGAGTGGAGCAGTGATCTCCCAGTCGGTCGAGATGGGCGGGATCGGAGAGGATCACGATCGCAAGGAATTGATCGAGCGATACATCAGTTGCCTTCCGATGGAACCACCGGTGGCGGCCTTCACCTTTTCACCCGCATCGGGGCCGGCACCATTGACGGTCGAATTCGAGAACTTGAGCAGTGGGCAAATCGATGAGCAGTTGTGGTTGTTTGGCGATGGTTCTGACAGCCCGTCCGTTTCCCCGCAGCACCTGTACTCGGAGCCGGGGAGTTACTCGGTGACACTCACGGTCAGCGGGCCTGGTGGAGTCGATCAAATCGAGTGGATCGATATCATCCTGGTCACCGATGGGCTGCCGGGATTCACCCGTGGAGATGCGAATCAAGACCAGACCATCGACATCGCCGATGGAGTGGCGATCCTCAGTTATCTCTTCAGCGGGGGGGGAGATGGTGGATGTCTCTCGACCATCGATGCCAACGACGACGCGATGGCCAACGTGGCGGATGCGGTGACGGTGCTCGATCATCTCTTCTCGGGAGGAGGGCCGCTCCCGGCACCTTTTCCAGGATGTGGAGTGGACCCCAGCCCCGATTCACTCCCCTGTTCCAATCCTGCCTGCCCTTGAGAAGCACGACTTCACGCCGCTGGAGCAGAATCAGCTCGAGGGTCGGCCAGATCGGAGGATGCGGTAGAATGGAACCAGTGGCATGGAGAGGACCCCCGGCATGATCCACTCGAGTTTGATCCCGATGAATCGTCTGCTGTCGTGGCTCACGGCGTGTGCCGTGATCCTGGGACTGTTTCTCTCGACACCAGCGGCTGCGCAGGTCGGACCGGGAGATATCCTGGCACCGCTTCCGCCGATGCCGGAGCCACCAGAAAATCCCCTGACTGCTGAAAAAGCTCTGCTCGGTAAGTTCCTCTTCTGGGAAGAACAACTCTCTCACGACAACTCGACATCCTGCGGAACTTGCCACCTCTCCGAGGCGGGTGGATCGGACGCCAGGGTTGATCTTCCTCGATCGATCCATCCAGGATTTGACGGGCTGTTTGGAACCGAAGATGACGTGGCCGGGTCGATCGGTGTGGTGTTGCAGGCGTGTGGCGGATCACCTCTCGACGACGGTGTCTTCTTTCCCCAGCGTCAGGTGACAGCGAGACGATCTCAATCGACCATCGGAGCTGGCTATCATCCGACCCTGTTCTGGGATGGGCGTGCCGGGCCAGAGTTCACCGACCCTGAAACTGGATTGGTGTTGATTCCATCTGGAGGTGCACTGGAAGCACAGGCGGTGGGTCCCATCATCTCGATGGTGGAGATGGGTTGCGATACGCGGGACTGGAATGGCGTCCGGCAGAAGTTGATCTCGGTGACGCCGCTGGCTCTGGCGACCAATATTCCCGACGACCTGATCGAAGGATTGCTCCAGTTCGTCAACTATGAAGGCCTGTTCCAGAACGCTTTCGGAGACTCTCAGATCACTGCCGCCAGGATTGCATTCGCCATCGCCAGTTATGAACGAACCCTGATACCAGATCGCACTCCCTTCGATCTGTTCAATCAGGGAATCAGCGATGCGATGACCGAGTCGCAGCAGCTAGGATTGCTACTCTTTGCCGACAACTGCCTGCCTTGTCACGAGACCCCAGCGCTGGGCGATGGGTCCTTCCGCTTCATCGGAGTGCGTCCGCCCTTCGAGGATGTCGGTCATTTTGCCGTCAGCGGAGATGATGAGGACATCGGCAAGTTCAAGTCGCCATCACTTCGGAATGTCGGCCTGCGGGCACCCTATTTCCACAATGGCGGCAAGGCGACCCTCGACGATGTGCTGGCGTTCTACAATGGCGGCGGAGATTTCACACCCAACGATCCACTGCTCGATCCGCCGATGGACCTGCCCAACACCGAACTGAGCCAGTTGAAGGACTTCCTCGAGAATGGGCTGACCGATCCGAGAGTGGAGTTCGGATTGCCTCCCTTCGATCATCCGACGATGCAGCCCTTCTTTGTTCGTGGCGATACCAATGTCGATGGAGCAGTGGATATCTCCGATGCCGTCGCTTCGTTGCAGTTTCTGTTCAGCGGAGGAATCATCTCCTGTGAAGATGCCACCGATGCCAATGATGATGGAGCCCTCGACATCGCCGACCCGGTGGCAGTTCTGGGACGCCTCTTCATCGGAGCGGCCCCGTTGCCACTTCCTGGTGACAACTCCTTCGGCCCCGACCCCACCGCCGATGCATTGATGTGCCTCGACTAGAGGGAGAACCGGTCGTCAACTTGCCGCTCATTGTCCTGACATCCTCGGGGTGCTAGAGTCGGTTCCCGTCATGGGCATACCCTTCTTCTCATCGAATCCGCTGCCGAAGTGGTCCGTCATCGGGCTGCTGGTCGGGCTGCTGATCGGGTCCATCGGTGGTTTGTTTGGTAGTACTCATCTTGCTGGTTTCGACGAGACCATACTTCCCATCGACTTCACCGATCAGGTCAGACCGATTCTATCTCAGCACTGCTTTGCCTGTCACGGTCCCGACCAGAAATCGCGCAAGGCAGGATTGAGCCTGCTCGATGAAGTCTCGGCCACCCGCACCCTTGAATCGGGATACCGGGCGATCGTTGCCGGGGATCGTGAGGAGAGTGAACTGTGGCTTCGCATCACCTCGCCGGAAGATCCGATGCCGCCGAGCAAGGAACACGATGAACTGAGTTCCGAGCAGGTCGAGATCCTCGGGAGATGGATCGATGAGGGCGCCAATTTTGCCCCGCACTGGGCCTACATCGCCCCTCTGCCGACAGCGGTTCCCGATTCCCAGGAGCCGTGGCCGACCTCGACCATCGACCACTACATCCTGAATCGATGGGGCCCAGCGGGCCTGGTGCCGGCAGCGGACGCCGATCCCACCACGCTGATTCGCCGCCTCCATCTGGATCTGTCGGGTTTGCCTCCGGCAGCCGAAGATGTGGATCGGTTCATCTCCAATCAGGGAGACGATGCCTATCTGGAGGAAGTCGATCGCTTGCTCGCGAGTCGACATTTTGGTGAACGGTTCGCGAGCTTCTGGCTCGATCTGGTGCGCTACGCCGACACCGTGGGCTACCACGGAGATCAGGAGCATCACAGCTGGCTCTATCGCGACTGGGTCATCGGGGCCTTCAATTCGAATCTGCCGTTTGACCAGTTCACCATCGAACAGATCGCTGGTGATCTACTCGACCAACCCGATCAGGATCAACTGGTCGCTACCGGCTACAACCGTCTGCTCCAGACCACTCACGAGGGCGGGCTGCAGCTCAAGGAATACCGATCGATCTACATGACGGATCGGATTCGCAATCTGTCGGAGACGTGGCTGGGGGGAACTCTCGGTTGTGCGCAGTGCCATGATCACAAGTATGACCCCTACACCATTCGAGATTTCTACTCCTTCGGAGCTTTCTTCGCAGACATCGACGATGAGGAGCATCTGAGGAATCCATACGGAGGGTTGAACACCACACCCACTCGAAGAAAGCCAGAGATGCGCGTGATGACCGATGAGAGTCGTCAGCAGCAGAGTCAACTGGAGCAACGCATCGAACAGGCTGAGCGGGAGGTCAAGGAGGCGATCGAGGGGCTCCCTGCAGAACAGCCGCAGTGGGAGCAGCAACTGATCAGCCAGATCGAGTCGGGAGAGAAGCACCCGTACCTGTGGATCGATGATGTGAAAGACACCGGCGGCAAATCCAGTGGCAGGTGGAATTTTGTCGAGGAAGATGGAGTTGCTGCGCACAGCGGCAAACTTTATCGCAAGCAGAGTAGTGACGGATTGGTCCAGCATTACACCGTCGGGACCACCGACAAGAAGATCATCGTCGGCGAGGGAGATCTTCTGTTTGCATGGGTCTATCAGTTATCGGCATCGCCACCGACCGCATTGATGCTGCAGTGCAACATCGATGGAGACTGGGAACACCGTGCGGTATGGGGCTCCGATGACATCGTCTACGGTCGCAAAACGACCAGCGATGCCGCCTATCAGAGAATCGGCCCGTTACCCGCTGTGGGGCAATGGGTGCGGATCGAGGTGCCCTTCGAGTCGCTTGGCCTGAAGCCCGGGTCGGTGGTCAGCGGAGTCGCCTTCACGCAGTACGGCGGTACCGTTTACTGGGATCTGTGCGGCAGTGAGAGGGCGACCGCCGCTCCGGCTCCGGTGATCGAGGTGTTGAGCATCGCACCGGCGCAGCGAACCGCTGCTCAGCGTCAACTGCTCCGTCAGTATCATGGCGATCAATCCCCGACGGTGTTGCAACTTCGTGGTCAACTGACCCGCCTGAAGGATCAGGCGACGATGCTCTCGGAGTCGTTACCACTGGCGCTCTATACCCGCAGCCTTGCTGAGCCTCGCATCGTCCGGATCCAGCAGAGAGGCAATTGGCTCGATGAGGATGGGGAAATTGTCGAACCTGCGGTGCCGGCATTCCTCGGCAGCCTCGAGACCGAGCAGCGGGCCACGCGACTGGATCTGGCACGGTGGCTGGTGCGCCCCGAATCGCAGGGGGGTGTCGCTGGACTGACCGCGCGGGTACTGGTCAACCGTGTCTGGGCACAACTCTTCGGCGGCGGACTCTGTCCTTCGGTCGAGGACTTCGGAGGACAGGGAAGACCGGTGACTCACCCGGAATTGCTCGATGCCCTGGCCATCGAGTTCATCGCATCTGGCTGGGATCTCAAGGGGTTGGTTCGCAAGATGGTACGGTCTCGAACCTACCGACAGTCATCGATTCCCGCGGCGCGTGCGGTGGAGATCGATCCGGAAAATCTGCTCTTTTCTCACCAGGCGCGCTATCGGATGCCGGCAGAGATGGTGCGCGATGCTTCGCTCAAGATCAGTGGCTTGCTGGTCGATCAACTGGGAGGGCCGGCGGTCAAGCCACCGCAGCCTCCTCACTACTACCGTCACCTGAACTTTCCGCCACGCCGATATCGACCCGATACCGGTTCCCGACAGTGGCGCAGAGGGGTTTATCTTCACTGGCAGCGGCAATACTTGCATCCGATGCTGCTCGCCTTCGATGCACCCACTCGAGAGAACTGTACCGCCCGAAGGGATCGATCGAATTCACCGATGGCCGCCCTGGTGCTGCTGAACGACCCGGTATTCGTCGAGGCGGCTCGTTCCTTTGCCCGGCGCATCATCGGTTGGCGGCAACAGTTCCTTGAAGGTGATACAGAAGTTCGAGGTGATGCAGGAACTGAAGAAGCCGATCACGCAGCGATTGCCTTTGCCATCGAGCAAGCAGTATCGCGAGAAGCTCAATCGCGAGAGATCGAGATCCTGTACAACTTGCTGGAATCGTCACGCAAGCACTTCGAGCAGCAACCCGCATTGGCCGACCAGTTCCAGGGAATGAACCCGTCCGACGCCGGCGAAGAGGGTATTGAAGCGGTGACACTGGCGGCCTGGAGTGAGGTGTCTCGTGCGATCCTCAACCTGCATGAAACGTTGACCCGTGAGTGAATCTCAAGCGCAGTTTCTGCAGCAACTCCACCAGTTAAATCGAAGGCAGTTTCTCGGCTCGCTGTCGCTGGGAATCGGCGCGGCTGCGCTCAGTCAGTGGTGGCCCACCGATGTCGCGGGGGCGGCTGGATTCCCCTTGAACCCATCGTTGAGTGTTCCACTGGCGCGGGCCAAGAGGGTCATTTTTCTCAGTATGGCGGGTGGACCCAGTCACCTCGAAACCTTCGATGAAAAACCCAAATTGGCTCAGCTCGATGGCCAGCCGATGCCGGAGTCCTACACCAAGGGAATGCCGATCGCTCAGCTGCAGGGCAAGCCTTTGAAGTGTCTTGGACCGCGAGCGGGGTTCCAACGCTACGGCGAAAGCGGCCAGTGGATCAGCGATTATCTGCCACACATCGGTACCGTCGCCGATGACATCGCCATCGTGAAATCGATGGTGACCGAGCAGATCAATCATGATCCGGCACACACCTTCATGAATACCGGGTCCATCATCACGAATCGGCCCAGCATGGGTTCATGGATCAACTACGGACTCGGTTCGGTGGGTGAGAATCTGCCAGGATTCGTCGTGTTGACCAGTGTCGGTGGAAGGAATCCACAACCGATCGCCGCCCGGCAGTGGTCCAGTGGTTTCCTGCCGAGCAATCTGGGAGGTGTGGAGTTTCATTCCAAGGGGGATCCGGTTCACTTTGTGAGCAATCCTGCCGGCATCACCCGTGATCGTCAGCAGCACCTGATCGAGGCGGTCAGAGATCTCGATCGGATGCGCGCCAGTGACAGGGCCGATCCGGAGGTCGAGGCACGAATCTCCCAGTATGAACTGGCATTTCGCATGCAGGTCTCGGTTCCCGAGTTGATGGATATCTCCGATGAATCCCCCGAGACGCTGGCGATGTACGGGGCGGTGCCTGGCGATGGGACCTACGCCAGTAACTGCCTGCTGGCACGTCGCCTTGCGCAGCGGGGAGTACGTTTCATTCATCTCTACCACCGCGGTTGGGATCACCACGGTGGCCTCAAGCAGTACATGAAGACCTGCTGCAACCTGTGCGACCAGCCGACTGCGGCATTGATCCAGGATCTCAAGAACAAGGGGATGCTCGATGACACACTGATCGTCTGGGGTGGGGAGTTTGGTCGGACTCCGATGTCACAGGGTGGCGGGGATGATCCGGGGAGAGATCACCACATCAAGGGCTTCTCGATGTTCCTCGCCGGCGGGGGAATCAAGGGGGGTGTGACTCACGGAGAAACCGATGACCTCGGCTACAATGCGGTCGAGGATGTGGTTCATGTGAGAGATCTGCACGCCACGATGCTACACCTGCTGGGGATCGATCATCGGAGACTGTCGGTGCAGTATCAGGGGCTCGATGTGAAACTCACCGGAGTCGAGAAAGCGCGGGTGGTGAAGGAGATCCTCGCCTGAGAATCTCCTCCACCACCGCATCATCCATCCAACTCAGTAGCGTGGATTCAGATCGACCGGCATCCTCGCCTCGACGGTGAAGCCACTGCTGGGGGAGGAACCGAGCAATCGAGCGACATACGGACTCAGATCAACTCCGGCTGCCGCAAGAATCCGCAGGGCAGGGAAATCGATCATGCTGCGAATCGCTTTATCGTCGCTACCCATCAGCATCTTGAAGACATCGAGCGGATCCGCCGGGCCAGGACGGTGAACCAGATTCGAGTCGGCACCGAGACCTGCCTCCCGACGGGCGTGAGCCACCGCGTCATCGAGACTTCCGATGGCATCGACGAGACCCAGATCCAGCGCCTGTTGGCCCGACCATACTCGCCCTCCGGCGATGGAGCGGACACGGCCAGGTTCCATATCACGACTCTCGGCGACTATGGCGATGAAATCGTCGTAGATATCATCGACGGTGGCCTGAAGTCGATCGATCTGATCGGCATTCCACGGGCGATCGGGAAGCATCATCATCGCCGCATCGTCGAGTGCGACCGGATCGATGTGAACTCCGAATCGTTTCAGTGCCGGGCCGAAGGAGAGCTTCATGCCGAAGACTCCGATGGAGCCGGTGATGGTTCCCTCCGAGGCATAGATGGGGCGACCGGTACAGGTGATCCAGTAGCCGCCGCTGGCCGCCAGGTTCCCCATCGAATAGACGATCGGCTTCTTGCGAGCGAGATTCTCCAGCGCCACGCGGATCACCTCACTGGCGGTGGCAGATCCGCCAGGAGAGTCGACCCGTATCACGACTGCCGCGACTGAATCATCGTCGGCGAGGGCATCGATCTCTTTGGCGGAAGGTTCACTGACCATCGATCCAGGAGTGGCGGTGTCGCCATCGACGATCTGGCCCGACAGATGCAGCACCACCACAGAGTTTTCAGGAATGCTCTTCTGACGTTTCTGACTGAACAACTCGGTCAAGATCTGAATCGGATTGAAGGGCGTACTCCGCTTCTTGCGTGCACGTTTCCAATCGACGGAACTGTCGAGGATCAGTTCGATGGTCTCCTCGATGGTGCCATGGTCCGCCAATGCATCGACCATGCCCTGATTCAGTGCTTGCTCGGGGGTGAAGATGCGCAACATCTGCAGGTCGCGGACCTTGTTGGGGTCGATGCTGCGTCCGGAGGCGATCTGTTGGACGACGAATTGATTGAGCGATTCGAGCATCGCCATGTAATGGTCGCGCAGGTGATCACTCATCTGGGGAAGCATGTAGGGCTCGACGGCACCCTTGAAATCGCCGACGCGGATCACGCTCGCCTCGACTCCGAACAGATCCATCGCTGTCTTGAAGTGGATTGGCATCAGTGCTGGAGAGTGAAAATCGAGCCCACCGGTGCGTGTCATGATGACACTGTTGCAACTCGATGCGACGGTGATCAGGCCGCTGTTTCCATTTTCAAGCCAGGCGATGCACTTCTTACCTGCAGCCCTGGCATTTTCGATGGCAGAACAGAGCCGACTGATCTGGGGAATGGTGAAGGAGGTTCCATCTCCGAGATCGAGAGCGAGCACATCGATCTCTTCATTTTCGGTGGCATCTGCGAGCGCACCCATCAGGTCGGGGAAGGAACGCTTCGAGCCGCCTCCTCCCATCAACAGGGCGTTGATGTCGAGTGCTTCTCCAGCATCGGGCTGGTCGTTCCAACTGCCTTCCAGGACAAATAGACGAACCGTGGCGTTCGCCTGGTTGTCTGCTTCATCGATGTTGTGGAAAGCCGATCCAGGTAGCATCAGTGCTGCCGAAAGGACCAGTGCAATGGATTGAATCATTTTGACCTACTCTTTCTCTGTCAGATTTTGAATCCACGATGATAATGGGGATGAGAGGTGGGGACCAGAGCAATTGGGAAGCATGACCAGGTTTCCCGAGTTATCCTGTATCGACTCCCACATGGAATCGGGATGTTCGCATTTCCTGTCGGTAGAAAGAGAGTCTCGATGCAGAAGTTCTCGATGCAGAAGTACTCGGCCCTGAGATGGCTGACCACCTTGTGTGTGCTTTTGGTTGGCTCGGTGTCACTGGCACAGGATTCTGAAGTGATGGAAAAGCGCTACCAGGAGAAGCGTGCCAAGAAGTTCGTGCAGAAGATTGAATGGATCACTTCACTCGATCAGGCGAAAGCCATCTCGAAGCAGAAGAACCTGCCGATCCTCGCCTACTTCACCCGATCTTATGCGCCCTGAGGCCCTTGTGATTTCATGGAGGGGGGTCCCCTTCTATCGAACTGGTGGGTCGAGGAGAGCAAGAAGTTCGTTCCATACCTCAACATCTCGGCGCAACTGGAAGACAAGCCGGATCAGAAGCTGATGCGAGAATATGACCTGAGAGGTTTTCCCTCTTTCGTCTTCCTCGATGATTCTGGACTGTTGCTCTTCGGTAGGGAGCCTTACTGGCGCCCCGATTCGTTGCTGTCGCTCGGCCAGGGGCTGAACCAGGTGGAAGTTCTGTTCCAGTTGAGAAAGCAGGTCCAGGAGAATCCTCAAGACTCGATTGCCCGGGCTCGATTGACCTTGATCGAGGGATTGCTCGATCCGTCACGAGTGGATGTGGCCCGGATGGATGCCGCAGCCAAGGTCGAGGGAGTTCCCGAGGAACTGGTCGAAGAATGGGCCATGACCAGGATCGAAGCGAAGTTCCTCAGCATCTTCGAGCCGTATCGCTCGGCATATCAGAACAAGTCAGCCGATCGTGAGGCGAAGAAATCCGCTGCTATCGAGGGCTGTTACCAGATGTGGGTTGCAGGAGAGAAACTGGATTCTACATCCGGTACCTTTCGGCCATTCCTGGTGCTCTCCTTCGACGGTGCTCTCGCTGCCAGGGATGTGTTTATCGCTGAAGATTGCCTGGCGCTGTACGAGGAGTTGTTTGGAGCTCACGACCGATTCCTCAAGGGAATGAAGGTTCGATTGGCCAAGATGGTGGCCTCGGCGAAGAAGGTCGAGGTCGGCTCAATCGGTGGCAGCGGGGAATAGTCCCGCCTTCTTCAACATCGATTCCCAGCGCGCCTTCTGCCCCGGATCGAAGCGTGCACTGATGTGGATCCCATCGTCGAGGAACTCCTCCTGATCGACCGCAGCCATCGAGTGCAATTTTGCCGCCAGATCCGATCGGGAGTGAGGCACCTTGTAACTGCCGGACTCCTGGCGTTCGTGAGTGATCTCTAGCACCCGTTCCACCACCAGATCGATACCAGTTCCCTCGGTGGCACTGACCACGAACGAGTCTTCCTGTTCTGCCAGCAGGTGTTGAAGGTCGATCCGCTGATCTTCGCGTACTCGATCGAGTTTGTTGAACACGACCAGTCTCGGATGTTCATCGCAGCCGATGCGAGTCAAGGTTCGCTCCACCGACTCCATGTCGAACTCGATGGTCGGCGACGATGCATCGACCATGTGAATCAGCAGGTCCGCTTCCCTCGCTTCCATCAGTGTGGCATGGAAGGAGGCGACCAGCCCGTGCGGGAGCTTGCGGATGAATCCGACGGTGTCGGAGAGCAGTACATCGAAGGGAACATCGAGGTCCCAGTTGCGGGTGCTGGTGTCGAGGGTCGAGAAGAGGCGATCCTCGATCAGAACATCGGCACCGGTGAGGCGTTTCAGCATCGTCGACTTTCCGGAGTTGGTGTAACCGACCAGGGCGATGCGGAACGATCCCTCCCTCAATTTGTGCTGCGTGTGGGCCTGTTTCTCGATATTGGCCAGCCGCTTCTTCAAGATACTGATCTTGCGGTGGACGATCCTGCGGTCCGTTTCCAGCTGGGTTTCACCGGGCCCCCGGGTTCCGACGGCACCCCCTTCCATGCGAGAAAGGTGGGTCCACATGCGGGTGAGGCGCGACTGGGAGTACTGCAACTGGGCCAGTTCAACCTGAAGTATGGCCTGATGGCTGCGAGCGTTGCGGGCAAAAATATCCATGATCAACTCGGCACGGTCGACCACTCGCAACTCGGTACTCTCCTCGATATTGCGACCCTGCCCCGGGGAGATGGGATCGTCGACGATGATCAACTGAGCCTCGAGTTGAGTGGCCAGTTCGGCCAGTTCTTCCAGTTTTCCCTTGCCGACATAGGTCCCCGGATGGGGGCGGTTACGCTTCTGCTTGACCACCCCTGCAACCCTCACACCGGCAGTATCTGCCAGTGCCGTGATCTCGGCGACCGGATCGACTCCACTGAGGTGTAGGGAAGGGTCGCCCGGCATCACCGCTTTGAGCACGACGGCGACCTCACGGCGATCGTCGTCAGCGGGTTTTTCCAGCAGTGGTAGATCGAAGGATTGCTTCGCCATCGAAGGGGGTTTCCTACCTCAGAAGGGTGAAGTGAGCGGTAGTGACAGGCACCAGGCCGCTCCAGTCTTCCCACCGAGGCAACCCCGGTATCGGACAGTTCCAAGGTATCCGAAGCGATCGAAGTGAGCCACAGAGAGAGCGGATAAACTTCTGTCCGATGAGTCGGGTGGGCAAGAGGCTTCTGTTGGTTACCATTCGAAGGTCTCGCAGGTAATCGTTGTGGAGGACCCGGTGGATTCACCATTCATCAGCAATGAAGAGTCACATCCTCGTCGCATCGGCTGGCTCGATGGAGTGCCACGAGACCAGCAGGCTCTGCTGCAGTTTCCCGGCGTCGAGATCCTCCAGTCGGAATCGCAGAGGATGGTGTTGAGGATTCCACCTTCCCCTGCACGACCGACTCTCATCGCAAAGATTCACCAGGAGCGAGATCTGGCGGCGCGCTGTCGTCGCTTTTTCGGTTGGGGGCGGGCGCGGCTCGAGTGGCACAACCTGACGCTGGCGGAAGCGGGCGGAGCTGCGGTACCGAGACCGGTGGCGCTGGCGTGTCATCGGGACCACGACATCGTCTTCTTCGATTACCTTCTCGATACCGAACACTTCCCACAGTTCCTCGAACGGTTTGATGGAGTCGAGCGGGTGGCGATGTTGCGTGTGCTGGGAAACTGGCTCGCCGGCATCGTTCGTGCCGGGGTGGATGCTCACGACATTCATACCGGCAACATCCTGGTTCGAGGATACGACGCAGAGACCGCATCGTTGTGGTTGATCGACCTTCATGATGCGAAGGTCGGCTTCGGAGTGGCCCCTCATCGTAGGGTGGCGATGGTGCGACAGATCGCAAGGGCACTGGGTGCGGCTCGTGCCGGGCACGATGTGCTGCACTTCCTCCAGGGGTGGGCCCATGGTGCCCGAGCGAAGGGGATCGATGGCTCCTGGGCGGTCGGGCCCGATCGTGAAACCAGCGGGATCGGCTGGGCCGACGTGGTGGAGGATCGCCATGATGAAACGCTGCATGCTGCAGAGCGAGCGGAGATCCGTCGTCGTCGCCGCCACATCTCGCGTGCACTTCGCGGTGGAACGGGTACTCATCACCAGCGGGTCAAAGTCGATGGAGAAGTGCAGGTCCGCCGCCGGTCCCCCGCCGCTTCGAGCCATCCGGAGTACTCCGTGGGAGAGCCTCGTGCGGCGTGGTTTGGCGATCGAGTGTTGCAGACGGTCTGGCACGACAAACCTCGCTCGGCGCTCTTCATCGAGGGAGCCTCGGGAGTCTCCGAGCGGGTGGTCGAGCCGGTGGTCGCGGGAACTACCCTGGCCACTCTCCTCAGGGATCCAGCCACCGTCGCGGACCGGGTCCAGTTGGCGAGCATCATCGACACGGTGATCGAAACGATGGCTCGATACCATCACGAAGGAATCCAGCTGGAAGGCGCGACCCCCGAGCAGTGGTTCATCGAGAAGGGGAGGCATGGGTACCAGGCGCAGCCCGATCTCGCCTGCCTCCGTTATCGGGGAACTCTCACCGCGGGCACTCGACTGGCAGATCTGTTGCAACTGGGAGCCATCTTTGACGGAACGGTCACGCCGACCGATCGGTTGCGGGTGTTGCGTTCGCACCCGGAGTTCGCTTCACTCTCTCATCATCGATCGGCACTGCGTTCGCTGGCGACTCATCTAGGAGACCTGTTCGCCACCTCGACCCCCAGCGAACCACCGATCCGCGTGCAACCGGTGGCAGATTTGCAGCAGGCTTGTAGCCGCTTGCATCTGCTCAACCAGGAGCATGTTCCCGAACTGGGTGGACTCGATGAGGAGTCGTTCGAGTCGTTACTGCGTAACGCTTCGATGGTGCGGATGGTCGAGGGAGAGAGTGCCGATTCTGCCGTCGCATTGATGGTGGTGATGCTTCCCGACGACCGCTACGACAGCCCCAACTTCCGCTGGTTTCGCCGCCACTTCGACGATTTCGCCTATGTCGATCGAATCGCCACCGCGGCCTCGGCGCGACGCCGTGGCATCGGATCGGCGTTGTACGCGGTGCTCGAGGCGTGGGCGAGGAACCGTGGACTCACCTCCATCGTCTGCGAGGTCAACCTGCAGCCGCGCAACCAGGGCAGCATCGACTTCCATCACGCCTGCGGCTTCCGCGAAGTAGGCCAGTACATCGGCCGCGGTAAGCCGGTAATGATGATGCAGAAGAGGTTGTTCCATAGCGAATAGAGTTGTTCCGAGTAGAGGTCAACTAATCACGTGGTGCATTCTAATATTCAATAGAGACCCCATGGAAGGTTAGATTTTGGATTAGAAATAGAACTGAAATGGAATACACTGTACTTCTACACACTAAATTCGCAGTGGGAGGTGAAGTGAATAATACAGTAGTGAAATATATCCTTGTCATGGTGGTGTTGTTTTTAATTGCAACAGGAATAAATAGAACATTCGACGAGGAACTTGAGAAACAAACCGTAGGCGGTATTCAGCTTCTTATCGCAGCTTCCATGATTGTTTTGTATCTGAAATCCGAAGCAATCCTAGAACTTCCGAATGTAATATCAGAGCTGGACGACAGAGGAAGTGAATTCAAAAGATTATACATGCACCAATCTCAAATTGAGTCAGCGCACCAGGAAAACACACTACTGGTAGGTGCTATAAAACGTGAAGTTTTAGAGGAACTCGAAAAAATACGAGATTCAAAAACTAAGATGCTTGAACTTAATCAGTATCTTGCAGATGAGATGCGAAGGAATAAAGCAATGTGTGAACAAGTGTATAGTATTTATTGCGATTTTTATGAGATTTCAGAAGAGGACAAGCAGAGTGAGAGTTGTCAAAAAATAAAAAACATATTAGTAGGAATATGCGAGAACCTGAAACAACACAACATTCGCATTGTCTCAGAAGAGCACATTGGCGGCCGATTTGAGGAGGCTACCATGGAAATGGTCAACCAGAGAAACACTGATGATAGGAAATTGAACGGCATAGTTTCATCGGTGATCAAGCCAGGGCTGGTTGAAAAGGAATGCGTTAAAAGAGCTAAGGTGGTTGTCTACAAGTACGAAGAAGAAATCACTGAAATCGGAGAGCAAGAACAGCCTGGAGATCAGTCGCCATCGCCGAAAAAATCGAATGATGAAGTCGGTCATGATCAGGCAGCCCCGGGCGATGAAAACATTGAGGGGACCTCACGAGGGGAAGAAAATGACGATAGGTGACATGCAGGAGAATATAGGGTTCCAATAGGTAGCTTGGGCTTGAGCGGTAAATAATAAAGACTGGGGGCGGCGTGTCGAAATTGTCAATCGGTATCGATCTGGGAACAACGAACTCAACTGTTTGTGTTTTCGATAACGGAGAACCAAGACTATTGGGCGATATTAAGTCCACAAGATCGAGGCGGGAACTTATTCCTTCTTTGGTTGCAGAAAACACTGATGGCGAAATCGTCATAGGTGAGCTAGCAAAAAGTTATTCCCACCAGTGCATCAGGGAGGCGAAAAGAGAAATTGGAGTTAAAGATTATGATAAGAAAAAGTATGAACTTCCAAATCACTCACTGTCTCCGATTTTGGTGTCCCAATTGATTTTGGGTAAACTAGTGTCCATTGTGGAAGATTCGTACCCAGGAAACAAAGTAGAAGAAGCTGTTATTACAGTTCCTGCAAATTTTAATGATGCAGAAAAGAATGCCACAAAAGATGCAGCAAACCTGGCGGGAATAAATACAGTCCACCTGATTGCTGAGCCAACTGCTGCGTATTTGGCATACGGACATTTTGCAGCCTCCACGGAGGAAATAGCATTCGTATTCGATTTTGGCGGTGGAACCTTAGATATATCTATCGTGGAGACGATGGAAAGTGTGGCAGAAAGTAGGGGAGTAGGTGGAGACAAGAATCTGGGAGGAAAAGACATTGATGAAGCGTTCATGAGCTTCATAAAAAGTAAGTTTGATGCTGAACATCCTGATGCTGAAATTCAGGATGGTAAGTCTGAGGCACTCAAAGAGGCAGCTGAGAGTGTTAAGAAGAAGTTGAGTTCAGTGGAAAGTAGCAATATATTTATTGCGAACTTCGCCAAGGTTGGCGGGGAGTTGCGCAACTTACAACAGGATATTACTAGATCTGAATTTGAAGATTCAATTTCCGAAATACTTGCGAAAGCAAAAGCATGTGTTCGTGAGGCACTGAAGACATGCAATATGAAACCGAGCGAAGTTAATACCGTACTCCTGGTAGGCGGGTCTTCCCACATACCTTGTATTCGGGAACTGGTCCTCGGCACCTTCGGCAGTAAAGAGGCTTTAGATCTTGATGCTGATTGTGCAGTTGCACAAGGAGCCTCCATACGGCATGCGATGTTGAACGATCAACTGAATGCAAAAGATGGCCTCGTGCTGATGGACATTTCAAGGTATGGATTTGGCGTTGAAACAATTGATTTAGTGGGTGGATATTGGCAGCAGGGACGTTACTCCGCTTTGATGGACCCCCAAACACACTTTCCATACGAAGCAGTTCATGAGTTCAGTTTAGTTCATGAAGAACAGGAAGAAGTTGAGATTTCTGTATTTCAATCAGATCAAAAGGGGACTCTGGCTGTTTCAGATGCGATTTCAACGGGAGTGTCCGGGAGAATAGAGAACATTCCCCATTCGAAATTAGGGCACCCTCATCAATTGAAGGTGACAATCTCGGTGGACGAAAATAACTTGATATCAGTGACATCAACTATCCCAGAGACAGGCCAAATACTTCCGCTGATTATTGACGATTATTCAGATAGGTTGTCAGGAAAGCAAAGGATGGAACTTGAAAAGAAGTTAAGTGACATCAACTACGCAGATGTTGAGCAAGAATCTGCCTTGAAAAAAATCAACCCAGATGGAGTACCATTCGTAGGGTCTGAGATAGGCCAGGAGTCTGCGCCTCTCGTAAAAAAAGCGATGGAGAATTTGGAGAATGGTGGATTACCGGAGTACGCAGAACGCATCAATACACTTATCAAGGAGTTGGTGAATGCCCTCGAAAATGGAAACGACAAAGTAGCGGCACTGTACCGCGACAAGTTGACGGATCTACTTTTTGATATTGAAGAAGCCCAATGATGCCTTCTGGAGTTTCTGCTAATGGGTAATGACGATTACTTTTCTCTTCTTCATGTTAGTGAAGAAGCTTCAGAGGCAGAGATAAAAGCAGCCTTCATGAGGGCTGTGCGAAAACATCCTCCTCATAAAGATCCCGAGAAATACAAAAAATTGCGCCAGGCTTACGAGTGTCTTTCTTCTGAGCCAGACAGAAAAGCGTACATAAAAAATATAAATTCAGGTGGAGAGATCTCAAAGTTGCAGGGCCAGATAGATCGGTCCTTTGTTGCGGAAGAATGGGGTTCCGCCGAATCTCAGTGTAAAAGACTATTGGTGTTAGATCCGGAGAATGATAGTTGTCGGAATCAACTAGCATTGGCTCAATGGCGCGGTGGTAACTGGTCGAAATCTTTTGCAACTTATAAAAAGTTGAACTCCAGGGACCATGGTGTACTCCAGTATCATTTGAACGAAGCACAAGTGTTGACGGATGTGATTCAAAATAGCAATAATTTGGCTTCATACTGGCCAAGAGCGATTTCTTGCTGTGAAAAGGCGATGTTGATTGACCCGGTCGAAAGTGGTCCGATCTTACAACTAGGAATCATCGCTTTCTTTCAAGACGATACTGATAAAGCGTTACTGCAATTTAGAAAAGCGATTCATGCGGATGGCGAAGTCGATTTTCACGATTTTGAATCGTATCACTGGATTTGTAGGACATATGCTATTCGTGGAGATAGATCAAATTACCAATCCACCGTGCTCGAAGTTGGAAAAATACTTGATCAAGAAACGGTTGAGTTCGCTTCGTCCTTGTTTGCACAAGAAGGGTCCGAACTGGCTGAATTAGGGCAATTGGAGATTGCTAAGTGGTTTTTTGAATCGGCGAATGAATTCGTACACCGATTCGGGAAGTCTGATGATCGAATAGACCAGGCATTATCCGAACTTGCAAAGGTGCCCGATAATTCTAATGGTGGTTGTGGTTGCTTCTGGATTGTTCTTGCTTTCATGGCTTTGGTTTCGTCTTTCAGCTAGTGAAGAAGTAGTAGTTCCGATATCCGGTTAATCGGAACTGTTCTACTCAGTTAGGATATAAGAATGGGCAATAATAGCTATTTTGCAATCCTGGGGGTCGGCGAAGACGTAGAAGAAAAAGAACTAAAATCCGCATTTATGGCGCTGGTCAGGAAACACCCTCCCCACAAAGACCCTGAAATGTACAAAAAGTTGAGGCAGGCATTTGATTGTCTGAACTCGATAGTTGAAAGACAAAGATATCTCGCAAATCTTCACTCAGGTGGCCAAGTTGCTGCTCTCCAAGAACAGATATCCACCGCATTTGTTGAAGAGAATTGGAGTGGCGCAATTTCGCTTTCGAAGAGATTGATAGTATTGGATCCTGGAAATTACAGTGCGAGGAATCAATTGGCACTGGCGTATCTAAATTCCGAAGATCTCAAGAATGCAGATGTTTCTTTCAAGAAGTTGAATTCGTTTGACCACGGGGATCCCCTTTATTTGTGTAATCACGGCTTTGTGTTGAGGGAGTTATTTTCACAAACTGAAGTGATAAGTAATTTGTCAAAAGCTGTATCGGTTTATCAAAAGGCCGTTGCTCTGGATCCAACCGGTTCCCAGGGTTACATCGGTTTAGCTCAAGTTTGTTTCAGCAGGCAAGATTCTGCGGCTGGAATTAAATATTGCAGACAAGCGATTGATGCAGATGGTGAAGTCGATTTTCAAGACTTTGACGCGTACTTTTTGATGTGCCAGTATTTGGCTGCGGATGGAAAAAACTCAAAGTTTAAGTCTTCGGTCAAGGAGATTGAATCGATCCTGACTGAAGATGTTTGCGAGTATGCCAGTGGCCTATTTGCCCAATTTGCCCTCGATGTTTATAGGCATTCAAAAAATGTTGTGATGGCAAAACTGTTCTCTGATGCTGCAATAAAGTTTCTTTCTGCGTTTGGGAAATCCGACTCTGAGTTGAAGGAATTGAGCGACTCAATTAGGAATCTCGACAAGTTAAGGGCAGAGCATCAAAAAATCGAGAATGACGAATCAATATTACTGGTCGTTAGGCGTTTTGTAGCTTCCAGATACTACTGGAATATCGATGAACTCTCTGAGCAACAGTATCGGGAAGTCTTCAAGAACTGCGTAGATGCTTTAGACACCTGGCCTGTGGATGAAGTTGAGTTTTCATTCAAGAAAGTGAAGAGGATATGCCCCCGTTATTATTCTGAGATGAGAGAGCTGGTTGACAGCGTATTGAAGAGTTGTCGATCCGTGCAAGGAACGACGACAAAAACGACAAATAGAAGCCAGAATCATCAGCAGAATCAACAGCAGAATCCTGGCTGCTTAATATTTATCACCATCGGGATATTCGTTTATTTGGCTTTTGTTTCGTAACTTACTCTATCAAGGATACGGATTTGTAAAGTTGTTCCTCTACCCTGGGGTGGCGTAGCCGATGGTTCCCTGGCTCACCCGGGCGCCGGCGTTGCCGGTCGGTTGGCCGCCTTCATCGACCTTGGCGTGGATGATGACACCCCTAAGAAGAAACAGCAGCCAGCAACCCCCTGGTAAGAGAGACCTCTGCCACGGTGTTACCCGGGTGCATCGGTGCTGTCGAT
>DUAN01000139.1 GCA_012960845.1 Planctomycetota bacterium | reverse complement strand
TAGCGAGTTCTGAACTGATCGATTTTTCCCGAGGAGAGGTTAGAGATGAACTCGTTGGTGAAAGAAGCACAGGAAATTGTGGTGACATCCGGGACGCCGTTGCTGCGAAGATGATGAGCGACCGCCTGTAACAGGTGAGTCTTTCCCAGGCCTACCGACCCATGGAGAAAGAACGGGTTGTAGGAGCCGCCCGGGTTGTCAGCGACCGCCTGCGCCGCCGCATGAGCAAGCTGGTTGGATGGGCCGGTGATGAAGGAGTCGAAGGTGAGATTTTGATGGAGAGATAGCTGCTCCCCGACAGGTGAGGGGGTCGTGGCATCATCCTGGGCTGGTGTGGTGACCTGGAAGGAGATCTCCCGATCGGTGCCGTCGTCGAAGACGCCAGAGATCACCTCCTTGAAGAGGGACATGTAGCGCTGCTGGAGAAAGGATGAGTGCAGGGTGCTGGGAACCTCCACCAGGATGCCTGCGGAACTCTCGATGAACTCGATGCTCTCAAACCACGGTGACCAGTGGGTACAGTCAACCCGATCCTTCAGTGCGACCAGAATTCTGGTACCGATGGGTTGATTGGCGGTGGAGGAGGACATGGAGCCTTTCAGGACGTCACCATCGCATCGATTACGGGTGACCTTGGAACCTAACAAGGCAAGCAAGGGTAGCGCAAGCCCCTCGCCGAAGACCGGGTTGGCTTGCCGAAATAGGTTAGCCGGGATAGAATTCTCGAACACCCGATGGGTGTGGCCATGACAATAGTGTGTCACTGACATGACAAGATCGTGTCGCGGAGAGGTGGCAGAGTGGTCGATTGCACCGGCTTGCTAAGCCGGCGTGCCTTCACGGGTACCGAGGGTTCGAATCCCTCCCTCTCCGCCATTCCATTGCCCGGCCGATGGTCGGCTCCTGGTGTTTTTATTTGTCAGGTCATGTTCTTTGGTGGGGTATTCATCGACTCCCATCATCCTATCCATGGCATACCAAACATCGAGCCAGGCAGCTGTTTGGACCCTCGATGTGACGGTTGTTAATATTGGATCTAGAAGTAATCGACGATGGTGGGCTTGTCTAAATTGTATTGAAATACCAGGTAGATCTGAACCCTCGATTTGCGGGACCGGGGTTCCATTTCGCTCGATCAGAGCCAACCGCTGCGGGACGTGCTGTTGCCGTGAGCTTTCCACCGGGTCGAATTCCCCACTCCAGACATGTCGGCGAGATCGTATTTCAGGAGTTGGTGTGTTTCAGGAGTTGGTGTGAAATCACTGGAGCGGATCCGGATGAGACTCCTGCATCCCTTGGATGGTCAGGTTTCCAGGCGCACCGATCTGATCTCTTTGGTAGTGGATCGCCGTGTCGTTGCTCATCGAGGGCGAGATGACTGCTGTATATTCCAGCCCGTCATTCGCTGTGATTCAGCATATGACTCAAGAAAGGGATTTTCACGAGAAGCAAAGATGTGGTTTTTTAGCATCGCATCCGAGTTTTAGCGAAGCTGGGAGACACTGACCACAACAGCTATTCCGCCTGTTGGACGGCCGATCTCCTCGGCTTTGCTGGGGTCAGATCTTCATTCCCACGACGGTGCCCTCGAAGACACGTTCTCCTTCGACATATCCCTGGGCGGAAAACTTCGCCATTTTGGACCGCAGGGCGGTCACCTCGCCGACCATCAAGAGTTCAGATCCAGGCACCACGACCCCGCGGAAGCGAACATCTTCACAAGCAGCAAATCCGAGGATCCCATCGTCGTCGAGGTCCTCTCCGAAGTAAAAGGAGCACAATTGGCCGGCGGTTTCGATCATCAACACACCGGGCAGGATGGGTCGGTCGGGGAAGTGACCTCGCACCCAGAAGGCATCCTCTCGAACCACATGAACCCCGGCAATGGTGCGGGTTTCGGGGTCAAAGTGAACAATCCTGTCGAGCATCTCCATCTCGTGGCGCTGTGAATTGCGCCGCCGAATCTCCTCCGGGCCAAAAATAGTGGCCTGGAGGTCAATCGACCCCGGATCGATGATGGATTTCGCTGGCATTCCGGCTCCTTACTCTCTCGCATCAGGGTACCCGACTGCATCGGTTGCTGCGACATCTGGGCCTGAGCCAGATCGGCAGGTAGAGTATTGATCCCAAGGAAGGGAACTACCACTTGTCTGACCTCAACATTTCGATGGAGCAACGGGTCGCAACCGCTGACCAAGGCTGTTCCTACACCCTCGTTCAACTCGAGGGATTCATCGATGCCGCCAATTACCCGAGATTCGAGAAGGCGCTGGAGCGATTGGTCGAAAGCGGCCGACACCAACTAGTACTCGATTGTCGTGGAGTCCAGTACATCAATTCTACCGGAATCAGCGGAATCATCCGGTTTCACAACCTCTGCAAGGAAGCGGGGGGAGCTTTCCTGCTCGCCAGGGTGGCGAGAAATGTCGGGATCACCATGCACTTGCTGGGAGTGACCTCGGTGGTTCAGGTCGCCAGAGATCTTGAGGAAGCGGAGCAACTGCTCGAGCGAGGGTCGGCCGCCGTTGGGGTGGCGGTTCCGAAATCAGATTCCGGTGCACCTCGCAACGTGCCAATACTCTCCGATCCATCCGGGCCCGCGGGGTCGGTGGCGATGTTGCTTCCCTCGACCGGACACTTCGCGAAAATCTGCAAGAAGCGGGTCGAGCAGCGTGGCGGTAAGGCATTTCTGTTTCATGAAGTGGACGAGTTGATGGGGAGCATCGATGCGATTGCTCCCGATTTGATCGTGGTCGACAAGCGGGTCCACAACAGCAACAAGGTGGTCGAAAGCATCAAGCTCGATCAGCGACACGCCCTCGCATCAGTGATCTTGATCCATCCCAAAGGTGCCGACCTGCAAGATGTTCGAGGCTTTCGCGTGTGGGAAAACGATTCACTGGTGGACCCATTCGATCTGGCAAATTTGTTCGTGTTGACAGAGTCCGAGGTGCGTCGGGTGACCCGTGACCGCAAGTTGTTCACGCAACAGGTTCGCTTCCAGTTTGAAGGGAATCAGGATTCCATCGACCAGGGATTGAGTCTCGGTGGTGCGCTCATCGCAAAGTTGCCGCTCACTGAACAGGAGCGAAACGCTCTTCATTCGGCACTGAAGGAGGGGGTCGACAATGCCGTTCGTCATGGGAACTCCTCTCGTCCCGATCGCCGGGTCACCGTCAATTATGTGGTCGAACCGCAGCGGGTGACGATGCTGGTCGAAGATGAAGGGGAAGGATTTGACCACGAGTTCTTTCTCGGCCAGATCGAGGAGAAAGATGCCTTCGATCGGGCCAAGGAGCGAATGAGAGAAGGGGGGCGTGGAGGGCTCGGCATCCTGCTGATGCACCGCTGTTCCGATCGTCTCGAATACCTGGGCAAGGGCAACGTGGTGCGGATTGAGAAGCGTCTCCATAGCTGAGGCCCACTTTCAGGGGCTCGTGGCGAAGCGACAAGGATGGGCGGAGGTGTTGACAGGACCGATGCCGATGCCCACAATCGGCCCATGAAACGCCGGTTTGAGATCGACTCTCCTATCCGGTTCAGAGCGGGTGTAGCTCAGGGGTAGAGCATCACGTTGCCAACGTGATTGTCGTGGGTTCGAATCCCATCACCCGCT
>DUAN01000138.1 GCA_012960845.1 Planctomycetota bacterium | reverse complement strand
CCGCCGGGCACTGGCACGAGGTGACATGGAGCGTGCCAATTCGATGCTGGGCAGGCCGTACGAGGTTCGGGGAGTCGTTCATTCCGGAGATGCTCCGAATACGGGTTCGGACGTAGCCAAAATTCACGTTGACGCAGCGATCTTGCTACCCGGCTGCGGATACTACGCTTGCTGGTTGGGTGACGTAACCGGTAGTCGGACCGCCGTGGCAGCACTCATCGGACCTCTGGCGGGCGGGCCGGATCCTGCTGCGTGCGTGATCACGGCACTCTCGGTCGATCCTGGTCGATGTCTCCCCGAGGGATCCGTGACGCTGGACTTCGTGTCATGTCTGTCGACGTCACCTGCTGTCGAGGCTGTGGGATCTTCGAGCCTTGTTCTCCGTGGCCTTCTTGTAGCGGCCGCCGACGTTCTGAGTTGAGGTAGTCGGCCGTGGGTGGCTCCAGCATCGTTCTCCTGCTCGCCGGTGGTCTGGCCGCCGGGATGGTTAATGCGATGGCCGGCGGAGGTTCGCTGCTGACCGTGCCGCTCCTGGTGCTGGCCGGTGTTCCTGGAAATGTTGCCAACGGCTCCAACAGGGTCGGCATCCTGGCCTCGACGGCAGCAGCCACAGCGACATTTCGCAGCCTTGGCTTCTCAGGGTGGGCGCGCGTCCTCCCCGTGCTGGTGCCGGTGGCTTCCGGGTCGATAGTCGGAGCGGTGTTGGTGGGTCGGCTGGCTGACGAGACCTTTGAGCAGGTGTTCGGCTTCCTGATGGTGCCCGTTCTGATCCTTTCCCTGCGGCCTCCGGCTGCAAGGACCGTCGCCGATGGCGAAGGCTGGTCTGGCCCCCTGACGGCGGTGGTATTCCTGGGAATCGGCGTCTACGGCGGTGCTTTCCAGGTGGGAATCGGCCTTCTCCTGGTGCTGGCGCTGTCCCGCTCGGGCCTGGATCTGGTGGTTGCCAACAGCATCAAGGCCATCGTGATCATGGTCGTGACGCTGGCGGCGCTACCCGTGTTCGTTATCGGAGACAGGATCGACTGGTTGCCCGCTCTCGTCCTGGCGGCTGGCTTCGCAGCCGGAGGTGCCACGGGTGCACGCATAGCGGTGGCTGGTGGCGAGAAGGTGATCAGGCCGGTGCTCGTGTTGGCGGTTCTGGGGTTTGCGGGACGGTTGCTCGGTTTCTACTGAGGTCGATCCATCGGTGTCCGGTCTGTGTTCCTCAGCTGTCCCTTACTGATTCCAGGGCGCCTGATAGCGCCTCCCGCATTCCGCCGAGATCCTCGGCCACCGACACCATCTTGAATCCCTGGTCGAGTCGTCGCGGAGCGAGGGATGCGTCGGCGTGGATTCCGGGCATCACGTCGTGGCGTTCGCAAGCATCCACGATCATGGTGAGGGCATCATCGAAGGCGGGGTCGCCGTCGTGGTTGCCTGGGCCCAACCCGAGGTTCATGGAGAGGTCGGAGGGCCCCACATAGATGATGTCGACGCCGACGACCGAGAGGATTTCATCGAGGGAATCGAGAGCCGCGGTCGTCTCGATCATAGGGATGCACTGGACGAAGGACTCCGCCTCGGCGACGTAGTCGCTTCCGTAGACGAGCGATGCCCGTGTCGGTCCCGTGCTCCTACTGCCGACAGGTGGGTATCGGCAGGCACTGACAGCGGCTTCCGCTTCGGCGGCCGAGTCGACCAGTGGGACGATCACTCCGGTGGCGCCGGCATCCAGGCACCATCCGATGGTCGAGGGATCGTTGGCGCTCACCCGGACGAGTGTCCGACGTGCATGCGGGTGGGTCGCCTGGAGTAGCGAAAGCAGGTCGTTCCTGTCGACGAGTCCATGCTGCATGTCGATGCAGAGGTAGTCGAACCCGAGGAGCGAAGTTGCTTCGGCGGTGACGGCGTAAGGGAGCTTCAACCAGCATCCGAGCTGACGTGAACCGCGGTCCAAGGGTGCCGGCGACATCTTTCGACCCTACAGGCTGAGGTTCTGTGAGGTCTGTGAGTGGTGGGGCAGTTGTCGGAGATGGCTGGAGACCCATATCCCAATAGTGTGGGGCCCCATGGAGGTCCATCGTCAGGGCGAGGGCAGGCTGCATGACGGAACCGTCGTCGCTACGTTGGGCACCTTCGACGGCGTGCATCTGGGACATCAGGAGGTTCTGGGCCAGACGGCAATGGAGGCGCGGCGTCGGGGAGTCCCGTCCGCTGCGGTCACCTTCACGGGCCACCCGGCGCAGGTGCTGCGATCTGAGAGTGCTCCGCTGCTGCTGACGACGCTAGACGACCGTCTCGGGCTGATCTCGGACTGTGGAATCGACCACACGTATCTGATCGACTTCGACGAATCGGTTGCCCGACGGTCGGCGGTCGAGTTCACCGAGACGGTTCTGGTAGGTGAGGTTGGTGCTGAGGCCATGGTCGTCGGACACGACCTCCACTTTGGAAACCGCCGTGAGGGTGGCTTCGAGTTCCTGCGTGAGGTGGGCCCTGCCTACGGAATGGACGTGATCGGTGTAGATGAGGTGAGGGAGATGCCGCTCACGTTGGAGTCGATTTCCTCGACGGCGATTCGTCGGGCCCTCAGGGGGGGAGACGTGGCGCACGCTGCCCGGATGTTGGGTCGTCCCTTTGCGGTCAGCGGTGAGGTTATACACGGTGAGCAGCGTGGTCGGACCCTGGGGTTCCCGACTGCGAACATCCCCGTCTCCCGGGATCGGGCCTGGCCGTCGGACGGTGTCTATGCCGGATGGCTGGAGCGTGAGGACGGGTCCAGTCATCCCTGTGCAGTGAACATCGGTAGGCGTCCGACCTTCTACCTGCACGCTGAGCATTCCCTACTCGAGGCGCACCTGATCGATTTCGACGGCGACCTGTACGGGGAGTCGTGCAGGGTCTCGTTTGCTGATTTCCTGCGGGGCGAACGCCGTTTCGACGGTGTCGATTCGCTCGTCGCCCAACTGCGGGATGACGTGGCCGGGGCCCGGCGGTTGCTCCACTGCTGAACCGGTGGTTCCGCTGGGCGGCCGCCCGGATGAGGCCCTGACAACCCTCGCGTCTGGACGATCTTCGGCAATCTGGACTACGGTCAGACCATCAGACCAAAATGTCAACAGGACCGTTGATGATCACCCGGCTGAACCATGCCGTGCTGTACGTGCGCGATGCGCGGGTCCACCAGCGCTTCTACGCCGACCTACTTGACTTCGAGACGGTCGCCGAGGACGCAGGTGGTGGCTACGTGTTCATGCGTGCCCCCAGATCCGAGAACCACCACGACATCGCCTTCTTCACCGTTGGTGCCGGAGCGTCGGATTCGACCGCCGGTAGGGGATCGGTCGGCATGTACCACATCGGGTGGGAGGTGGCGACGCTCGCCGATCTCGAAGCTGTGCGAGGTCGACTGGAGGCCTGTGGTGCCCTGGTCGGAGAGAGCGATCACGGCGGGAATCTGAGCATCTACTCGAAGGACCCCGACGGCCTGGAGTTCGAGGTCATGTGGCTGGTGCCAAGGGCAGCCTGGGGCGAGGCGGCCACCGAAGCGATCATCCGACCGTTGGACCTGACAGCGGAAATGCAACGATTCGGTGCCGATCGGGTCGGAGGGGGTTAACCAGATGGCCGATCAGGTGACCGACGAATCCCGCCCTCGTTTCACGCGGATCGAGTACACGACCGTTTCCGAGCAGGTGCGCGACCAGCTGATGGATTCGATCAGGGCAGGTCACTTCGAGCCCGGGTCGCGTATGCCGGCGGAACGTCAACTCTGTGAGGAGTTCGGGGTGGCGAGGACCACCGTCCGGGAGGCGATCCAGCAACTGGTCTCGCTGGGCGTGGTCGAGCGGCGCAACAGCCGTTTGCACGTCGTTGAGTACCTCGGGGTCGTGTCGGCGCCTGTTGACGGTCTCAAGCGCGAAGTTCGTGAGCTGTTCGAGACCCGACGGGTCATCGAGATTGCGATGACCGATCTGGCGGCCCGTAAGGCCACTGACCGCCAGCGTTCAGAGATCGGCGACCTTGCCAATGAGTTCGAGCCGGGAATTGAACTCAGCCAGTTCAGGGATCTGGACCATCGGTTCCATGCTGCGATTGCCGCAGCATGCGGAAACCCACTCCTGGCAGAGCTCTACGGCCGGGTACTTCGAGCGTTGTTCGAGTCGCCGGCTTTCGCATCGCTCCTCTACACCCAGGTGAACCGGAGTCAGGTGAACGAGATCATCGGCACCTCAGCTGATGGACACAGGAAGATCGCCGAAGCCGTGCTCGCCAAGGACGGAGAGGCAGCAGCCCACGCTGCCGGCGAGCACCTGGCAGAGGTCGAACGCCGGATGCTCGACCAGTTGATCTGAACCACCTCTAGGAGACAAGTGACCAGTGACCAGAGATACGTGTACTTCCTGGACGATGATGCGTTCCAGGAGACCGATCGTGTCGGATTCAGGCGCCGGGTCGTTAACGGCGGGAATCTGCAACTCTGCTTCTGGCGAATAGCTGACAAGGCCGAAGGATCGGTGATCCACTGCCACGACGACACGGAACAACTGGGAATCGTGTTCCGCGGTTCCCTGGACTTCCGTATCGGGCCCGACAGGGACACCGAGGAACGGACGGTTCTGGGTGAGGGAGACGTCTACATCGCTGGCCGGGGCGTCTGGCACGGAGACAGCGTCTTCCACGGCGACGAGGAGTTCGGAGAGTGCTGGATACTCGACGTGTTCGTCCCGCCACGCTCCGACCTCGAAGGGACGGTTTGAGGGAGATGGGCGACTGGCGACTGGCCGTTGACATCGGCGGAACCTTCACCGACATCGTCCTGCTCGACGGCGATACAGGATCGGTGCAGGTCGAGAAGACGCTCACCACTCCGGCCGCGCCGCTTGATGCAGTCCGTAGTGGGATCACCGGGCTGCTGGCCAGGACAGGCGTGCGACCGGAGGAGATCGTCGCTCCGATCGTCCATGCCACGACCCTGATCACTAATGCCCTGATCGAGGGCAAGACCGGTCGCGCCGCCCTGGTGACCACAGCTGGATTCGCCGACACCCTCCTCATACGCGACGAGCACCGCTACGACATGTATGACCTCCAGATCGAGTTCCCTGAGCCACCGGTTCCGAGGGACCTGACCTTCGAGGTGGACGAGCGGAGCACCGCCCAGGGGATCGTGGAACGGGCTCCGACGGTGGACGAGATGGATTTCCTGGCGGACCAGCTGTGCGACAGTGGCGTCGAGTCCGTCGCCGTCTGCTTCATCAACTCATATGTGAACCCAACGAACGAGCGTCTGGTGGCTGTCCATGTACGTGAGCGGCTCGGCATACCGGTATGCGTGTCGGCGGAGATCTCTCCCCAGATTCGTGAGTACCCGAGGATGATGACGGCGGCATGCAACGCCGCCACCATGCCGGTGATCGGCCCGTACCTGGACGAGTTGAGGAAGTGGCTGGCGTCAGAGGGGTTCGGGGGTTCCGTCCTGATGATGCTCTCCAACGGTGGTGTGGTGTCGGCCGAGGACGCAGCACAGGCGCCGGTCCGCCTAGTTGAGTCCGGCCCAGCTGCTGGCGCCCTTGCAGCCCGGTGGTATGCGCGCCGTCTGGGGGAGAAGCGTCTCCTCGCCTTCGACATGGGCGGCACTACGGCGAAGGCGACCCTGATCGAGCAGTTTGAGCCTGATCTCGTCAATACCTTCGAGGTGGCGCGCATGTACCGGTTCAAGAAGGGTTCCGGCTTTCCGGTTTCGGTGCCGTCCGTCGATCTCGTCGAGATCGGTGCGGGTGGTGGAAGCCTCGCCCGTGTCGACCAGTTCGGCCTGCTGAAGGTGGGGCCCGAATCGGCCGGCGCCGAACCAGGACCGGCCTGTTACGCGCAGGGCGGATCCGTCCCGGCTGTCACGGATGCCGACCTGTTGCTGGGTCTGCTCGACGCCGACGGGTTTCTCGGAGGTGACATGCCCCTTGACGCCTCCCTGGCTGAGGAGTCGATCGGGGTCGTGGCAGACGACCTGGGAATGACCACCATCGAGACCGCAGCTGGAATCCACGAGGTAGTCAACCAGAACATGGCGGCAGCCGCCCGTATGCACGGTGTGGAACGTGGCGTCGATCTCCGGGGAGTGACGATCCTCGCCTTCGGTGGGGCGGGACCGGTCCACGCCTGCGGTGTCGCCGACCTGCTGGAGTCGGATCGTGTCGTGTTCCCGGTGAACGCCAGTGTGTTGTCGGCCTTCGGAACCCTGGTCTCGCCGGTCCGGATCGACCTCGCCCGGTCCATGCCCAGGCCCATGGATGGGCTGGACGAGACGGAGAGGGATGACCTTTTGGGCGAACTCCGAGACGAGGGGCGACGAGTCCTGATGGCGGCAGGGGTTCATGAGGACTCGGTCGTCTTCAGGTATGGGATCGATGCGAGATACGAAGGCCAGGGCAACGAGATCACCATCTGGGTAGGCGATGGCGACAACTGGACAGTGCCGATGGCCGACGTACGGATGGCCTTCGAAGAGGAGTACCGACGTATTTACGGCCTCGCCATTCCGGGCGTGGGTATCGAGGTGATCACCTGGAGGCTCGCCGCCACCGCCGAGTCGGCCGAGGTCGAGCCAGCTCTCGTTTCCGCTGCCCCGGCGGGGGAAGTGAGACATGTACGGACTAGGCCGGTCGTGTTCGATCGGGGTTCGACACCTGAGGACACTCCCGTCTACCGGCGGGAGGCGTTAGCTCCCGGAATGCGATTCTCCGGGCCCGCAGTGGTGGAGGAGAGGGAGACCACGTCGGTGATCAGGCCGGGATGGGCGGTGGAGGTTGCCGACGACGGAAGCCTCATAGCCACGAGGGGATCCCGATGAGTGGTTTCGATCCCATTGAGCTGGAGATCCTCTGGCAGTCCCTCATCGCCACGGTCAACGAGCAGGCCCGTGCGCTCCAGCGGTCTGCGTTCAGCCCCATAGTCCGGGAGGCGGGTGACCTCGCCAACGCCGTCTTCGATCGCCGTTGCCGCATGGTCGCCCAGGCGGTCACCGGAACTCCCGGCCACATCAACTCATTGGCCATCGGTGCGGCCAACATGCTCGCCGAGTTTCCAGCCGAAACCCTCGTGCCCGGTGACGTGCTGGTTACCAACGATCCGTACAAGACCGCAGGGCAGTTGTTGGACGTCACAGTGCTGGTGCCCGTGTGGCGTGCGCGGGCCGGTTCGGACGTGTCCGAGCTGATCGCCTTTTTTGGTTCCACCATCCACCACACTGACGTCGGCGGTTACGGGATAGGCGCAGGTGGCAGGGACTGTTTCGAAGAGGGTCTCTGGATTCCGATCTGCAAGCTGATGAAGGCGGGGGAGCGGAACGAGGACGTCTGGCGATTCATCCTCTCGAATGTCCGCCAGCCGGATCACATGGCAGGTGACCTGCACGCCCAGATGGCCTCTGGCGAGGTCGGCTCGCAACGACTGGCCGTGCTGTGCGACTCGCATGGTCTGGACGACATCGAGGATCTGGCGGACGAGATAATCGGACGTTCGGAAGAGGCGACCCGGGCCAGCATCAGGGAGCTCACGTCTGGGTCCTACCCGGCCAGCGCCGTGCTGGACCTCGCCGACGGCAGCCGGATCGACATAGTTTGCGACATCCAGGTGGATGCCGATGCCGGTGAGATAACCGTGGACTACACGGGCACCTCCGGTGCCAGCCCGTGGGGCATCAACGTCGTCAGAAACTACACACACGCCTACACAACCTTCACCGTGCGTTCAGTGCTGAACCCGGAGATCCCCAACAACCACGGGAGCCTCGCCCCGATCGGCATGGTGGCTCCCGAGGGTTCCATCGTGAATGCGGTACTTCCACAGCCGGGGACGGCACGCCATGTGGTCGGGATGTTCCTGCCGAATGCCCTGCTGAAGGCCCTCGCCCAGATCCGGCCAGAGGAGTCCATGGCTGAAGGCTCCGGAGCAGTCTGGACGATGCAGGTGAACGGTAACCATGAGGACGGCTCCCCGTTCATCACCGCCATGTTCACCTATGCGGGAGGAGTCGGGGCAAGGGCATCCAAGCCGGGCCTGTCGGCATGCTCGTACCCGACAGGCATCTCGGCCGTTCCGATCGAGGTGGTGGAGGCATCGGCACCGATCCGCTTTCACCGAAAGGAACTCCGCCGTGGTTCGGGAGGCGGAGGTGCACAGATCGGCGGACTGGGACAGACCATCGAGTTCAGCGTCGACACATCGCGCAACTGGGAGTTGAACGCCGTGACAAGCAGGCTCACCGAGCCACCGCATGGGATATTCGGCGGTGACCCCGGAGCTGCCGGCTCGTTCAGGGTGAATGGCGAGAAGGTGACCACGCAGAGTCGCATCACCCTCGGGCCCGGTGACGTCGTCTGTCTGGAACTGCCTGGCGGCGGCGGTTACGGCGAGGTCTGATGACCCTGCTGGAGTCTCCCCTCACCTTCGCCTCGGTCTGGGAAGCGACCGTGGACCGCCGCGCCGACAGCCTGTTCCTGATCTTCGAGGGTTCTGACGGTCAGGTGTCTGAGTGGACCTACGGGGAGTTCGACGGCATCGTTGACCGGGCGGCGGCCACCCTGGTCTCCAACGGGGTGGAGGCCGGCTCTGCAGTACACATGGCGTTGGCGAACTGCCCTGCGTTCGTAGCCGTATGGCTGGCAGCCATCCGACTGGGTGCATGGGTGGTCACGTCGGATCCCATGGGCGGCCGGGTTGAGTTGCAGGGCCACATCCAGCGGACACGTCCGGCCGTCGGTGTCTGCGCATCGGAGCGGGTCGATGTGTACCGGTCAGCCTGCGGGTCGCTCAGGGTGGTGGTGATCGAGGAACAGGACCCCGCCATGACGGTGCTTGGCGACGATCCAGTCCGATCCTGGACCGTGCCCGCTCCGACCGATCGGGCCGCCGTGATGTTCACCTCGGGTACCACCGGAACTCCGAAGGGAGTGGAGGTGACCCAGGCCAACTATGCATTCGCCGGTAGAATCATGTCGGCAGCGGCTGGCCTGGGTGAGACCGATCGGCAACTAGTCGTGCTGCCCCTGTTTCACGCCAATGCTCAGTACTACTCGTTCGCAGCGTCGATCTGGACGGGAGCCAGCGTCGCTCTGATGTCATCGTTCACGGCAAGTGGTTTCCTCGGCCAGGCGGCCCGTCACCGTGCCACGACCGCCAGCCTCTTCGCCGCACCCATGCGGATGATTCTGGCGAGGGGAGGACCGGTCGACGACGTGTTGTTGAGGCAGTGCTGGTTCGCTCAGAACCTGGCGACAGAGCAGTACCAGACCATCTCCAACTGGCTCGGGTGCAGGCCGAGACAGTTGTACGGGATGACTGAGACCATTCCGGCTGTGTTGTCCTGTGATCCCGATGAAGGCGAGCATTCGTCCATGGGCAGGGTCACCGCGGGTTGCCTCGTCGACGTCCAGCGGCCCGACGGGACGACGGTGGAGGTGGGCGAAGTGGGCGAGGTGGTCGTCGGTGGAGATCGGGGCACGACCCTGTTCGCTGGATACCTGGATGATCCGGACACGACTGCTGCAAGCTTCAGGAATGGTTGGTTCCTCACCGGTGACCGGGCCACGCGTGACGTTGACGGTCGCCACTTCTTTGACGGTCGCAGGTCCGACATCCTCAAGGTCTCGGGTGAGAACGTCTCGGTGGTCGAGGTGGAGGCAGTCCTGGCTGGGCACCCGGCTGTTCTGGAGGCTGCGGTCGTGGGTCGGTTCGACGAGGTGCGCGACGAGGTACCTGTCGCCTTCGTGGTTGCTGATCCATCGGTGCCGCCACCGACGACTGCCGAGTTGGACACCTGGTGCGCTGGTCGTCTCACGAGGGCCAAACGACCCGTTCGGATAACGATGTTGGATGAACTGCCACGAACCAGCGTCGGCAAGATCCGTAAGTTCCTGTTGCAGGATTTCAATCACGGAGGGGAATGCCCGAGATGAACATGTTCACCCAGGAGCTGTTGGATTCCTTCGAATCCTCGGTAGTCCCCCAACCCGAGGCCGACACGCTGCCGGCGATCGTCTACACGTCAGAGGAGTTCCTGGGCTTCGAACGTGAGGCGATCTTCGACCACGAGTGGTTGTGTGTGGGTCTTGCCAGCAGGATCCCCGACATCGGCGACTGGTTTACGGTCGACGTGAACGATGAACGGTTGATCATCGCCCGCGACAAGGGCGGTGAGGTCAGGGCACTCTCGTCGGTCTGCCAGCACCGTGCGCAGGCGATCTGTGAGGGTTCCGGTAACTCGACGACCTTCAGGTGTCCATACCACCATTGGATCTACGCGCTGGACGGGCGTCTCCTCGGGGCTCCGGCCATGGAACAGACGGAGAACTTCGACAAGAAGGACTGGGCCCTGCCCAGGGTCCAGTCCGAGGTGTGGCAGGGATTCGTCTTCGTCAACTTCGACGCCGAAGCTGCACCGCTCGCTCCGACGCTGTCGAGGTACGAGCCGTACCTGGCCAACTACGACCTTGCCAATTGCCGCTGCACTGACACGATCACCCTGGAGGGTCTGCCCTGGAACTGGAAGATCATGTTCGAGAACTTCAACGACGGCTACCACGCCAACAAGCTCCACCAGTTCATCCAGGATTTCTGCCCGAGCGAGCTCTCGAGCTTTCCCGTCCCGTGGGATGACGAGAGCAACGTCATCTTCAGGGAAGCCGGGTACATGCATATCGACGCCGGTTTCAACGCCACGCACAAGGCCCTCTATCCGGTCTTCCCGAACCTGACGGAGGAGGAGCGTTGGCGGTCCACGTTTGCCCTCCTTCCGCCCAGCCTCTGCCTCGGAACGGCTCCAGACCAGGCGTTCTTCTTCCTCGTCCGACCTCGGAGCGCAACGACGATCGACATCGAGATCGGGACCCTCCTGCATCCGGACACCTTTGAGCACCCGATGTTCGACCAGCTCCTGGATGCTGCCACGGCGGGAATCCAGGTGTTCGTGGAGCAGGATCAGGATGTGACGACGAAGGTCCAGATTGGCCTCGGGTCGCGGTTCGCCCGGCGGGGGCGGTACTCATGGCAGGAGGAGTCACACATCCACTTCAACCGCTGGTTGGTGAAGCGGTACGCCGAGAGGTGGCCGGGTGGTTGAGATCGGCCCTGATAGCGGGATTTGATGAGTTGAACGTTCCTTACTATGGTCTGACAATCAGACCGAAACTGCCTATCAGAAGAGGGGATCCAGGCAAATGAGAAGGTCATCGAAGGTTCTGGTGGTCGCCATGGTGTTGTCGCTGGTGGTCGCCGCGTGTGCTTCCGACAACGGAGACGACAAAGCGACGTCAGCCGCTACAGCAGCCCCAGCCGCTACAGCAGCCCCAGCCGCTACAACGGCGGTGCCAACTACTACCACCGCTGCAGCGACCGCTTCGACCGTCGAGGAGGATGCGGCTTTCGACTATTCGGCGTTTGATGCCAATGGTGATGGCGTGATCACCATTGGTGTTGCTGCGGCTGGTCCTGCTGATGATGGTGCGTACTACCAGGCGGTGGTGGATGCGGCGATTGAGTTGTCCGAGGCGAATGGCTTCGAGACTCCGATCGTGGTCGACAAGATCGAGGCTGCGAACGCGGCTACGGAGTTGTCGAATTTGGCTGAGCAGGGTGTCGACATCATCATCGTCGGGGCGAGCGAGATTGCTGAGCCGTTGCCGGACCTGACCGAGAAGTACTCGGACATCTTCTGGTACTGCAACTGCGGTGCGGGGTTCGCTTCGCTGCCGGGTCTGGCCCAGAGTCTGGATGACAGCTCCGAGATCAGTTACACGGCCGGGTATGCGTCAGGTCTGCTCCTCCAGGATCGGGGTTCGACGGTTGCCTACTTCATTGGCTGCTGTGACCTGAACTTCGAGATGGAAGCGTTGCTGAGCTTCGAGATGGGCCTGCAGGCGGTGGATAGTGCCTTCACGGTGACCTATGTGCCGACCGGTGACTGGCCGTACGACTTCGACAATGTGCCCAATGCGACCGAAGCGTTCAACACTGCTGTGGCTGAGGGTGCCGGTGTCGTGTACCCGTATCTGGGCGGAGCCCACGAGGCGATCGTCCAGTTGGCCAACGAGAACGGCGTGGCTGCTCTGAGCGCTGGTCCGTCTGATGTCTGTACCCGTGAGGGCGACCTGACGTGGGACATTGCCGTGCGGTTCGACGGTGGTGACTACGTGGCGGCGATCTTCCCGCAGATCTTCGCTGGTGACGTCGTCGAGGGTGAGACCAAGGTGTTCAGGGTCGGTGTCGATTCAGAGCCGGGAGCGGTGATCTGCAACGCCACGGCTGATCAGCAGGCGGCCATGGACAGTGTCTACGCCGAGATTGCCAGCGGAGCCTTCGCCGGCGAGTTCGGTGCCATCAAGGGCGCCGCCTACGGCGGCTGAAAGAGTTGGTTGGGCCTGATATCGGCCTGGGTGTAGGGGGTCCCACTTCTGTGGGGCCCCCAGCGGCCATCTGCGCACGCCTCCTCTCCAAGAGCTACGGAGCGGTGGCGGCCTGTGATGCGGTTGACATCGAATTACACAGCGGTGAGATCCACGGCATCCTGGGCGAGAATGGGGCCGGTAAGTCCACCCTCATGAAGATGCTCATCGGTCTGGTCGTGCCTGACTCTGGCACTATCCTCGTTGACGGCTCGCCGGTCCAGATCTCGGATCCCGTGGTTGCTGCATCTCTCGGAATCGGGATGGTCCACCAGCACTTCAGTCTGGTTGAGGCACTCAGCGTCTGGGAGAACGTCGCCCTCGGGGACAGTGGGCGCCTTGACAGGACCGCCGTCAGAGGTGCCGTGGGTGAGATGGGCGAACGATACGGGCTGCACGTCGACCCGGATGCACGTGTGGCCGACCTGCCGGTCGGTCTTCGACAGCGCGTCGAGATCCTGAAGTGCCTTCGTCGGGAGCCCGCCATCCTCATCTTCGACGAACCGACGTCCGTTCTCACCCCGGAGGAGTCTGACGAACTGTTCGGGTCGCTGCGCAACGTCGTGGAGCAGGAGGGTCGCTCTGTGGCCCTGGTGAGTCACAAGCTAACGGAGATGCTCGGGGTCACTGACCGTGTGACCATCATGCGAAATGGCCGGGTCGTAGAGCGTTGCCTGACGGCGGAGACCGATGCGGGTGCGCTTGCACGAGCAATGGTCGGCCGTGATGTGCGGCTGCGGAGCGGGAGTCGGCCGTCGGCGAGAGCCAGTGCCGAGGAGTCTCCTTCTACCGACACCAGGCCAGCGCCGGTGCTGGAGTTTAGGGGAGTCACGGTTGCCGAGTCTCGTGGCTTCGTGGAGCTGGATGATCTCTCATTAGTACTACGGGCGGGGGAGATTCTGGGCGTCGCCGGAGTGGAGGGCAACGGACAGCGTGTGATAGCGGACCTGCTTTCGGGCCTCCGTAGTCAGACCAGCGGAGATGTCCTTGTGTCGGGGGAGGTGATCGACGTGGGTCGACTGGGAGCCACTATCCGCGCTGGCGTCGCCGTCATTCCCGAGGATCGCCACGACTCAGGGATTGTTCTGGGCATGACGGTGGCGGAGAACCTGATGCTGGCTGATCCGGCCGCGATCGCGGACCGAGGTGTGATCGACAGGGCCGCCATGGGTGAGATGGCACGTGGCCTGATCGAGCGCTTTGCCATCATGTGCACTGGCCCGAATGCCCCGATGTGGACTCTGTCCGGCGGCAACCAGCAGCGCGTGGTCCTTGCCCGCGAGATCACGGCCTCACCGAAGGTTCTGGTGGCGGCGCAGCCAACCCGCGGGCTGGACGTGGGGGCCATTGAGTACATGACCGACCAGCTAAGGCAGGTGGCATCGACGGGCGTCGGCATCCTTCTCATTTCGAGCGAGCTGGATGAAATTCTTGAGTTGGCCGACCGGATCGTCGTCCTCTACCGCGGTGAGATGACCGGTGAGATGAGCCGATCCGAGGCCACCCGCGAGAAGATCGGCCGCCTGATGGGTGGAGACCTCACATGAGCCTCGCAGTCGGCTCTGGACGTGGAACGGGAGGTCGGGTGGTCGAGGTGGTCACGATCTATGTGGTCTGTGGGATGGCGGCGCTGGTCTTCTCCGGACTCATAGTCGAGGCAGTGGGGTCCGACTGGACGGACGTCGGAAAGGCGTTGCTGAACGGAAGCGTCCTGAAGCCCGGTCGTTGGGGCGGCACCATCGGCGTGACCATCCCCCTCGCCATGGTCGCAATCGGCACGATCATCAGCACAAAGGCGAACTTGGTCAACATTGGTCAGGAGGGGCAATTGCTGGTGGGAGCAGCGACCGCTACCTATGTCGGATCTCGGATCTCGGCGCCCGGGCCGATCGTCGTGGTGCTGATCCTGCTGGCCGGCGTGCTCGGCGGTGCCCTCTGGTCCGGCATCGCCGGTGGCCTCCGGTACTGGCGAAAGGTCCCAGAGGTGCTCACCACCTTGTTGCTGGTAGCCGTCGCCTCGAACCTCGTGGGGTACGGCCTGAAAAATCCATGGTTGTTGTTGGATCCTGAAGCGAAGCTGGGCAACAGGAACATGGTCAGTAGGCAGTTACCACTCGATACCCGTATGCCGCGGATCACCCTCTGGGGCAACGAGATCTCGATCAGCGCATTCCTCGCGGTCGCCTTGATCCTCCTGGTCGGATGGATGCTGAGTCGGACAATCTGGGGCTTCAGGTTGACGGTCGTCGGGCAGAACAGGCGGGTGGCGACGCGGTTTGGCATCAGTGAATCCGCCCACGGGATGATCGCCATGTTCGCATCCGGCGGGTTCGCTGGCCTGGCTGGAGCGTTCATGCTCACCGGGGGCGACTTCGCCAACTACAGACTGGTGCCTGGGTTCTCGGTGAACATCGGATGGGTGGGCCTGCTCGTGGCTCTGGTGGCCAACAACCGGGCGATGGCGGTGATTCCGATGGCCTTCGTGTTCGCCAGCCTCCGGACGGGTTCCGGCTTCCTGGCTTCCACCGGTATCGAACGTCGCGTCACAGATGTGGTGCAGGGTCTGATCGTCCTGGCGTTGCTGCTGCCACCGGCGATTATGTTCATCAGGGAACGTCGTAGGGCGCTGGCATCGGCGAGGAGCCGGGTCTGATGGGCGATCTATTTTCCGCAGTCTTGGACGTGGGCACAACCGAGTCGGCCTATACAGCGGCTGCCCGGTTCGCCGTGGTCCTGGCGTTCGCCGCGGTCGGCGAGTGGGTGGCCGAGCGTGCTGGCACCTTGAACATCTCTGTAGAGGCGATGATCCTAGCTGGGGCATTCGGAGCGGCTCTCGGCTACCACGCAACTGGTTCAGTGGTGTTAGGTCTCGTAGGGGGAATGCTCGCCGGTGGAGCGGTGGCGTCGGTACAGGCCCAGATGAGCCATCGTCTGACAGCCGACCAGTTTGTCGTGGGCTTGACCCTGAACATCCTGGTGCTGGGGATCGTCGGCTTTCTGGACTCAGAGTGGAAGCTCTCGACGCGCACGGCCTCCATAGTGGAGGTTCCGTTCCTGGTTGACATCCCATTGGTCGGCCCAGCCCTCTTCGGGCAGCCTTGGCCCTTCTACCTGATCTACCTGATCACACCCCTGTTTGCCTGGCTCGTGCTCCGGACGCGTTGGGGGCTGGAGGTTCGATCGGTGGGCGAGAACCCACAGGCCGCAGACGTCAGCGGCATCGACGTCAACCGTCGTCGGCGCCAGTCGATTTACCTGGGAGGGCTGAGTGCTGGACTGGGCGGCGGGTACCTCCTGTTGGGCCAGGTCGGCAGGTTCGACCCCGGTATCGTGGCCGGGCGCGGTTTCATCGCCTTGGTGGCGGTCATTTTTGGTGGCTGGACCCTCCGCGGAGCGATCTTCGGATGCCTTCTCTTCGGTTCTGTACTGTCATTCAGGCTGACCCTGCCCGGTCTCGGATATGACCTGAACAATGAGATGCTGTCGTCGCTCCCCTCACTGGTGACCATCGCCGCCATGGCCCTGTTCGCCCACGCCGTCAGACAGCCAGAGGCCCTCGCACGGCCGTTCATCCGTGGTCTCAAGTAGGAACCTCAGCGTTCCGGCCGTGTGTCCGCTCATGTCGGCCACTGGTAGCGCGGCTGGTGCGGGAAAGACACGCTGTCAATGAGGGCTACGTACTACGAGCAGTCCGGTGGTACGGAGGTGTTGTGCTATGGCGAGGTCCCCGACCCGGTTCCCGGTCCCGGCGACGTTGTGGTCCAGGTTGCGGCTACGGCCCTGAACCGGCTGGATGTCCTTCAGCGCAACGGCTGGTTCCAGATGCCCGGATTCAGTTATCCGCACATTGCAGGAATGGACCTTGCCGGCATCGTGGCCGAGGTCGGTTCTGCCGTTTCCAACGTCTCGCCGGGCGACAGGGTAGTTGTGGATCCTTCGTTGGCAGGGGTGGCCCGCAACTCGAGTTTCTTCGGCCGTGGTGGTGCTGCTGGGGAGCCGGCCGTCATCGGAGGGACGGTCGACGGTGGGTACGCGGAGATGTGCCTCGTTCCCTCGTCACACGTCCACCCGGTTCCGGACGACATGTCGTTGGAACACGCGGCGACCTTCCCCACCTCGTATGTGACCGCCGCCCATGCGATGTTCCGGGTCGGTGACCTGCGGGGTGGTGAGGTCGTGATGGTCCATGCGGCCGGATCCGGAATGGGCGTGGCCTCCATCCAGTTGGCCGTCAGGTCTGGTGCGACCGTCCTGGCTACCGCCGGCACGGATGAGAAGTGCCAGAGGGCCTTCGCTCTGGGGGCATCCCATGTCCTCAACAACAGGACGGGCGACGTGGCGGCGTGGGCATGGGAGGTGACGTCCGGATCGGGAGTGGACATGGTCATGGACTTCGTGGGTGCCGCGCTGTTCGGTCCGTCCCTATTGTCCCTCGCACCCGGCGGCCGCCTGGTCAACTGTGGAAACGCCTCGGGCGACGAGGCGACCATCCCATCGCTCGGCCAGATGTTCCACTCGGGGATCTCGATCCTCGGATCGGACGCCTACCGCTCCGAGGAGTTCGGAGAGGTCTGGCAGGAGTTCTGCTCAGGATCCTTCAGGGTCGAGATTGATTCGGTGCACCATCTCTCCGATGCCGGGGTTGCTCAGGAGAGGATGCTCTCAGGAGATTTCTTCGGCAAGATCCTGCTCACCCCGTAGTGGGTGCGTGTGCCGGGCCCTCCCGCCAGGGTGGTCGCGGGTGCTCAGCGGACCGGCCAGCGTGGGGTGGGTGCCAGTCCGGCCTGGCTGAGGAGCCGTCGTTGAGCCTCGTTTGCCTCGGCCACCAGATCGGTGTGGTCGACCGTCGTGCTCTTGTAGTCCACGACGATCGGAACCCCGTCCACGACCACATCACGGACGGCACGGCCATCGCCGGCCCAGAGCAGTTGCAGTGCAGGATCCACGGAGGTCGGCGTGGAGGCGACGCCGGTCGTGTCGTGTACTACCAGATCGGCGGCCTTGCCAATTTCCAGCGAGCCGATCTTGTCGTCCATTCCGATCGCTTCGGCCCCGCCGATGGTCAGCAGTTCAAGTGCCTCGTGTGCACCGAATGAGCGGGGGTCCATTGAAGTGTCCCGGGCCAGCCCGGCAGCCAGGGCACCGACCCGTAGGGCATCGATGGCATCGCCTGCATTCTCGGTGTCACAGCCCAGCGCCAGTCGGCCCCCTTGATGGAGAAACTCGATGTGGCGGCCGGCGCTACTGACCCCCTGGCCCAGACGGAGGTAGGCCCACGGGCAGTACGAGACGGCGGTCTCCGTCTCGATGAGAAGGTCCAGCTCCTCATCATCTAGATGGACGGCATGGGCGATCAGAGTCTGCGGACCCAGAACTCCGAGATCGGCTAGGTGTGTGACAGGGCGTTTGCCGGTGCGTTTCAGGAAGGCGACCCCATCGTCGATCGATGGGGATAGGTGGAAGGTGAGCCGTGTGCCGGCCATACGTGCCAACTCGGCTGCTTCGACGTAGAGCCTGTCAGAGGACAGGTCGTGGCCTACGAGCGTCACCCAGCCCTGAACCAGGCCGTCGGAGGCATGCGCCTCCAGCACCATCTGCTGACGTTCCATGACCTCGTCCGTGGTTCCGCACAGGGAGCTGTCTCCGTTGTCCCACCCCCAGGCGCCGACGCTGCCGCGTACGCCCACTCGCTGGAACGCTCCGGCAACGCGCTCCGGATGGGCCACGGTGCCTGCTTCGATCGTGGTGGTGATTCCGTTCCCGACTGCCTCCAGGAGAGACAGGGTTGCTGAGAGCTCGTCGTCGTCGCCTGAATGCGCCTCGTGGATCGGCACGACCCAGTCGAAGATGGCCTCGTTGGAATCAATGTCGTCAGGTATGCAGGAACGGATGAGTCTGTCGCCGGTCAGGTGCTGGTGGCTGTTGATGAAACCGGGGGTGACGATGCATCCGGGTCCACCCAGTATCCGGGCCTGAGGATGCATCTGGACCAGGTCGCAACGCTGGCCAATGAGCCTGATGAGACCGTCGGTGACGTAGACGGCGCCGTCCGTCCAGATGGTTCGGTCCCCGTCCATCGTTAGCAGTGTTCCCGCGACTATCAGGTCGGTCATCTGGCCTCCGGTGGACTGGGAGACTAGCGACCATGGGCGTTATCCTGCTGTGATGTCGCGATCGGCAATGCTGTCATCTAAGGCGATGCGAACCCACTGGCAGGTGGTGGCCAGTTCCACCGATGTCTCGCCCGGGCCGCTGGGAGTGCGGCTACTCGGCGACGACTACGTGATCTGGCGCGGCCCTGAAGGAGACCTTGTCGCAGCGCCGGACAGGTGCCCACACAGAGAGGCGCCCCTGTCTGCGGGAACGGTCGAGGACGGCTGCCTGAGTTGCGTCTACCACGGTTGGACCTTCGCCGGTGGGGGCCGCTGCAGCGACGTGCCGTCAGCTGACGAGGGGGTTCCGATTCCTCCGAAGGCGAACCTGTCGACCATCGGGGTCACTGAGAAGTACGGGCTGGTCTGGTTATGTCCCGCCGAGCCGTCGGCTCCGATTCCGGAGATGTCGGTCGATTCTGACCCGTCGTTCAGGCGGATCAACACCGGGGTCGCGGTCTGGAAGGTGTCGGCACCACGGATGGTCGACAACTTCCTTGACATCTCACACTTCCCGTACGTGCACGTGGGCACCTTCGGTGGAGCCCAGGACTCGAATGTTCCACCTATCGAACTGGTCGACCTGGACGATGGGTACCACGGCTACAGGTACGAGGTGGTCGCCAAGAATCCTGAGGAGGCCCAGAAGACCTCGGGGTCCGCCGAGTCCGTGGTGGAGCGGGTCATGACCACCGGTTTCCACCTGCCGCTGGCCGTTCGGAGCACGATCGCCTACGAGACCGGGCTGGTACACATCATCCTGCTCCTGGCCACGCCAATCGACGAGGTCACCTCCTACTTCACGTTCGTCATCTGGCGGAACGACGATTTCGACGTACCAGCTGAGGACGTGATCCAGTTCGACAGGGCCATCGGAGAGGAGGACCGTGTGATGCTCGAGCGCCTCTCCGGAGAACTTCCCATGGAACGCACTGCGCTGGTGAGCGTCCGCGCCGACAAGGCGTCGGTCGAGTGGCGCCGCCGATTCGCCGGTCTGCTGGAGGCCTGACTAGTGGGTTCTGCAGCGGTAGATGATGCCGTAGCGAGGCTCCGGTCCGGCGGCATGGTCCTGGTGGCCGGATGGAGCGACGGGGTCGGCGCAGTGGTCGTCGCGTCTGGGCACGAGAGGGACTGGTTCGAGGCGAACACACTCGGTTACGTGGCTGTGGAGACAGCGGGACAGCACGCTGGCAGATTGGTGGCTCGACCGTCGCCGGAGTCCGCCGCAGCCGAACTTCTCCGGATGTCCGGCAGGTCAGGTGGTGGTCTCGGGATTCTTCCACCCGTCCAGACCACAGTCTCTAGTGATGCAGTATTTCCCAGGTTCGCCGATGACGAGAAGTTGGTGCTCATAGAGGTTGATGACCTCGTTCACTATCTCTGGTGCAATGTTCAACTGGTCGAGGCGAACGGCTCGGCGCCGGTACCGACGCGTTTCGGCACGTTCGACGGCCAGGTGTTCACAAGCCTGGTAGATGGTCTCGAACACATTGCATTCGTCACGGGTGACGTGGCCGGCGATTCAGTGGTCACGAGGGTGCATTCGGAGTGCCTTACGGGTGACGTATTCGGCTCGCTCCGATGTGACTGTGGTGCACAGTTGGAGATGGCTCTCGAGCACATAGCGGAGTTGGGCCGTGGGGTCGTCATCTACGTACGCGGTCATGAAGGCCGTGGCATCGGGTTGGCTGAGAAGTTCGGCGCCTATCGACTCCAGGACGATGGCCTGGACACGGTCGAGGCCAACCTCAAGCTGGGCCACCCTGTCGATACACGCCACTATGGGGTAGCCGCACAGATCATCTCGCTGCTTGGTATCGACTCGGTGGTGTTGTTGACAAACAACCCGGAGAAGGTGGCGGGTCTCGCCGACCTGGGCGTGGAGGTGGCGGGCCGGTCCGCCCTATGGACCAAACCGACGGCTCAGAACCTCCGCTACCTGGAGACTAAGAGGTCGCGGCTGGGCCACGTGCCCCCGGAAGTGCCGTGAGTCCTCAGGCCTGGCCTGTCTGGCGTAGGAATGTGAGGCTGTCGAAGTAGTCGACGCGCCGCGTTATCAGGCCCCCGGTGATCACGAAACTGAACATTCCCGGGATCTGGATCGGAACCCCATCGTGGACGGCCCGCATCAGGTAGGCGGCGGCAACCCTGTCTCCCTCGGCGACCGTTTCCAATAACTCGTAACGGAGTCCGGTGAAGGCGGACAGGAAGAGCGGCAGGCGCTTGCGATACTCGGCCCGACCGGTGCACGAGTCGCCCAGCGCGCTCTTGTGGACGTTCTCGAAGTCGTCGCTGACATGGGACGCGATCTCGTCGGGGTCGCCAGTCTGAAACGCCGCCAGATAGGAGACGACCACGGATGTCGGATCGGGGTCTATCCCCAGACCTCCTGGGCGGTGGCGTAGATGCCCTGATCGTAGGAGAACTCGATCGTGTTCCCGTCGGGGTCTCGGGCCATGCAGATGTAGCCGATCGGGGGCGGCATCTGCGTAGGTGGCATGGCGAGGCTTCCGTTGGCCTCTGCTGTCGCAGCGGCATCGTTGATCTCGTCCCTGCTGCAGAGTTCGATCCCGAGGTGGGCGAATGGTCCCAGAACGGTGTGTGGTGATGAGGCGAACGGGTCCATTCCCTCGAAGAACTGGGAAACGACGAGCACGAACGGGCTGTTGGAGTTGTCGTCGTGACCCAACCAGGCTCCGTAGCCGGCTTCGTCCTCTCTTCTGGTGAGGAGCTTCAGGGGGGTGTGCTCCGTGTACCAGGCGATGGTGGCGTCGATGTCATTGACACGCAGGGCCACATGCGTCCAGCGAGGTGACGGCGGGTGCACCGAGTAGGTGTCCGGGTTGTCGGGGTCCTGGGTCACTCGATGGTCCATCCGTCGGGGAGGTTCACATCTCCCACTGCCTGATGGGTCTCCTCGTCCTGCTCTGCGTCTGGAAGGTGCTGCCAGAGGAGCATCTGGTTGCCCCAGGGGTCGAGGAACGAGGCGTTGGCTCCACCGAACTCGGTCCAGAAGTGGTTGCGCCACAACTCCGTGGCGCCGAGGCGGTTCGCCGCTTCGAGTATCCGGTCGAAGGAGTCGTCCTCGCTGACCAGTATCCACGCACGCATGGACCTGCCACCGGGGTTCAGGTGTAGTGGCTCGGTGGGTTCCGTGCTGGGATTGGGGCGGGCATTGGATGCGTTGTACAGGCCCATGTGGAGGTTGCCCGTCGGGCCCTGTGATCCGTCATCCACCTTGAAGTTCTGGCCGGGCACGATCCGATGGAAGAGCCCAGGGATTCGCTCTTCTATCTCCCAGCCGAAGACCTCGCTGTAGAAGGCGTGGGCAGCAGCCGGATCGGTTGACGGAAGGTCGATGAAGACGAGCGTGTTGGGATAGGACACGGGCTCTCCCTGTGTGGTGCCGGGTATGTTGATGTGCGGTGGTGAGACCATAACAGTTGGTCTGATGGTCTGACCACAGGCGGAACTGGGCCTGCTCGTGGCAGATGTGTACCGTTCGGAGCAGGTCGCCGTACCCGAATTCCCGCGGGTGGCCCCGATGAGACCCGCTGGTACCATTCCCTCCGAGGACGGCCCGACTGGGGTCGTCCAGGGTCGGAACCCA
>DUAN01000137.1:16069-22218 GCA_012960845.1 Planctomycetota bacterium | reverse complement strand
TCTCCGGGTTGTGGGAGGTGCAGATCGACAGCACCTCGGTGGACGGGTTTGTCCAGGTCATCCTCGACTAGTGAAGATCAACGTCTACCAGATCGGGCCCGATCTGGTGGACCTTCATCTTTCTGGGGGGTGACCATCAGGTCGATCTCCTTGAGTGATAAGCTGCGATGCTTACCGGGAGCCAGATCTCCCAGGACCAACCCGCCGACGGAAATCCGCTTGAGGTAAGTCACCTTGATTCCTTGCCCGGAAAACATCCGTCGGATCTGTCGTTTCATTCCCTCGTGAATGCGGATGTGGATCGATGCTGAACCGTCTCGTTTTCGCCGAAGGCGGTTCAGTTCAGCGGGTGAAGTTGTCTTTCCGACATCTGGAAGAAATACACCTTTTCGCAGTGCCGCCAGTTCTCGATCACTGGGAGGTCGGGACAGAACCACGAAGTACTCCTTGGTGCATTCGTATCGCGGGTGAGTGATCCGATGTTGAAGGTCACCGTCGTTGGTGAGAATCAGCAATCCTTCCGTTTCCAGGTCGAGCCGTCCTGCGGGCAGTACGCCTGCTTCGATCATCTTTTTTGGCAGCATGTCCATCACCGTGAGTCGGTCGTGGGTGTCGTGGGTGCTGGTAATGGTGCCGGATGTCTTGTGATACATCACGGTCAAAGCGCGCGGGGGAGTGATGGTCTCTCCGTGGAGAACCACGGTGTCGCGGCCCGGGGTGATTTGATCGCCCAGGGTCGCCTTCTTGCCGTTGACCAGCACCAACCCCTGTTCGATCAGCAACTCCGCGCGACGACGAGAGCCGTGGCCACAGCGTGCGAGGTACTTCTGCAGTCGTTCCCTGGGGTTGGAAGGTTGTGGCATGGTGGCAGGGCGGTTCCTAGGAACCTTCCTTTTCGGCACGGGCACGGAAGTCGGGACCGCAGTTGGTCTCGATCTGGGAGAGTAGATCCTGCACTTCATCGGTATCGCTGGCGGCCCTGGCCTTGGTCAAATCTTCCAGGAACTCGGAATAGATGTCGTTGATGATGGAATTGAGTTCGGCGATCTCGGAGTCGATCTTGCCCTTCAGTTGCTCGGGAAGCCTGTCGCCACCCAGTTCTTCACGCACTTTCTTCAACTGTCTCAAGCCGATGGGGGTCTTGCCATCGCGAAGATATCCACGAGCATCGGTGATCGAGATCTGGATCCGATTGGTCATCGCCTTCAGTTCTTCTGTGGAGAAGACGGGGGCTTTCTCGATAAGATTGGCGGCAGCGGTTGCCGAAGAACCTGACTTCCCGGAATCCTTCGACGAGTCGGTGATCTCTGGTGCGGGTGGGGGCACAGGTTCCTGGATGAACTGGTAGGCGACAATAAAGAGCAGCACGATGCTGATCACTCCGCAGGAGACATAGATGGTCGATTGAACAGGCCTTCGATTGAAATCCAGACCCGATCCTGCGCCGCCACGGCGCAGCCGTTTTGAGGCTACCTTGGCGGTGGTCGTCGCACCATTTCCCTGGCCACCTCTGGCGGGGATCCGTTTGCGGTTGTCGGACACCGATCCTTCATTGCGCTTGTTGATGGCATTTTCGATCCGGGCGGCGAGACCGGCATCGATCGCTCCCTGTTGGGCAGCCCATTCGCCAAATCGTTGGCCCTGACCAGCGGCACGGTAGCCCTGGAGAAACAGAACCGCCTCGTCCTGCGTCCAGGCACCCTGGCGGATCGCCAACTTGCAAAATAATTCATCTCTGGAGGTAGCCATGAGCCGATGCTGGAGGAGATCTTCCCGTAGGTCAAGGAGTGGGACTTTACATCACCTGGAAATGCACCGATCCTCGGGACCGGGAGGAAACCATTGTCCGATGCAGATTCGACCATTTTCGGGGTAGTCGTGGGCACAGCAGGCCATATTGATCATGGGAAATCGTCCCTGGTCCGTCGGCTGACCGGTACCGATCCCGATCGATTACCGGAGGAGAAGGATCGTGGGATGACCATCGATCTTGGTTTTGCCCCGATGAAACTGTCGGATGGCGAACTGGTCGGGATCATCGATGTTCCAGGTCATGAGAAGTTCATCCGGAACATGGTGGCGGGAGCTTCAGGGATCGACATCGTCATCCTGGTCGTGGCCGCCGACGACTCGGTGATGCCTCAGACTCGAGAGCACCTCGACATCATGACCCTGCTCGGCGTTCGTCGAGGAATCATCGCCATCAACAAGATTGATCTGGTCGATGAAGACATGCTGGAACTGGTCGAGGAAGAAGTTCGCGAAACGGTTTCCGGGACTTTTCTCGAGTCCGCTCCGCTGGTTTCAGTCAGCGCCGAGACCGGCGAAGGCATCGATGAACTCCGCAACAGCGTCCAGGCGTTGGTCAGAGAACTGCCACCTCGCGACGATGGGGGAGTCTTTCGGTTACCGATCCAGCGGGTGTTCTCTTCAAAAGGACATGGCACGGTGGTCACCGGTGTACCCACCAGTGGATCGGTCAAACTGGATGATCGGCTCGAGTTGCTACCTCCCGGTTTAACGGGGCGTGTGCGTGGCCTTCAAGCGTACAAGGTTCAGGTGGAAAAGGCCCGGGCAGGTCATTCGACCGCCATCAATCTCGCAGATGTGGATTATCGAGATCTCCATCGGGGCATGATCGCCGCAACTCCGGGTTACTTCAGTGCCACGGAGATGGTGGAGGTGAGCCTGAAAGCACTCGATGGGTTGGCCCAACCGATGATCCATCGGATGCCGATTCGTTTTCTTCAAGGAACGATGGAAGCAGTGGGACGTCTCTACCTTCTCGATTGTCAAACGGTAGAGGCGGGTCAGGAAGCGCTGGCGCAGATCCGACTGGATCAACCAGTGGTGGTGGCTCCTGGAGATCGATTTGTGCTGCGACAAACCTCTCCGATGGTCACCCTTGGTGGCGGTGAAGTGCTCGACCGGTCGCGCTGGAGACTGAAGGCAGGTAAGGACTTCGTGGTCGATTCGATGCGGCGAAAGTTGGATGCACTGGGAACCCCTGCAGCATTTCTCACCAGCCTCATGCACGAGGGCGAACTGGAGATCCACGAGGCTTCCGAACTGGCCAAGCGAGCAGCGATGACCGCTGAAGATGTCGCCAGTTGTCTCGATCAGTTGCAAGAAGCGGGTCAGATCGTTGCGGTGTCGAATGGCAAATGGGTGCTCAGGGAAGGATTGGAGCGCGGAGGCCAGCGAGTGCTGGATGCTCTGGACCACTCCTATCGAGAGGATCCCTATCGCATCTCTGTCAAGGTACTGGAGATTCGCGATCGAACCCGACTGGGCGATCATTTCCTCGAAAAGGTGACCGACGATCTCGCGGCATCGGGAAAGATCGAGAAGATGCGAGGAGGGAGAATCCTCCAGCCCGGTCGAGAGCCACAATTCTCCGAGGGGGAGAAGGCGGCGCTCGAGTCGATCCGGGATCATCTGACCAAGCAACTGTACGACCCCGCCCGCGCCGAGGATCTGGCGCGTCTCATCGGGGTGGAGCAGGCGCTAGTGGAGAAATTGCATGCATTTCTGATCGACCGGGGAGAGGTGATTCGGATCTCCACCGATGTAGCCCTGCTGGCAGAGGCGATCCCGGCAGCGGTCAAGAAACTCGCGGAACTGTTCGAGAGAGAAGGAGCGTTTTCCGCATCCCAGGCGAAAGACCAGCTGGGCACCACGCGTAAGTTTGCCATCCCGCTGCTGGAGTATCTCGACAAGAACGGCTGGACTCGCCGTAACGGAGACCGCCGAGAGATTCGTCAGGATAAACTGCAAGAGTTGTCCTGATCCGCATCGGCGGTGGGGTGCACCACTATTCGGTGTGTTCGGAGCTCTTCTTCGGGATCAGCAGCGCCAGGATCACGCCCAGCACTAAACCCACTCCGGGGCCGATATACAGCCCGTAGAGGAAACCGACGAACCCGTCCTCCTTTGCTCCAAACGAGTTCGGATCCGCGTGTGAATACTCGACGATGAGCATTCCGATCACGGGACCGGCTACGAGCCCGATCAGGGTCAGAGGAAGCACGATCAGTAGTAAACGTGTCATACTTGTCCTCCTCGGGTGTGGTTCATTTCTCTGAAATGAGATCGGCGTTGATGCCGTCTCCACCTTCGGAGCCGTCGGCTCCAAGGCAGAGCACCGTGACGCGAGTGGTACTACTGCGCAGTTGATAACCATGACCCCATGGATCGGTATCGGGAATCGAAAAGCGATCCTTCAGTGTCAACTCAGCGAGGTCCCTGGGCCAGCGGCCTTCATCGAGGAAGAACAGCCGGGCTGCAGCGCTGATTCCCGCCATGTCGGAGTTGGCCCTTTGCTGCGGATCTTTGCGGCTACTTCGAGACTGTGAGGCTTTCGATGGGGCGACAATCACCTCGTCATCGAGAACTCGTAGCGCCGCTCCGTAGCCGCCACCACCATTTTCAACCAGCAGCATCAAGGAGTTGGACCCTCGCTGGAGAGAAGCTCGCACCAGATGACGCATCGGGTCGATCCCCTGCTGGGCAAAGTCCTCGACCAGGAGTTGATCTCCTACCTTGAGAATGCAGCCGTCGTCGCTGCCGACGGCGATCGAAACCTCTCGATCATCAGGGCTGTAGAGGGTGCATTCGAGCACCACGACGCAGTTTTCCCCTCGTCCCCGTTCGGTGGCGTATCGACTCAGGTCGACGATGCCTTCCTGGTCGGCAAGAACCGTTTGCTGAACCGGGCGATCGGCTCGTGCCATCGCCAGCACCTCTCGCAATCCACTCTCCCCATGAACCGCAAACGGTTCCGAGGCAGACCAGCGAATCACCGATTGCCCCGGCAGCAGGTGGGTCACTTCTGAGGAGTGGGGAGCGAACGCCTTGAGCCCAGATTTCTGCAGTTGATCGCTCAAGATTTCGCCGGCAACTTCTGCAGACAGTGCACGAATCGCCACCACCCGGATCCATGGATCGGATCGATCGGATGCGGCGATGGTGGTCAACAGCGAGAGGATCGCCGGATCATCGCCACAGCCGATCCTTTCGATCAGACGGCAGGCGGACAATTTCACCAGTCGAGCAGGATCTCCGATGCCCCATCGGGCGAGGGTCCGGGCGGGCGGAGAATCGATGGCGCAGGCATGGAGCATCGAGCAGCGTTGATTTGGTTGGCGCGCTTGCCATTCGGCGAAGAGCATCGCGGGATTCTCCCCATGTCTTTCAAGCCAGTTTCGAGCGACTTCGACCGGTGGAGTGTATATTCCGTCGCCATCGGCATCGACGAAGACCGGATTGGTGATGGCGATCGGAAGAACAGGGCGCTTGGATCCCGGTACGATGGGATCCAGGCTGTCATCGCCCTCGACTCGCAGCGAGATCCAGCCGTCAGTGCGAACCGGTATCTTGCGCTGATCGATCAGCCGGACGATCTCCCTGCTGTCGGCGACGGGAATCGTCTCGACGATATCTCCATCGACGATGACCAGAACCCGATCGACATCGATCCAGTCGGCAGCCTGGACGTGAGTCTTCAGCTGAACTGCCGCTCGCTTGGCCGAGACCATCTCGCCCATCTGGGCACCATCGACGGTGAAGGTGACAAAGGGTCCAAAGGTGGTGACGATCTGACCCTTCTTCACGCCATCACAGACCTCTTCCACCGAAATTTCTGCGGGTCGATCACTCGAACTGGGGAAGTAGTTTCGTGGCCAGCCGGCGAGGTTGGAGGAAACGGTGTGGCTGTCAGAATTTCCGACACCGGTGATCCTGGATCCGTGATTGAGCAGATTGTGCCAGTCCTGTAATGCCCAGTGACGGCTCGATCCGACCACCTGATCGGTATCGTCTGCGTCGTAATATCCCCAACCGGCATTTTCGTTGAAGATCTCGACGCTATCGAAATCGACGGACCAGTTCTTCTCGACCGATCCACCGGTGATGGGATCGAGACCGGCGACCCTGAAGTAATCGATGCCTTCCCAGCGAGGATGATTGACCTGGACCACCGGGATGATTCCCGAGGAGTCTCGATTGGCGCGGACCGCCCTGAACAGTGCCGGGCCATCGTCAGAGTTGCGATCGAATACGTTGGCCCACGGAACCAGTGGAAACGCATTGAAGTGGCCGAGAGGAACGGAGATCTCGTTACCCACGATCCCCTGGAACTGCTCCTCGGC
>DUAN01000137.1:0-16059 GCA_012960845.1 Planctomycetota bacterium | reverse complement strand
ACATCGGAATAGTCGGTGTGAACGTTGTGATCGGTGGCGACTCCAACTTCCAGCGCCTCGCTGGCGATACTGATGATTCGCTCCGGCATGTTGCTGTCGCCATGGCCCGAGTGAGTCAGGGTGTGGAGGTGGTAATCGGCAGCGGCCCAGCCGCGGGTATCGACCTGATGCTCCAGCGAGAAGACCAGCGAGACCGTCTGATCCTTGCCGACCGAGATCGATTGCTGGTCGATACTCCATTCGGGTCCACGGCTGGCGTAGATCAACCACTCACCAGTCACCATCGTGATGCTGCCGGCACCGGAGAGAGTACAGATCACATCGGGACGAATCGCCAGGTCGGCAGGTGCGGCATCTCGGTTGTGGAAGAGTGCAGGCACCGATCCATCGGGCTTGCGAAAGGTGAGTCGAGCGGGAACCGTCTTGCCAGCGGAGTCCTCGATCCGGAACTGGATCACTCCTCGGTCCCCCGCGCCACCGACAGCATCTGCTACATCGGGCGTTGAAAGTACCAGCGAGGGGAAAGAAACGACCGACAACAAGAGCGAGATGAGCATTTGATCCTCCTCTGATCCGTCAGGATTGTAGCGTCAAATTGCAGGTGGGAACCACTCAGCAGCGATAGATATGGAGCTGCGGATGATCGTGCAAGCAGGATCCCGGGATCCTGGGATCGTAGGGAGCCCTCAGGCAACGATCGAGGATGGTGGATTTCTTCTGTTGAGGAACCAGCAGATAGATCCGTTCGATGGCCCGCAGTAGATCGAGGCCGATGGTGATCGCCTGGAGTGAATCCGGTACAGGATCGACGAAATTGTCTTTCAGTGTCTCGGCGCTCAGATCGACGGTGTGATAGCCGGATGGAGGATGATCGCAGGGCTCATTGAAGGCGATGTGTCCATTCGACCCGAGTCCGAGGATGGCAGTACGGGGGGGACCGTACTGGTCGATCAACTGCGACAGTCTGTGGATCTCCGTTGAAGCCTGGCCGGCCGCATCGATCGAGTGAACCCTGTTCGATTCGATGCCGAGGGGATCAAAGACCTGATCCCTCAGGGTGGCTTTGAAACTCATCGATCCAGCGGGGGGGGCAAGATACTCGTCGAGTTGCAGAAAGTGGAGCTGGCGCCACAGTTTTGCGGAAGAGGAGTCCTGGACCAGAGCCTCGTAGAAGGCTTCGGGTGATTTCCCCGTCGGGATGCAGATCCACTGCTCCGGCTCCAGGTGATCGGCCAGATCTCTCAGCAACCGGAGGGCGAGGGACCGGGGATCGGCCTCTTGAATGAAGATTGGTTTTGCCATGGTGGTACGTGCCGATCCGGTCCAGAACTGGGGAGGTGTCAGATGGCCCAGAACTCGAAGCCTAGAGGATTCGAGCGGAGAGGCCAAGGGAGGCGGACAGGAAAGTTGGCAAGGGATCGAAAATTCATGGGCCGAGGAGAGGAAATCGCCCTGGATTCGTGTTTCCTGAGTCCCCTCCCCGTATGATCCTGAGGGAGGCAATTCAGGCTCCTGTCAGGAGCCGGGGTCAACGAGTTGAATTGAGAAGGACCGTAAGAGCTGGAGAAAATCCTGGGGGTCGAGGAAGAGCAATGAAGATTTACGATCACATCCTGGAAACGGTGGGGGGAACGCCACTGGTTCGATTCCACCGGATCAGCCGCGGTCTCTCGGGAACCATCGTGGCCAAGCTCGAGGCTTTCAACCCCGGTGGGTCGGTCAAGGATCGCATCGCAGTTCACATGATCGATGCCGCAGAGCGAGAGGGTACGATCCAGCCTGGTGGCACGATTGTCGAGTGTACATCCGGAAACACTGGACTGGGTCTGGCTCTCATTGCATGCATCCGTGGATACAAGGCAGTCTTCACCATGCCGGATAAGGTGGCGGAGGAGAAATCGAAGTTGCTCAGAGCCTTCGGAGCGGAAGTGCTCATCTGCCCGACGGCGGTCGAGCCGGACGATCCTCGATCCTATTATTCGGTGGCGAAAAAGATCACCGAAGAGACCGAGAACTCATTCTGTCCCAATCAATACTTCAACCAGTGGAATCCCCATGCTCACTACGTCACCACCGGTCCAGAGATCTGGGACGACACCGACGGAAAGGTCACCCATCTGGTTGCCGGAATGGGTACCGGTGGGACCATCAGCGGAATCGGCAAGTATCTCAAGGAACAGAATCCAGAGGTTCAGGTGATCGGCGGAGATCCGGTCGGTTCGCTGTACAAGGAGTACTTCGAAACTGGAGTGCTCGGAGTCGCAAACTCCTACAAGACCGAAGGAATTGGCGAGGACATGATTCCCGGCACCATGGACCTGTCGCTGGTGGACCAGGTGATACAGGTCAGTGATGTAGATGCCTTTGTCATGGCCCAAAGATTGGCACGCGAGGAGGGAATTCTCAGCGGGTCTTCTGCGGGCACAGCGGTAGCTGCAGCACTCGAGGCGGCGAAGGAGATGAAGGAAAATGATCTGATGGTGGTCATCATTCCCGATACCGGAGAGCGCTACCTGAGCAAGGTCTATGATGAGGACTGGTTACGTCGCAATGGACTGGTAGAGAGTGGCATGAACCTCACTGCAGGAGAAATCCTCGACCGGAGGGGCACCCGCAGCCATGACCTGCTCTCCCTGTGTCCCACCGAGAAGATCAGAGAAGCGATCGAGATGATGCAGAAGGCCGAGGTCAGCCAGATCCCGATCATCGAGGACGGAATACCTGTCGGTAGTATTCGCGAAGGACTGGTCATCGAGCGGCTCTTGATGGGAGACTGCGAACTCGATCGATCGATCGGCGAAGTGATGGAGAAGTCCTTCCCGGTGGTCACTGAAGGGGCTTCATCCGATGCGATCTTCCAATTGCTTGCGAGTCACCCCTCCAATGCGGTTCTCGTCGATACTGGCGAGGGTCTCCGCATCATCACGAAATACGACATGATTCACTCTGTTAGCGGAAGAAGGTCCTGAGGTGAAGTTTTCGACTCGAGCGATTCATGCCGGGCAAGTGCCGGATCCAAGTACCGGTGCGATCATGACTCCCGTTTACCTGACCTCGACATATGTGCAGGAGAATCCGGGGACTCATCAGGGGTTCGAATACTCTCGAACCGGAAATCCAACTCGATCCGCACTGGAACGGAACCTGGCATCACTCGAAGGAGCAAAGCATGGTCTTTGTTTTGCCAGCGGATTGGCAGCGACAGATGCGGTTCTAAAGTTGTTCAAAACTGGAGATCATGTGATTGCCGGAGATGACCTCTATGGAGGAAGTCACCGGCTCTTCACGCAAGTTTTTCAGCAGTTTGGCATGCAGTTCGATTTCGTCGATGCGTCTTCCTCGCAAAAGGTGGCGGAGGCGATTCAAGAAAATACACGAATGGTTTGGCTAGAAACTCCTACCAATCCATTGTTGAAGATCTCCGATATCGCTGAGATCTCGAAGATCTGCCGAGAAAAATCAATCATGCTGGTGGTCGACAACACCTTCGCGACACCGTGTCTGCAACAGCCCATCGCTCTGGGAGCAGATATCGTGTTGCATTCGACCACCAAGTATCTGGGTGGACATTCCGATGTAGTGGGTGGGGCCCTCGTCACCTCTGACGATGAGCTCCATCAGCGACTCGCCTTCATTCAGAATGCAAGCGGTGCGATTCCAGGCCCGCTCGATTGCTTCCTCACACTGAGGGGGGTCAAGACTCTGGATGTCAGGATGGAGAGACACTGCAGCAATGCCGATCGGATCGCACGCTGGTTGAATGATGATCCAAGGGTCGATCGGGTCTACTTTCCTGGCCTGGAGGAACATCCAGGACATGAAGTGGCGAATCGTCAGATGTCCGCTCCAGGAGGGATGGTCTCCTTTGTTCTGGTGGGAGATTCGGAGCAGGAAGCTCGTGAGACGGTATCCAGGACCAATATTTTTGCCCTGGCCGAGAGTCTCGGGGGGGTCGAGAGCCTGATCGAGCATCCGGCCTCGATGACACATGGGGCGATCCCACCAGAAGTTCGAAAGGCCGCGGGACTCAGCGATTCGTTGATTCGTCTGTCGGTGGGGATCGAGGACATCGGTGATCTCCAGGAGGATCTGGATGCAGCCATCGGTTGATGGCGTTGCAGGGTATTGGTCTTCAGAGCGCAGTTGTTCAGAGCGCAGTTGTTCAGAAGGTCGCTAGCGAGTGCCAGCGCGTCAGGAAAAAATGAGAACCCAAGGGCCACTGAACGGCCAAATGTAACCCCTGGGCCTCAATTTCATCGATTGCTAACTATTCGCTCAATTTTCAGCTCGACCAATTCCTGAATCGCCATCCCTGTCCTGGGAGATCGGTAGCCCCTTCAAATCGATCGGAACGAAGGGACGGGCATCATCACAGTTCTCTTCCCTTCGGAAGTGCACCCAAGAAGGGCCGCGCGATTTTTCACCGATGAATAGATCACTTCCGATCGAGGCGATGGCAAAACCAAATCTGGAGAAGGTCGAGCGGGGAGGGAAATGCCTGTTCTTGAATTTCCAGCGACCTTCGTCGAGCTGGAAAATCTCGACCAGACCACTACCTCCAGCTCCGGGGGCTCCTACCAGTAACAGATCGTCATCGAGAAACTGTACTGTGGATCCGAACCAACCGTTGGCCTCGGGAGATCCTGAAATCAGCATCTCCATCGGCTCGAGCCCATCGTCGGACCAACGGTAGATATGAACGGCACCACAATCGAGCAGAGGTTGATCTTGTAAGGGTGCTCCGATCGCGACGAACTCGGCGTGAGCACTGATGTCGTTTCCAAACATGTCGAAGGGTCCAGCGGAATCGGGGACCAGTATCTCCTGCACCGATCCATCCGTGACATTCAAGACCCACACCTTGCCGGAAAATGAGATGTCGGTGATTCCTGTCGGTTCGCATACCAGCCAGCAATTCGGGCCTTGGGCCAGAGCACTGCCATAGGACTCTGCGGCACCGATTGGAGTTGGAAGGATCTGCGGTCTGGAAACTCTCGGATCCAGCACCGAGATGGTGGCAGCAGCAGTAGAATCGTGGCGCTGACAGATGGCGACGATTCCCTGCCAGCGATTCTGGCCCTGGCTTGAGCAGCCGATGGCGAGGCTCACCACCGATTCGTAATCGTCTCCCCACTGGAACACATCGAATGGAGCGGACCTGGATTGCCGGGTCAAGATCACTCGGGGGTCCCCTGGGGCTGAGCTGGCGACCCATCCGAATCTGGAGTCGACACATACATCAACCGGATGGAACGGAAAACGGTATTCAGTGGTCGAGAACTCGAGGTCGCTCATTTGGTTCCTGTCTCAAGACGATTCAGTTCAGTGGATAAGGAGCCCAGAGCGCCGCTCTCTACCAGGCATCGGCCCTTATCAGGATGAGCGAAGCCAGAGAAGTCCTCGTGACAGGGAAACCAATTATTTTCTGGGGAGTATGGTGGGAATGAACGGTACTCCAGTAATTGAGATGCTCTCGAGGTGGAAATTGGATAGAGTTTCTCTCTTGGCAGCCTCCCGATCCTCTGAACACTGGAGTAATATTGCCATTCGAAACACCCGAAGAGTTGGACTCCTTGGTGCCGCTCGCCCGAGCGGGCGATCCCAGGGCTCGTTCCGACCTGTTCGAAGCAGTCCTACCCCGGCTTCAGCAATTTCTGATTCCCAAATTGGGAGCAAAACTGCAGCGGCATACCGACCTCGATGATATATGCCAGGATGTTTTTCTCCGTGGCGTCAAGGCGATTCATTCGCTCGATCCGGATGCTGATTATCGCCAATTCGTCGGACTGATCTTGCAGCATGCAAAGTGGCAGGCTCTCGATGCCGGCAGGTCCAGTTCTCGGTTTTCAGGAGAGTCCAATGTCCCTGGTGGTGTGATGACGATCCCTGCGGATGGAGATCAGGAAAATGGAGAGGTATTACTCTTCATGAGAGAAAAGGTCGACGGGTTGCATCGGCTGATTTCAAAGTTGCCCGATGATCTCGCAAAGGTGGTCTGGTTGCGATTGGACGGCCTGCCCGATGCCAAGATCGGTGATCTACTGTTGATCACTCCTGAACTGGTCCGGAAGCGCCATCAGAGGGCCATCGAACAACTTCGTCGATTCGCCTCTTGAGCGACAGTGGGATCGATCTCATCACTCGTGGATTTCATCACTGACCTCATCAGGGACCTCATCACTGATTCCGTCACTCGTCGATCCCATCATATAATGTAATCCCCAGGGCTCCGAAAAAGAGCACCGGTAGCCATGCTGCGAGCATCGGCTCGAGTTGTCCTCTCGTTCCGAGATTGGCACATACCTCGGTGATGATCAGGTAGATGGTGCCGAGCGCCATGGCGATAGAAATACCCAGCAGTACTGAACGAGACTCGGTTCGCAGCACGAAAGGCAATCCCAGCAGTAGCAAGATGAAGTTAGAGAGAGGGAATGCAATTCGGCGGTGCAGCTTCACCTCAAGGTGCTTGAGGTGAGGTCTTCGCTTGTACTGATCTCTGAGTTCGCGAAAGGAGAGGTATTCGATCTCTCTGTCGCTCGACTCGAGGTCAACGGGTCGCATATCAGTCGCCAGTTTCATCTGTGAGAACCCCTGGACCAGCTGCAGGGTGCCGTCGGGGCCGGGGACTGGAATTTTTAGACCGGAGATATCGAACTGTTCCACCTCGCCCTCGCGTAACAACCAGTAGGGCTCCCCTTCATCGGGGACTTTCCAGAGGATTTCTCGAGCACGAATGATGGATTTCGAGGACGCCTGGCTTGCATGCTTGGTAGTGATCTCAACATGCTGGCCCCTTTTTTCGTGGGGAAGGTAACTTCTTACATTGATCAGATTGTTTCTACTATCGTTGACCACACCTGGTTGAATGCTGTCGAGAGCTCGACCGTATGAATCTGCTAATCGAATCTGATCCTTCAGATTAGGGACCACGAATTCCTGAACAGAAATCATCATGATGGCCATCATGGATGCGATCAGGAACAACGAGGCGAGGATTCTTGAGAGAGGTAATCCAGCAGCACGCAAGGGTGTCAGTTCGCAATTTTTGTTGAGATTTGTGATGGTGAACATTGCCGCGAGGAGCGTCAGGATCGGCCCGAGATACTGGGTGAAGTAGATGGGTACCATGCCGGCAAAGTACTTGAGCGCGACCAGCGGTAACGGAGCATCTTGTCTGAGGAAGCGATCAATTCTTGCCACTCCATCGATCATGCTGAACAGACCGAACACTGCAAAGGCGCAGATCCCCCAGGAAATCATGTACTGTCGCATCAGGTATCGGTCGATGGTTCTGATCGGCAGGCGCTCTAGAATTCTATGTAGAGTGCTCATCATCCACGAGCCCTGACCCTGTACAGGAGTCCGCTGGAGATCAGCAATATGACATAGTTTCCCGACATGACCGTGATCCATGCGGGATATCCAGTGGCCCTTGAGAACTGGATTCCTCCGTAGGTGAGAGGAAAGAAGATCACCAAGACGATGAGCATGCCGAAGAAGAACGGAATCAACTTCTGAGATCGCTTCAAGATCAAGGCGAGAGGGAATCCTAGTAGCGCGAAGGAGATGACAGAGAGGGCCATCGCTCGTCGTCTCCAGATTTCCGTGTCTCCTTTGCGGATACTTTTCTGTGCGGTTCGAATCGCCGCATTGGAAGAGGCTATGAAGGCTGGATCATCAGCGATAGCGATCTGCTCGCGTAAGGCCTTCTCCTGATCCTTGAAACCTTCCATGGCTATTTGCAATTCAGAGGTGGGTAAGTCATTCAGTCGTCTGGATTCGCTATTGATTGGAAAATCGATGTTGAATCTATCCAACTGGATCTTTTCGTGGTGCCATCCGAGGAAGTCGGGTTTGTCCGACTGTGCTTCACTGACGGGGAAACTGACTTCAACCTTGTTTAGGGTCAGACGAATCATGGCGGTCTCATCGTCAATGGAAAGTTGTGCTCTTTCGGCTCGGATCTTGGTGCCCGGAGTTTCTCCAGATCCGCTTGTTGTGGCGACTGCGTTGGCGACACCGTCTGTCCCCCGGCCGATGTTCATCTGCTTCTGGATGAATACATCCGTCAGATGCTTTCCATTTTGAATCTCTCTCCAGTGAACCAGGCCGCCATGATTGTCAAGTTGCAACTGCCCCTGCTTACCGTTGCCTAGATTTTGCAACTGCTTGACCAGGAATCGTCCGATGTCTTCTTTTCGGTGCTGTAGTTCGGGAAGAATGGTCGATTGAGTCAGCATCAAGAACAGTGCGACTGGAATCGCCAGCCACTGCATCGGGACGAACAGGCGAGCAGGAGTGATTCCGCTGGCCATCGCTGCGGTATATTCCAGGTCAGCGACGAAGCGGCCGTAACTGAGGGTGGAGGAAATGAGAATTGAAATCGGAGTGGTGAAGTAAAGACTGTAGAGCAGGCTGTCAAATAACCAGGGCAAGATGATTTTGATGGAATAGCCAGAGTCTACCGCTTTCATGGCAAACACGATTCCCACCAGTAGGGAGAGAAACATCAGCCCGAGACAAAAGTTGAGAAGGAGTTCTCGGAACAGGTAACGATCCAGGGTGCTGAAATAGCGCGACTTCAAGGCCCCTCCTCCGAGCGGTGTTGACAGCAACAAGGTTTCTGTTGGCAGCGAGGGCAACCCGCTTGATATTTTTCGCTGGCACAACGAGCAAGATCGACACCTCGGAGGGAGGCCAGGCTCGCCAGCCAGGCCAAGACATCGGCGAATTCGGCCCTTTCGGCTTCAGAGTTGGGCTCGCCTGAGTTGAGGCTTCTGGCCAGTTCGCCCACCTCCTCCACCATCCACATGAAGGAACCGCTCACCCCACGATTGGAATCCTTGTCGAAGTAGGTGGCTTCGATGGTTCGTTGAAATTCACGGATGCCGAGATCGGGATCTTCGTTGCTGTTCATCCAGTTTTCTGCCCTTCGATCATGGCAACAAGGTACCCGATGATGGTGGCTGATGGACTGCCTTCAGGATCTTAACCGAGTGAATCCAGGGCGACTTGTTTGACGGCCCGCAGATCCACCTTGCCGGTCCCCAGTGTTGGAATCCCTTCGACCTCGATAAAGGAGTCTGCTCTGGGAATCCAAAGATTGGGGAGAGTATTCTGGCTCCTCAACTCCTCGATGATCTGCGCTGGCTCGATCGGTAGTTTTCCATGGAGAACTACCAGCTTTTCGCCCTTGGCTTCATCGGGGATTGCGGTCACTGCCAGCTGGGGAGGAGCCTCTGTATCCGGGTTTCCCTTGAAGTAATTGTCGACGATCTCCTGGAGGTGTTCTTCGATCAGGATGTGGGGCACCATTTCGCCACCGAGTTTGGAAAACCGTGACAGCCGGTCAGTGATGCTGAGGAAGCCGTCGCTGTCCATCATTGCGATGTCACCGGTCTTGTACCATTCACCATCGAACGCTTCCTCGGTGAGGTCGTCCCTTCCGAGATAGCCTTTCATGACATTGGGGCCCTTGATCAGTAGCAGGCCGGCCTCGCCAATCGGGCGTTCTTCGAGAGTGTCAGGGTCGACGATTTTCGTCACCACTCCTGGGACTGGCATTCCGATGGAGCCGAACTTGCGCGTCTTCTGTCCAATCGGCGAATCCTTCAGGTCGGGCAAGTTGACCGAGACCACCGGGCTCAACTCCGTGCAGCCGTATCCTTCGAGGAGGGGGCAACCAAATCGTTCTTCCCAGGCTTCCGCAAGAGAAGACTTCAGTTTCTCGGCTCCAGCTCCGGCGAGGCGAACACTGGCGAAGTCTACCGGATCGAACTTTCGCAGGTAGGTGCGGTAGAAGGTGGGAGTGGAGAGGAAGATGGTGCCCTTGTTCTCGCGGATGAGAGTAGCGAGAGCATCTGTATCCATCGGATTGGGGTGGTAGATCGCCCCGATGGCATTGGCGAGAGGAAACCACAAAGTGATGGTGAACCCGAAGACATGGAAGAAGGGTAGTGATCCGACCACTCGATCTCTGCTGTCTACATCGAAGATCTGTGAGACGCTCCGGACATTGGAAAGGATGTTGTGATGAGTGAGGCGGATTCCCTTCGGAGTCCCGGTCGATCCGCTAGAAAACATGATCGATGCATCCGCATCGGGATCATGTGGAACTCCGGCGAGCCGGTTGAGGAAGAAGCAAGGGAGCAGTGCGGTGAGCATTGCGACGACCTTGTCCTTCTTGGTGACTTCTCTCGCGAGCAAACTGGGTAGGTCGATCACTTCGACATCCGGGGCGATCTTCGACAGGTCCAGGTCGATCTTCTTGAGAAAGATATTGGCTGTGATGATCGTTTTCAGTCCGGTCTGCTGGCAGGCAGAGCTGAGAGCATCGGCTCCTGCTGTGAAATTCAGATTGGTGGCGACCTTTCCCATCACAGCAACAGCGATGTTGCTCGATGCTCCTCCGATGCCCGCAGGTAGCAGCAAGCCGATGTGGGTCTGGTCGGCCAACCGATGCCTGAGTTTCCGACGCAGGATCAAGACCAGGATCAAGAACCTCCTGTAAGAGATCGACTTGTCCAGTTCGATGGCTGCAATTCGCCGCGGCGCTTTCCTGGCCGAGGTGAGGAAGCGAGTCGCCAGCGTCAGGCCCTCTTGCTTGCGAGAGTCGAGTGCCAGGGCACTCAACTCTTGTACCGCTTGGCGAACTTGCATCGCGGAGGCGGTCGATTCGAGTGGCTCGCCGATGGCGACGGTAATCGGGTAGGGGATTCGCAACGGTCTCTTGAAGAAGAACCTCTTGCCGCGGAAGGAAAAGATACTGCCCCAGACTCGGTCGAGGTAGATGGGAATGATCGGAACCTCGCCCTTGCTGGCGATTCGTTCCAACCCCTTCGAGAAGGGCAACAAGTTGCCGGTCCGAGAAATCCCTCCCTCGGCAAAGATACACACCAGGTGACCCTTCTTGGCGAGCCTGGCCGCTTCATCGAGTGAGCGCAGGATCGACCTGGGTCCATCTTCACTGGAGACGGGAATCGCTCGCATCAATCCGGTGGCAAATCCGATCAACGACTTGCCGCTGAACTGGCGATGGGCAAGGAAGTGGATGAACCGGGGTACTGCAGAGCCGACCAGAAATGGATCGGCATAGGAGAGGTGATTGGCGACGATCAAGGCCCCGCCACGTCGTGGAATGTTCTCCGATCCGAGCACCGTGATTCGATAGAACAGGTGCACGATCAGCCAGACGGGGAAGCGCACCGAGATGTGCGGTACGGCGAGGAATACTCCGAGGGTTCCGATCAGGGACAGGGTAGCGAGCACCAGTATCGCTCCCTGCGGATCGAGTCCCAGCAGCCGCTCATTCTGGATCATCTCGAAGACCAGCGCGGAGCCGAAGATGAAGAGGAAGGTGAGTAACTCCTGAGCTCCCTGGATCCGCCCCTTCTCCTTGCCCTGGGCTCGATCTTGCACGTAGGAGGCGAGAGGTACCAGGAACAGACCTCCACCGATGCCCGCCAGTGCCAGAGCGGCGCCGACGCTGGGCAGCGTCTCGTCAACGTAGGGGACCAGGCCAAAGCCGACCGTCATCATGAATCCACCGATGGGGACGATGCCGATCTCGATGTGATCTCCAGAGAGTCGGCTCGCCAGCAAGCTTCCGAGGGCAATGCCAGCTGCGACGAAGAAGAACAGGCTCGAGCCATCCCCGGGAAGTTGAAGGACCACCCGACCGAACTCGTTGAGTACCGAGAGCGCCAGGGCTCCGATCAGGAAGAACCAGCTGGTGGCGATCACCGCGCCAAACAGTGGTCGATCTCCGAAGAGGTGTTTGATCTCGGCGATGCCAGAGACTGGATTCCAGTTGAGGTTGCGTTGAGGATCTGCGGCACTCTTGCCCCTGGCGATCTTTCTCGAGATGAGCCAGCCGATCAGCGCCACCGAGATGAAGAAGAAACCACTCCACCAGTTGGGATGGCCACTATTGAGATCGTCGGTGGGGTGGAGGTAGGTGAACAGCGCTCCGGCCACCACTACCCCGAGGATGGTCGCGACATTGGTGGTCATGTTGATGATGCCGTTGGCGCGTGTCAGGTCCTTCTCCGAAACCATCTCTGGCAGGATCCCGTACTTCGATGGACCGAAGAATGCGCTCTGAGTCCCCATCAAGAAGAGCACCGTCAGCATCGCGATGATCGACAGGTCGGGGTGAATCCCTTGCAGGGCGAAGGCGGCCATCCCCAAGGCCATGGCGAGGATCTCCACCGCCTTGGCGATGACGATGACCCGACGCTTGGGGAAGCGGTCGGCAATCGACCCCCCGAGCACCGCAAAGAGCACGAATGGGAGGGCGAAGACCGCCATCACTGCGGCCTGAGGATCGATCGGCAACCACTCGACGGTGACCCGAGCGGCAATCAGCAGGATGAACTGGCGAAAGACATTGTCGTTGAAGGCGCCGAGCAGCTGGGCACCCGTCAGAGCTTTGAACGAGGAGTGGTTCTGCAGGGACAAGAGGATTCCTCACTTCTGGATGAGAACGGTCATCGGAGTCGTCCAGAGTCTATCGGAGCGGTGGGATGCTGTCAGCCTTGGCTGCGGTGTCCATGTTTGGCACGGAATCTGCATTGGTTCTCATGTTCGCAAACTGGTTCAAAGAAGAGAGGGACTCAAAATGAACAGATTCGATTTCACCGCGACCCAGACGGCCGAGAACCACTCCTTTGAGACGGTGGCGCTGCCACACGAATCCTCTGTGAGGGCCTTCGCAATCTCCCTTGCGGGAGATTTCTCGACTGCCGAAGATCTGGTCCAGGACACCTTCATGAGGGCATTCAAGGCCTTTGAGAGGTTCACACCGGGGACCGATTGTCGCTCCTGGTTGTTCAGGATCTGCAAGAATCGCTTCTACGACACCTGTCGTAGCCGTTTACGCAAGCCGCCCCACGAGGACGTGGATCTGGCCCAACCAGTCTCCCACGACCGTTCCTGGGAGCTGCAAAAGGAACATGAAAGGCTCGAGAATGGCGATCAGCCGCGTCTCGACCTGGTCGGAGACCCGGTGAAGGAGGCGATTCACAACCTTCCCGAAGAGTTCCGTGAGCCGCTGTTGATGTGCGACCTGGACGGTCTCGGATACCAGGAGATCGCCAAGATCCTGTCGGTACCGCTGGGAACGATCCGTTCGCGTATTTCCCGGGCGAGAGGCCGTTTACGTGCGGAATTGCTCGATTACGCCCGTGAGAGTGGATTCCCGGTGGATGCGCTACCCGCCGCTTGAACCGTTGAAATGAACCATCCTTGCCCCCGCACGCTCACGCGTGCGGGGGTTTTTTTGTGTCGACGGGAAAGCGGAGGGGAAGCCGCGGGGACTATATGCTTCATAATGAAGCATACGCAGTGCGTGATAATAGTGCATTAAAATGAAGCAGTGTTCGTGGGCGATCGACTTGGATACGATCCCAGGCAGTGCAGAAGGGGGTGCAGATGCCGCTCAAATTCCAATCGATGGCCATTTTCTGGTGTGGACTGTTGCTTCTCGGGTGCTCCACCACCGGCTCTCACTCGACCGACGACGCAGCGCCAGAGAAAATCCCCGAGCGGCCACATGTGGTGGTGATTCTTGCCGATGATCTGGGCTGGGGAGACCTCGCCGGAAGCACCGAGCAGTCGCGGATCGCCACGCCTCAACTGGCCCGACTCGCTGCCGAGGGTGTTCGGTTTACCGATGCTCATTCTCCATCTGCGGTGTGTACACCGACTCGATATGGCCTGCTGACCGGCCGGTACGCCTGGCGATCATCGATGAAGCAGGGGGTACTCGGGGGCCGTTCCCCGGCTCTGATCGAGCCGACTCGTGTGACCCTTCCCGCGGTGATGCAGGCGGCGGGATATCGCACATCGGGGGCGGGCAAGTGGCATCTGGGTTTGCAGGCGCAGGGGTCGACCGACTACAGCCTACCGCTGGTCCCCGGTCCCACGACCGCCGGATTTCAGCGCTGGTGGGGAATCCCCGCCAGCCTCGACATGGCTCCCTACCTCTACTTCGAAGATGACCATGCGTTAGCGCAGCCGACCGAGAAGATCGAGGCGAGTGGTCAGGCTCGTCACGGCGGCAAGGGGTTCTGGCGAGGAGGCGCAATTGCTCCGGGCTTTCGCCACGACCAGGTACTGCCCGATACCGCAGCGCGAGCGGTGGCGGAGATCGAGCGCCATCACCAGCTCGACACGACCGATCCGCTCTTTCTCTACGTCGCTCTCTCGGCACCTCACACGCCGTGGTTGCCCGCCAGAAATTACCAGGGCAATGAGGGAGCCGGGGTATACGGGTCGTTTGTGGCTCATGTCGATGCGGTGGTGGGAGAGATTCTCGATGCCCTCGATCGCACATCGATGGCGGATGATACCCTGCTCTTCTTTACCAGCGACAACGGCGCCCACTGGACCCCCGACGATGAGAAAAAGTATCCGCACCGTGCCAATGGAGCGTGGCGCGGACAGAAGGCGGATATCCATGAGGGAGGGCACCGGGTCCCACTGCTGGTGCGCTGGCCCCGTCGCCTCGATGGACAGCGGCTCGGCCAGTCCGATTCAAGCCTGGTGGGGTTGACCGATCTGATGCCGACGATTGCCGAGGCGGTCGGTGCACCGATTCCGCTGGGTGCAGCGCCGGACGGGATCAGTTTTCTGGATGCCATCCTGAACGGGGATACGGGCCAGCGGCAGAGCATCATCCATCACTCCTTGCACGGCATGTTTGCGATTCGATCGGGAGCGTGGAAATGGATCGAGGGCCTTGGGAGTGGCGGGTTCACCCGGCCGAGGCAGTTGAAGCCGCAGCCCGGGGAGCCGTCCGGACAGTTGTACCACCTGCGGGAAGATCCTTCTGAACAGGTGAATCGGGCGGCAGGGGAGCCTGCAGTGGTCGAGCGCCTCCAGCGGCAACTCGATGCGGTTCGTAATCGGATCACACCTTGATGAGGAGTTCGAATTGAAACGCCGTGCGGTCGATCGAGAGCATCGTCAACGAAGTCGTCGAGTGCGACTCTTCTGCGCCCTCCATCCGGATCGGATGAGTGCTGGAAAATTGCTCGAAGCGCTGAGGGCGGAGGAAGATCTCCCTCCCCACCGACTCATGCCGGAACATCAGATTCACATGACGATGGTGTTCATCGGAGATGTCGATCTGGCGGATGTTGCGGAGATCCAGGAGTCGGTGGAGCGGGCCGCAGCAGCGGTCGAGCCGATCTGCTGGTCTCCTGATCGGATCGGTACCCTTCCCGATCGGGGTCAGGTGAGGACCGTGGCGGCGAAGGGGCCCACCAGTAATGCTCTCGAGGAGTTGCATCGTCGCCTCACACAGCGGCTGGTTCGACACCAGAAGTGTCGGCCATTTCTTCCTCACATGACCTTGGCACGCTTGACGCCCCCTTGCGATATCGGTGGCTGGGATCGACCACTCAAGGTTCCACAGTTCACCTTTGATACGGTTCAACTGGTGCAAAGTCGGCTTCTTCCCACCGGAGCGGATCACCAGCAATTGATGACGGCGTCTCTACGGTCGCGTTGAACTCTCATCGACAGGGATTCGATTGGCCAAGCCCTCGGGGGAGACTTATCCTGAAGGGCCTGAAGTTCCTGAAGATTGTGGAATCCTGTGGCGCCTTCTGCAGGGAGGCAGCGAGATGTGGAAGTGGGAAACGGATGAGCGTTTTTTCAAGAATGACGATGATGGCCAAGGGGCTGTGGGTGTTGCTGGGGATCGTCGTCATCCTGACTCCGCATGGCAACTTGTCTGGACAGACCCCCATCTGGCTCGAGTGGCAACGAGTCAGCGACACCAACATCCTGGCCGATCCAAGCCTTGGCCAGGCCGATGTCGAGGAGAAGGATTTCGCCACTGCTGATTTCGATCTCGATGGTGATATCGATCTGATCTGCGTCCGCAAACTGCCCTATACCACCTTCGGGTCGAGAGCCAATGTACTGTTTCTCAATGTCGATGGAGTGATGACGGATCAGACGCTGGAACTGGCGCCGGACCTGGCGATCCCCGACAACTCTCGCGATGTGCAGGTGGGCGAATTCAACGGCGACCTGTGGCCCGATCTGATC
>DUAN01000136.1:6410-22411 GCA_012960845.1 Planctomycetota bacterium | reverse complement strand
CAGTTCCAGAAGTACTTGAAGTCTCTTCTGAAGGGGAGCTTCCCGGGCCACACGCTCCTTGAATGCCGCGATCTGTGCGTTCGGCACCGGCTGACCCAAGGGATCATAGACGGTACCGCTGATGGACATCCCCGAGGTGAGGATCAAGACCACTTCGGGCGGGCTCTCTCCATCGATCAATGAGACGTCCAACTTGTGGCTCTGATAGCCAGAGAGCGCCGCTTGGAAGCGGAACAATCCAGCAGCGAGATCATCAAATCGGAAAGTGCCATCCGCGGCGACCTTCTTTTCCGAAACAAATACCGCAGAGGCGACTCCGTTTCCGCCATCGAGACGTAACATCTTGACCGTGGTTCCGGGAAGGGGAGTACCTCCTTCATCGCGAACCAGTCCTGAAATACTAGATTTCAAAACCTGCCGCTCGGGGAGGCGATTCACCGGTGTTACCGGATTGGTGGTCGAGGAGTTGCTACTCCCGACTCCCGATCCATTATCACCAGGACCCTCGGGTCCATCGCCGAGGAAACTCATCAGACCGAAGCCGATGATCACAATCAAAAGTGTCAGTGCAGCCGCTTTCATCGCAGAACTCATCGTATTTCTCCTTTGCAGTGCTGCCCTTCGAGAACCATGGGTGCTCGAAAACTAGCCTTCACTGCTCATTCTGTTCCCAGGTCAAAAGTATCCCTGGGTTCTACTTTCTGATCCGTTCTCCCGAAGGAGTCCTCCTGGGCGAACCAATCGCCCTTCAGACTAGGCGATACGGCCTTCGCCGGGGATGATTTCCTCCGACAACAATCCGTTCTCTTTCTTCAATCGGTATTTCTTGATGCGGTACTGGAGGGTCTTGTAGGAAATTCCCAGCATTTTTGCCGCCGGATCGAGACTTCCGCCAGTCCTCTGCAAGGCTTGCTCGATCAGGCTTCGCTCCAGATCTTCCAGGATCAGCCCTTCTCTGGGCAACTGGAATGGACCATCTCCTACAGGGTGCAGTTGCGATTGGAGATTCGAGATGGTCGGTGGAAGCAGGTCCACGCCGAGCACCTCCCCATCTCCGAGCACCATCATCCGCTCCAGAGAATTCTCCAGCTCTCTGACATTACCGGGCCATGAGTGCTCCTCGAAAGCCGTCATCACCGCTGCGGAAACACCCTGAAAGTTCTTCCCATGGCGCCGACTTCCTCGGGCCAGGAAGTGATCGATCAGCAGGGGCAAGTCATCTTTACGCTGGCGCAAGGGTGGAATGGTCAAAACAATGACGTTGAGACGGAAGAACAGGTCTTCCCTGAATTCACCATCGGCTACCGCAGCTTCAAGATCACGTGCGGTCGCCGCCACGATCCTTCCCCGGAATGAAATCGTCTCGGCTGAACCGACTCGAGAGAACTCCATCTCCTGGACTGCACGAAGCAACTTCGGCTGCAAGCTCAACTCCATCGATCCGATCTCATCGAGGAACAGGGTGCCGGCTCCCACATCTTCGAAGCGCCCCACTCGACGTGAAGTCGCTCCGGTGAAAACACCTTTCTCATGACCAAACAGTTCGCTCTCGATCAGGTTTTCAGGAATCGCTGCGCAGTTGATCGCCAGGAAGGGGTTCTTTTTACGAGCACTCATCTGATGTACTGCACGAGCGACCAGTTCCTTTCCTGTACCGCTCTCACCATTGATCAGACATGTCGCATCTGCACCAGCGACCCGTTCGATCATTCGGTAGAGATCTGTCATCTCTGCACTCTTGCCGACGATTCCACAAAAGGCATCTTTGCCCGAGACGAGCAATTCCTTGAGGTCTGCATGATCTCTCGCCAGCTTGGATTTTTCTGCAGCCGATGTGATGGTGATGAGGGTCTTTTCTAAATCGAGGGGCTTGGACAGGAAACCGAAGGCCCTGGCCTTGCCGGAAGAAAACGCCACATCGTCGGTGGCATATGCGGTCACCAGGATCACCTCACAGAGTGGGTCGTCGTGGCGTGCCTGCTGGAGTAGTTCCAGCCCCTCCTTGTCGGAGGGCATCCGGAGATCTGTCACCACAACTCCAAAGGGGTCGCTGGCCTCTCTCGCCTGTTCCAGTAGAGCGAGTGCCTGAGGAAGCCCGGTCGCCCCTTCCGCACGGAAGCCCTCGCGACAGAGGGAAGAGACGAGAATCTCCCGCTGGTTACGTTCGTCATCTGCGACCAAAATTTTGACTGGGCGATCCATTAACTCGCTCCTCTCACTTCTTCAGTTGGCATCAGGAACCTCACTTCTGTTCCAATCCCAATCTGAGAACTGATCTCGAGGCGACCACCATGGCGCTCTGCCACTCGCCTGGAGATGGCGAGCCCCAGTCCAGTACCCCCTGGTCGCATGGTGACGTAGGGAAGCATCACCCGTTCGAGGTCTTGCTCCTCGATACCAGGCCCATCATCGACGAATGAAATGACGATCCACTGGCCATCCGATCGAGCCGTCATCTTGAGAGTCCCTCCATCTCTTTCCATCGCCTGCAAAGCGTTCTTCGCGATGTTGAGAAATGCGCTCTTCGCCTCGATACGATTCCAGATCGCCTCGCTCAGCCCATCTTGAATATCGATGCTGAGCTTGATCTTGTGCACACCTGCTTCTTCTTCCAGCAATCTGCCCAGATCTTCGAGCAGGTCTCCGGGGTTGATCCGTTCCGACTCTTGAGCCGCCGGCTGCGCCAGCTGAAGGAAATTCGTAACCAGGCAATTGAGCCGCTCGATCTCTTCCTTGACATCCCCGGTAGAACCGAAAAACTGCTCGCGAGCTTGTGGATCTGTTGGCGCGAACTCTCTCCGGATGCGACCGACGTGGAGCGAGATGGCGCTGAGTGGGTTTCGAATGTCGTGAGCTACTCCTGCTGCGAGATCACCCATCGACTGGACTCGTTCACGATGCTCCAGCCCCTTCTCGACACCCCTGGCATCTTCGATCTGAAGGACCATGTCATTGAATTGCCGACTGACCAATCCGAACTCTGGATCATTACGCTCGGTCAACCGAACCGAGAGGTCTCCACTGGCCACCGAACGCATCCCCTCGACCACTTCGGTCACCGGTCTCATCAGTCGGGCGCCCAGTACCCATGCGATCACCAGGCCGATCAGAAACATCGAGATGGTCGCCGAAAGGTCGTAATACCGGGCTTCATTCACCAACTGTTGAAGCTCATCGAGATGGGGTTGTAACTGGATTCCCATCCCTCTGAAATCATCGGGGTCACGGGGCACTAGAATTGCTTCATTTGCGAATGGTGAGGAATCGATGCGGCTTCTGGATCCATAGGCTTTTGCAGCGGGCTGGCGGTTACCATCGAGCGGCATCTCCCCGAGCGGTGGGTTCGCCCCCTCCGGGGAGATTCCTCCAGTATTCTGCAAATTTACGGCGTACTGATTGCTCTCAGAATGTTGCTGTTCCCCTTCCGCCTGATCTTGCTCAGATATCATCTTCTCGGCAGAATCATTCAACTTACTCTTGGCTGCTCTGGTTGCCCGCCATGCCAATTCCCGGTCTTCAGCATTCTCGGTGGATCCACTCGCGTTGATCTCGGGCCACGCGTATTGATTACCGTTGGATTCTGCTCCAAATTCAAATAGCACTGTTGCATTTCTCTCGGAATCAAGACTCCAGAACTGGGACACATCGATCGCAAGATCGGGATGGTTTTTTTGCATCAAAGCGAACACCAAATCCTCGACACCGGAGCGCAGTAACAGGTCTTCATCGAGTTGATCTGCAGGTGCCGATTCCATCTCTAGCACTCTGCTCTTGAGTTGGGCCAGAAGTTTGTCAGTCCTCCGGTCGAGTTGCAGTTCTCGCGTACCCGGGATCAACGTGTTGGTTTCAAATCCGACGTGGATGTCCTTTTTATAGAGTGGACTGGCCGCAGTGGCCTGGATCCCCATCTTCACCGCATCGGCGGCGATGTTGGCAGCGATCTGCTCCACTGCCTGGAGCAATCGCTGAACCTTGCGTTCCTCCAGCCATCCTTGAACCGTCAGCGTCCCCGCCAGCAGAAACGCCAGCAGCAGCACCAGTTTGACCCGGAGGTTCCAGAATTGATGGGAGGGGAGTCGCAATCGTGTCACTGACCGGTTCCTTTCTTCGGGCGAGATGGCCCATCGGAGCGGGCCTTACCGAAGGAGACATGCAAACCATGTTCCCGACTCGAACTCCACTGGGCCAGCGCGATACCGATCCCGCCAAATCTACCCAAGTGGTTCCAGAACAACGACTTGCAGCGACTTCGAAATCCCTCACGGCTCAGGCCGTGGAGCGCATCCCCCAGATGGGGTGCTCATTTCGGGTATTAGTGTAGCATTATTGACCACTCAGATGTGGGCTTCTTCAGATCCCTTGGGCTCCCCAAGTTCCCCTCTCCGTGCGATGATCCCGGCCACTGCACAGATGTAAGGAGAGTCCCATGCCGAACTCGATGATGATTTTCATACTGATTTCCGTCCTCGGAGCGCCGAGCACGAAGGCTTTACCCGTTGGTGAGATGGCCTTACCCGATGGTGAACCAGACTGGAGCCAGGCGATCGAGGCCTCCCTCTCGACGCTGGTCTCCCATCAGGAGTCGATGGAACCTGCCGAATCCAGGGGAAAGAAGCAGGTCGAACTTCGAGAATGGCCCTACGAAGGTGTGTACCGCGAAGGAGGGCAGATTCCTCCCGGTTATCGGGTCGGTGGAACCGCCATCGTGATGCGCTCCTTGATCGAAGTTCCAGGTCTGAAAAAGGATTCGCAAAGAGTCGGTTCCGTGATGCGAGGACTCTCTTTCCTGCTACAGGAATCACTGCGCGCACCGCGAATGGGTAGTGGCTTCAGCGGTGGCTACGATGTTCGCGACTGGGGGCACATCGAAAGCCTGGAGACGATTCTCCGGATGCAAGAACTCAAGGTGGTGCCAGGAAAACTGAAGAAACCATGTCATGAGCTGGTGGAGAAGTTGATCTCCACGCTGATCGAGAATGAGATCCCCGGCGGTGGTTGGAATTACTCCCGCCGGCGCCGGGCGGGAGCATCGAGTCCCGCTTCCCCCTTCATGACAGCACCAGCAGTGATGGCACTGATGAGAGCCAGAGATCGAGGATACAAGTTTGACCTTGCTGTGATCGATCGTGCCCTCGATACACTCGAAGCCGCTCGGCTCGAGAGTGGCGCCTTTCAGTACTCGACCAATCCTGCCCGGGTCACAGGAGAGGGTTTCGAGGCGGTTCAGGGTGCCTGCGCACGGATGGCCGCGAGTGAAACTGCGCTGTGGTTGGCCGGCCGTGCCGATGCAAAGAGAGTCCGATCCGCGGTCGACGCATTCCTTGAACACTGGGAATGGCTCGAAAAGCGGCGCGCTCAAACGGGCACTCACAATCCACCGTACTACATCGCTCCCTACTACTTCTTCTATGCCCACACCCACGCTGCCAGGGCATTGCAGGCTCTTCCGCAAGAAGATCGAGAGCCTCTACGTCAGCGAATCCTCGCTCGATTATGGCAGGTAAGGGGTGAAGATGGTTCGTGGAATGATCGAGTCTTCCCACGCAGTTCCTCTTACGGCACCGCGATGACAATTCTCGCCTTTCGTGCGCTGGAGAGTCCGCTACCGAAGGTGATGAAGCCAAAAATTCTGAAACCTGAACAGACCTCAAAGGAGATCCCGGCGGAGCGGAAGCCCAGCTCCGGCACTGCCCTCTAGCGGACCAGTTGCTCACGCAGGGTACGGACGAAGAGACCCACATCGGTCACGATCCCCAGCGCCTGTGCCGATCCTCGATCGGCCAGTTTGGTGGCCACCGCCGGATGGATATCGACACACACCAACGGGACATTCCCCGGCAACATGTTGCCGACTCCGATTCCATGGAGCATCGAGGCCAGGATGATGACCAGTCCCGCATCCTGTAACTGGGATGCGTAACGCTCCTGCGCTTCGATGAGATCCATCACCGTCTCTGGCAAGGGACCATCATCTCGGATCGATCCCGCCAGTACGAATGGAATCTGCCGCTCGATCAGTGCATGCATCAAACCATCTTTGAGGACCCCGGATGCGACTGCGGCCTCGATGGAACCCTGCTCTCGAATCCGGTTGATGGCTCTCATGTGGTGAGAATGGCCATGCTCGACCACGCTTCCATCGGAGACCGATACACCGAGGCTGGTGCCGTACAATTGTGTTTCGATATCGTGAACTGCCAGTGCATTTCCACTCAGTACTGCATCGACCCAGCCTGCTCTAGCCAGTTGAGCCAGATCGTTGGCGGCACCGGTGTGAACGACCACTGGTCCCGGCACCCATACGATCTTCTTGCCCGATTTCCGAGCGGCTCTGGCCAGGTCGACCACCGCCCGGATCTGAACCTCGGCTCGCCTCTCGGAGGAAACATCGTTGGACATGAAGGCAAATGCAGGGCGAGTCTCCGTCGCGCTTTCGGCGAGCAACCGCACACCGTCCAACCCGATCACCACTTCATCGCCGACCTGCACGTCTCGCAACTTGGTGCAGGCAAGGCCTCCAGCCCGACGAGTGATGCAGCCATCCATTCGCTGCTGAGGGAGGACTTGCCAGACCGCCCCGTCCAGCACCTCGGTCTGGTGGTGAGTGGTGCTGTAGAACCCTTCCGGGGCGACTCCAGCGGCACTGGCTTTCTGCCACTGGACCGGAAGTTCCGGCGAATCCTCGAATCCAAGTGCGATCAGAACATCGAGCAGCCGTTGCCCCGCAGCCTCATCGGCAGAAGTGACGATGATTTGCAAATCCTCGTCCGTCAGTCGAATCACCTCGACCTCGCCACTGTGCTTTCCTGCGGCATCAAATGCGGCAGTCAGCAATGAGCGAAAGTCTCCTCCCGCAGCAGCAGACAGTTTTTTTTCGAAAGTAGCGGACATGAAGAGACTATTTCCTGTGCTTCCGGCCAGAGTCCCGTCACCCTGTCGGGACCGCAGGATAGCATGGCCACGTGCTCAGGCGAGAAGTCCCGACCGCTTCTCACAGGAAAGGGGTCTCACTTGCTTCCCAGTCGAAGGCTCTCCCCCGGCGACACCACCGACGCGGGAAGTTCACACGATGAGACCCGGCCATTGAAAACTCCTCGCCTCGACCAGATCGGCTCCTTCTCCATCGAAGAAAAGATCGGCGAGGGCGGAATGGGAGTGGTCTACCGTGCCCGTGATCCACGGTTGCAGAGAACCGTTGCCATCAAGAGGATCCACCCTCGCTTGCAGGAGAGCGTCGACATCCGTGAAAGGTTTCTCACCGAGGCGCGTGCGATCGCTGCCGTCAGTCACCCGAACATCGGTCAGATTCACGCCATCCACGAGGACGAAGATCCTCCCTACCTGGTGATGGAGTTCCTCGAGGGGCCCAGTTTCGAGATCCAGGTCGAGAAACACGGCCCCATGTCATCTGCAGAAACAATTCGCGTCGCCATCTCTGCCGCGCGAGCACTTCGTGCTGCCGTCAGAAGCGGTATCATCCACCGAGATGTGAAACCTTCGAACTTGCTGCAGGACTCGCGCGGAGTCGTCAAACTGGTGGACTTCGGACTGGCAGGAAACCTCGGCGAGAATCCTCAGGACGAACCAGAGTTTCTTTGCACTCCTCAGTATGGATCCCCCGAACAGATCCAGGGCTGGGCTCTCGACGAACGCTCCGATATCTATAGCCTCGGCGCAACGCTGTTTCACCTGCTCACGGGTAAACCTCCCTTCGAAAGAGACTCTCGGGTTGACTTGATGGTCGCCCAGGTCAACGAGCCCGCCAGATCTCCAGCCGCTCTTCGCTCAGGCATCCATCCTGAACTGGCACTGCTGGTCCTTCGGATGCTGGAGAAGCGTCCGGAAGATCGACCACACGACCATGGAGCATTACTTTCAGAACTGGAACAGTTGCAGCTGAAGATCGATCCTCCGGTCAAAACTCGACTCTCCGTCCTACAACTCTCGATGGCAGTGACGCTGCTTCTCTGTGCCATCCTGCTGGGGACCTATTGGCCCGGTCGAGCGGTAGAAACTGGCATCCAGGTCGATCGAACTCTGCGAAGAATTCTCTCCAGTTCATCTCCCTACGAACTTCTCTCCTACGATTTCGGAAAAGACGGAGATCGGATCGAACGCTTCTTCATATACCCAGCCCTCCCCGAGCCCGCGGGAGGACATGTCCAGATTGCCCCGGTGGTGCGCGACGGATCATTGCTATGGGCCAACGATCCGCGCGCTATTTCCTTCCCCTACCTGAAGGAATTACGCAGATGGCGCATCGATGGATTGCGTTGTCTCGGGACTCCCGATCTCGAGTTGAGAACCGGTCAAGATCCGGAACGACCCGGGGATCGGCTACGGATTGGCCTGGCGGTGGGTCGCAGAATCGCTCCGCGCATCGAAGCACTTCGGCGCGGGGTTCCGGTTGAGATCGAGGTGGAACAGCAGTCGCAACTGGCATTCATCCAGGAAGGAATCGATCATTCCATCACCCTGGAACGAAGACCCTCCGATGATCCGAAGCGTGCCAGGTTCCGCCTGCAGATTTCGCGCCAGGGGGACCCCGCGAATCTCGTCTCCACCGTGACCTTCACCCTGCCCACCGATGCCATCCCACGAGGGGCTCCGGCGATTCGCTGTGAAGGAGACCTGGCGCGCTGGAACACTCGCATCGGCAAGGTGCAAATCCTCGGTCTGCTCGACCGCGACCGCATCCTGAGAAGCTGGAATCAGGGGGGTGGACCTTGAGCACTAGCCTCCACATCTGTACCTCTGCAGGCGCCTTTCATGTGGTCGAAATCTCGACCGAACAGGCAAAGGAAGGCGGTCTCATCATCGGCCGTGATCCGGCAGCCGATGTGACCATCGACGATGGGGCCGCGAGCCGATTCCACGCCCGTTTGAGCTGCAAGGATCAGCGCTGGTATGTGGTCGATCTGGAGTCATCCAACGGCACCTATCTCAACAATGATCCAATTCGAGAATCTGAACTGGCACCGGGCGACTTGCTCGCCATCGGAGACTGTGAGATTCGACTTGAAGCAGCGGTCACGACGGCATCGGAATCGGTTTCCAGAACCCAGGTGATTCATCGAATCGACGTGACTCCCGAAGATCTGGACGGAAAGCGATCGGGCCAGGTACTCGGGGCTCTGCACTCCTGCGCTCCACTGCTTGGCCGATCAGCCGAGGAGAACTCGGCGCGCCTTGAGAAAGGTCTGCGGTTACTGGTTGAAGGCATCGATGCGGACCGGGGTGCCATCTTGATCAGTGAAGAAGATGGCTGGCTCTGCCGCTCTGCATGGTCTCGCGGCGGAACCCCCATGCATGGATTCGTACTGAGCCACACGATTCATAGCGAAGTGATGCAATCGCGGCGAGCCGTGATTTCACGTGATACCACGGAAGACCTGCGCTTCGCAGACCGCCGTAGCGTCGTCGGCGATGAGATTCGCTCGGTGATCGCCGCTCCGATCCCGGTCCACGAGGGCATCGGTGGGATCCTCTACCTCGATCGCCTGGATGGAGACCAACGGCCCTTCGGTAATGAAGAACTGTGGGGCGCGGGAGTCGCTGCAGGCATCATCGGGGCCAGTTTCTCGGTCGGAAAAGACCTGGTCGAACTGTCTACCGATCGTAAAGAACTGGTTCGAACGGTGATCGACTCGATGCCCATCATCGGTAGTTCATCTCAGATCGATCAGGTTCGTAACTTCATCCGCAAAACAGCGCCTACCGATGGGACAGTGCTGATCCGGGGAGAAACCGGCACCGGGAAGGAACTGGTCGCCAGGGCGATTCACTACCAGGGAAGTCGGGCAGCGGCTCCCTTCATAGCCCTGAACTGTGCAGCCATTCCAGAAAACCTGGTCGAAAGCGAACTGTTCGGCCACGAGAAAGGTGCCTTCACCGGTGCCGACCAGCAACAGCCCGGCAAGTTCGAGGCGGGATCGGGAGGTACGGTCTTCCTCGATGAAATCGGTGAGTTGCCCACCTCTGCCCAGTCCAAGATGCTCAGGTTACTCGAGGAGAAGAGGCTGGAGAGAGTCGGGGGCAACAACTCCATCGACGTCGATGTGAGGATCGTCGCCGCCACCCACCGAGACCTGCAAGAGGAGGTGGCACAGGGGCGCTTCAGAGAAGACCTCTACTACCGGCTTGCGGTGCTCGAGGTGGTGGTACCGCCGCTGCGGGATCGACCCAGTGACATCGACTTGCTAGCGGAGCACTTTCTCGACCTCTGCTGCGGGAGAAGTCCCCAGCGCAAGCAACTCTCTCCGGATGCCATGACAGCATTGCGATTGCATTCTTGGCCTGGAAATGTTCGCCAGCTGAGGAATGTCATCGAAAGTGCCGTGATTCTGACTCCAGCGACCTTGCTGGAGGTCGATGATCTTCGTCTAGATCACACCGCATCGCGGAAACCAGGAGTAGACTCCACCGCTCAGTGGCAACCGATCTCGTTGAAGGAACTGGAGAAAGATCACATCTCGCTGGTGCTCGATCATGTGAACTGGAACAAGAAGCGCGCCGCTGAGCTCCTCGGAATCGAGCGCTCGACTCTCTACTCGAGGATTCGCAACCTGCAACTGGAGCCGAGAGAGGGTACCTCATGATTCCCGTGATACTATCCTGCTGGATCGGATTGCTGGTGCCGTTGCCACAATCGAATCAATCGGTGATTCCCGCCGGTCAGATTCCCGCGGGCTTCCTTTTGCAGGGCTGGAGCCTGGCCACCGATCAGTCGGTCATCATGGAGAGTCCAATCCTTGGCCACCGATCGATCTCACTGCTGCGACCGCTGAACCTCTCCTCCTCTTCCAGTGCTTTGATTCTGAGAGCGCAGTTGAAGTCGAAAGGGATCGAGTTGAAGCCGATCCGCAAGGGCTTGGTGCGAGGTCCCCACTGGGCTACCACCGATCCCGACAGCGAACCGCCGTTGGCGCGCTACCAGATCCGGGTGGTCGCACTGCAGCATCTGGATCCTGAACCGATCTGCCAGTTGCTACGCGAAGACGCACGCAAGAGGGAGCAGGAAATCGGCGCCCTCGACCGTTACAGCCGTTTTGTGCCCGATCCAAGAACCGGCTCGGTCGTCATCTCCTGTACCTCCCCTCGCCGTCTCGAACAGTACCTGAAATTGCTCTCGGCAGCGGACTGCCCCCCGGTGGCGGGAACCCACCGACCGGTGCTACGCAACTGGGCCACTCGCTTTGGCCGCGCCAAGGAGCTCGCCCTCGAGTTGGATCGAGCCTGGAAAGAGCGTGGCGGGCGGCCGATTCACGTGGTCACGCATCAGGCTTCCAACAGCCTGATGATCCGGGTCCCCAAACACCTCTGGCCGGCGGTCGAGAAACTCCTCGATGAACTGGATCGCCCTTCCTGAGAGACCCCCTCCCCCATTAATCTGTTCGATTTCCCTACACTCTCTACCCCAGATCAGCCAAACACCTCCCTTTGATGGTTACCGGAATATCCATAACTCCTTTTAGAAAATAAAGTTGTGGAACTTGCCCGGTTGGCATGGACGGGCATTTCATTTGCGTAATGATGGTCAGACCCGTGTTTCCTCATGGATTGAGGACCGAGAGGTCGAAGCCGAGGCCTCTTGTTGGAACCATCCCGCCAGGAGAATCCGGGATCTCCCCGAAAGAGAATCCCCGATCCAGCCGATCAAGGAAGAAGGAGCAGCCATGAACCCGACGACGGAAGGGTGTGTCATAATGGCCCGCAATTCGATAGTCTCGACCAAAGAGACCCTGATCTTTTCCTCCTCGATGGCCCCAGTGGCCCTCCTGGTACTGTCCATCTCCCTCAGCATTGCACTTCCAGGTGCCCTGCTGGCTCAGGATCCTCCCGATCCTGCCTCCACAGAGGAAGCGGCCGAAGAAGCGGCCCGTATTGAAGCCAGCAATACTGCAGAAGCCAACAGTGCTGCAGAAGCCAACAGTGCTGCAGAAGCAGACGACTCGGCGGCTTCGAACCCGGACATGTACCGGATGGAGGAGGGCAAGTTTCCCGTTCTGAGCCTGATGCGTTTCATCCAGCGCACCACTGGCAAGTTCGTGAATTACCCCTCCACTGGCAATGACCCGGCATTTGCCGAGGAGACTTTTGTCGATGTGGTGGGCGATGTCGATCCCCTGACCTATCCCATCGTCCAGGCGATTCTCGAGACCAACGGTTACGAGATGTGGGAGAGCACCCTCGACGACGGCACCGTGGTGATCAACGTCCGAGCGACCACCGCACGGACCCAGCCGCCCACCGATCCGGTCAGCCCCATCATCGAGGCGGGTGCAGAACCCGGATCCAAAACAGGGGATGAACTGGCCACGCTGGTCTTGCAGTTGAAACATGTCGAGACCTCCGTGGTGCGCCAGGCTCTCCAGGAGTTACTCGGAATCCAGGGCGCCGGAAGTCAGAGCGGCAGCCTCAAGATCGTCACCGTGACCAACAATGAGACCCTCATCATCAAGGCCAAGATGCGAGTCCTCGATCACATTCAACGGCTCGTCGAGTACATCGATGTCGAGGTCCGTGGCCCTGAAGAGGTACTGGTAATTCGCGAGCTTTTCTACGCCGACGCCCAGGACATCGTGAGCATCGTCCAGGAAGCCCTGAGTGACACATCCGCCTTTGGCTCCACCGGCCGCAGGACCCCGACCCCCAGCAACTCCGGTGCACGAGGCGGCAGCACCGCCAACCGGGGCACCCTTGGTCGCGGTAGCACACAGGCGGGTGAATCGACCCGTTTGATCGCGGACAATCGCACCCAGAAGATTCTGATCCAGTCGTCAGATCCGGCAGAACTCGATCTGGTTCACCAGTTGATCGACGAACTCGACACCAAGGTGCGAAACATCCGCAACACGACCTGGATCTACAAGGTCAATTACCTCAAGGCAGAGGAACTTGCAGATAACATCCGGCAACTGGTCGAAGGATCTGAAGGATCCTTGCGCCGTGGCTCCACCAGCCGTGGCACCACCAGCCGAAACAGTCGAGGAACCACCGGCGGAACCGGAGGAGTGCAGCAACAGCAACAGTTCACTCCGACACGGATCGTGCCCCACGAACCTACCAACTCGTTGATCATCCAGGCCGAACCGGAAGAGTACGAGCAGATCGAGGCGATCCTCACGCAGATCGACAAGCGTCGTAGCCAGGTGTTTCTCGAGGTGGCGCTGGTTCAAGTGAAAGATAGTTCCAGTCTCAACTACACCCTCGAGTTCCTCGCCGGAAATCTCGATGACCAGGCACTAACAGGCATCCTTCTGAGTTCCTTCGGTGCCAGTGAGGTGCTTCCCAGTATCGATCCCAACGGAGTGATCACGGGAGTCAACAGGATCCCCGGCATCGGTGGCTCCGGAATCAGCGGTGTGATCCAGCAGGACGGCCAGTTCCCGTTGATCATGAGTGCGTTGAAATCAGATGAGGATTCCAACATCCTCGCCACACCTTTCATCCTGGCAGACGACAATCAGGAGAACTCGATTTCTGTCCAGAACGAGATCTTCTACACCAGTTCCAATACGACCAATGTCAACACCACCACTTCTCAACAGTCAGAAAGTGCCGGAATCACGCTTTCATTGATTCCTACCATTTCCAGCGAAGTCGTACTGCTGGAACTGGAACTGGAAGTGTCTTCCTTCTCGGGAATATCCGACGGGACCGGTGCCCTCCCCGACCGGTCGACCAATGTCATCAGTTCAAAGGTGACGATTCCAGACGGCGGCATGTTCATCATCGGCGGGCTGGCCCAGATGGCGGAAGGCAAGGTCGAGAGCAAGGTTCCACTGCTGGGGGATCTTCCCATCATCGGACACCTGTTCAAGTCGAGTGGTTCCAACACTGCTCGCGACAATCTGTATGTGTTCCTGAGCGCGCACATCCTCAACGACGATCGCTTCAACAATCTCGGCGACTTCACCAGGGATGCGATCCACGGAGTCCGGTCCTTCCAGGACGATCTGAAACTTCAACAATTCTCCGATCCAGACAATGTTCGAGATCAGGAACTCGCTCCCCTGGTCAGACCAGGGACTGCAGCCACCGAGGCGGAGAAAACACCATGAGACTCTCCCTCTTCAGCGATCTGATCGAAGAAGGGCTCCTCAGCGAAGATCAGTTGAACGAGTGCCAGCAGGAGGAACACTCCACCGGCAAGCCTCTCGACAAGATCCTTCGTGAGAAAGGTTATGTCACCGAAGTGGCTCTACTGGAAGCGCTGTCGAAGAGGCTGCGCATCCCGTACTTCCCCGATCTCACCGATTGCAGTGTTCCTGAAGAATTCACTCATATGGTGCCCCCACAATTTGCACGTACCTACAACCTTGTGGCCGTCAGTGAGACCCCAGGAGTGATTCATGTCGCCACCTGCGATCCGCTCGACGTACAGCCGATGGATGACCTCGCAGCGATGGTCGATAGAGTCGTCGAACCCGTGATCTCTCCTCGTGCGGAGATCACCGCTCTGATCAACCGAGCGTTTCAAAAATCGAGCGCTGATGTGGACGAACTCCTCGAAGGACTCGATGAGGACGACCTGATCGGCATCGCAGCTGAAATCGACGAGACCGAGGACGTACTCGACATCGCCAACAAGGCTCCAATCATCAAATTGATGAACACGATCATGTTCGAGGCGCAAAAGAACCGAGCATCCGACATTCACCTGCAGCCTTTTTCCGATCGCCTGCAGGTCAGGTATCGCATCGATGGGATTCTTTACGATACCAAGGTCATTCCCAAGAAGATCCAGGACGCACTCGTTTCGAGGGTCAAGGTGATGGGCAAGATGGATATCGCCGAGCGCAGACTCCCCCAGGACGGTCGAACCTCGCTCAAGGTTGGAGACGGAGATCTGGACGTGAGGATCTCCTCGGTCCCGACCAGTTATGGCGAGAGAATCGTGTTCCGTCTTCTCGACAAGACCGCACGCCTCTACAAGCTGGAAGAGATCGGTCTCGACAGCGACAATTACCAGATTCTCGACAAGTTAATCAACTCTTCCCATGGAATCTTGCTGGTCACAGGGCCGACCGGTTCTGGAAAGACCACGACCCTCTATGCAGGCCTGTCCGAGATGGACTCACAAGAGTTGAACATCATCACCATCGAGGACCCCATCGAATACAACCTCGATACCATCAGCCAGATCCAGGTTTCGACGAAGAAAGGTCTCACCTTCGCCTCAGGCCTCCGGTCACTGATGCGGCAGGATCCAGATGTGATGATGGTGGGAGAGATTCGAGACGAGGAAACTGCCGGGATTGCCGTACAGGCCTCGAATACCGGTCACCTGGTCTTCTCCACCCTTCACACCAACGATTCTGCAGGTGCGGTGACTCGAATGATCGATCTCGGGGTCGAACCCTACCTCGTTTCCTCTTCGCTGATCGGCGTGGTCGCCCAGCGACTGGTGAGAGTGATCTGTCAACGCTGCAAGGAATCCTATGAGCCAGAGTCCAGCGAACTGGTGAATCTTGGGTTGACCCGAGACGACCTGCTCGAGGGACTACTCTATCGCGGTCGTGGCTGTGAGAATTGCCTCGGCCGGGGTTACTACGACCGGACCGCGATTTACGAGATCCTCACCGTCAATGAAACGATCCGCGACCAGATCATCGCACGCACCAGTGCCTCGGTGATCAAGCAGGTCGCCGTCGAATCGGGTCACCTGAGGACCTTGCGCATGGACGGAGCCAGGAAAGTGGCACGGGGAATCACCACTACCGATGAAGTCTTTCGTGTCACCCAAATGGATGTCTTCTAGAAGTTAGCCAGGAGCCCAGATGCCGATCTACTCCTACCAGGCCATCGACAGCCGTGGTCGCAACAAGAAGGGCACCATCGATGCCGATACGGCACGCGATGGGCGCGACAAGTTGCGCCATAAAAAACTGCGCGTCACTCAGATGGAGCGGATCGATGCCATCGCACGTGGTGGCGGGACTGCAGGCCGTTTCCAATTGCAGCGCAAAGCAAACATCCGTGACCTGGCCATCCTGACT
>DUAN01000136.1:0-6391 GCA_012960845.1 Planctomycetota bacterium | reverse complement strand
ACACTTCTCGCTTCCGGAGTCCACCTCTCGGAAGCATTGGCCGTGCTGGTAGAACAGATCGAAGACCGCAGGATGGAAGTGATTTTCCGCGACATTCGCGAGAAGATTGTCTCCGGAGCGGGCCTGGCAGATGCATTCTCTCTGCACCCTGCCTACTTCAGTGATCTCTACATCAACATGGTGCGCGCAGGTGAGGCGAGTGGAAATCTCGACGAGGTGCTGATGAGTCTTGCAGACTACCTGCAAAAACAAGCGTCCCTCCGCGGCAAGATCTCTGCAGCGCTGACCTATCCTGCAATCATGGTGATGGTCGGAATCATGGTCGTGTCCTTCTTGATGACCTTCGTTGTGCCGAAGATCACCGAGATGCTGGTGAAGAAGGGCAATGTCTTACCCCGCCCGACCGAGATCCTGATCTTCGTCAGTGACATGTTCAAGTCATACTGGTTACCCGGAATGATCGGTGCCCTGCTCGTAATGCTCTTCCTCAAGAGCCTGATCGCCACCGAGAAGGGGCGATTGGTGTACGACGGTTTACTGCTGAAAATTCCAGTCATCGGCTCGCTCTTGCAACGATCCGCAATCTCCAGATTCACGGTTACCCTGTCCATCTTGCTCAAGAGCGGACTCCCGGCGCTCGACGCCCTGAACATCGTTGGCAAGGTCGTCAACAACTCATTGATGGCCAAGACCATCTCTGAGGTTGCAGATCGAATTGTCGAAGGAGCTGACATCTCCACTCCACTCAAGAAGTCCAAGATGTTCCCTCCCATGGTAGGCTACATGATCGCCGTTGGAGAACAGAGCGGAGAACTCGAAAGCGTGCTCGACCGAATCTCCCAGACTTACGAGGAAGAGATCGACCTCTCCATCCAGAGACTGACCGCAATGATCGAGCCCGTCATCATCGTGCTACTCGCTGTGGTCGTGGGGTTCATCGTCATGGCCGTACTGTTACCACTATTGCAGTTCAACAATCTGTAAACTCTTCCCGATCCACTCGGGATGAAACTGAAGATAAGGAGGCGGCCATGAACCGTCGAGAGCAAAAGCAGGAGATGGGTTTCTCGCTGATCGAACTGATCGTGGTCATCACGATTCTTGGAATCCTTGCCAGCACCGTGGTCGTGAGTGTGTTTGGCCGATCGGACCAGGCGAGGGTCGCCGCTGTTCGTGCAGACTTCAGCAGCATCATGACCGCTGCTCGACTCTTCAGGGAAGACCACAAGCGTTGGCCCGACAACATCGAGGAGTTGTTATCTCCTCCAGCAACTCAAAACGGCACCAATATCGAGTACCTGTCGTCAGAACCTCTCGATCCATGGACCCTCGAGTACTACTACTACGAGCTGGGTGATCGGGGTCCGCTCCTCATCTCCTTCGGGGCCGACGGAGTCGAGGGTGGCGATAATGCCGACGGTGACTACAACGCCGACATCTACTCCGACGAGAGCGGACGCTGAGCTCATGCCTCGGCAGGCCACCACTGGAGGATTCACCATGATCGAGTTGATCGTCGTCGTGACGATCCTCGGCCTACTGGCATCCGTTGTGGCCCCGAATCTTGACGGACTTTCGCCCAAGTACCGCCTCCGATCTGGAGCCCGTACGATCGGCCAGAATATCAGCTGGGCGCGAAGTCTCGGCGGAGGTGTCGGTGGCGAGTACGTGATCCAGTACGACCTTTCTCAGAACACCTTCACCATCGTCTTGCCGCCGCAAGAAGATGAAGACCCAGATCTCGAGATCGACGCACGTCAAACGATGGGAACCATGACGGTTCCTGATGGGATCGAGATCAGCCGGATCATGCACCCCGATGGTGGTTCCGAGGAATCCGGGGTCGTCGATATCATGCTGGATGAGTACGGCACAACGGGATCTCACATCGTGTTGCTGACCAATGAAGAAAACAATTCGATCGCAGTCTACTTCGAGGCGATCATCGGCAGCATCCAGTACATGCCCGGGGACGAAGCGGAGTTTCCGCGATGGTAGTCCAAGACTCCAAGATGCTGGATGGCTTCACCCTCATCGAACTGGTGATGGCGCTGGCCATCATCGGCGGATCCTTCCTGACCTTGCTGTACATGCGAACCGACGCCGTGGATCGGGCCTTCAACTACAATCATCTGAGGCTGGTCGAACGTGTTGCCAGAGAATCGCTCGACGAGGTCGCTTTTGGCCTCTCGGAGGGGTTGGACGGAATGGCACAACTACCCGGCAGCGACAGTACCTCGGAAGGCTGGCCCTGGTCCGCCAGCGTGACCGATCTCTCCACGGAGGAGACTGGCCCACGACTACTCGAGATCACTTTGACCCTCGAGCATCCGGGACCAGATCTGGTCAACACTGAAGAGTACGTCTTGACCACTCGAGTGCTGGTCGAGGCCGATGATCCACTCGCCACCAATGCCCAGATTCAGAACTCCTATACAGATGGAGGAGGATTCTGATGGCACAAAAAGGATTCACCCTCATCGAGTTGATCGTGGTACTGGGAATCTTCACCATCGTGATGTCGATGTGCTACACCATCCTCGACACCACCCTTGAGGCGGATCGAAGGATCAAGAGGGCCACTCTCACCGGTAAGGTCGGAGAGTCGATCCTCTCCCAGATGAGACGCGATCTTCAGGGAGTGGCCTGGCGCGGACTCGGTAGCGACGTATTCCGTGGTGAAGACAGTGGCCAGGATGAAAACGCCGAGGACTCGATCGATTTCATCACCACCTCACCGGTGGGTGAGCCCTCGGAAGACACACCCAACTGGACTGGAGAGCTCAGTTCCATCGGCTACGCGCTTCGGCCGGGGAAGGATGGCGACAGCGTGCTGTTCCGCCGGGTCTCATGGGATCTGACCGAGGATCCTTTCGATTCCGGCGATCGAAGCCCCATCTATGATCGGGTGCTGGCCCTCGACTTCGAGTACCTCGGGGAAGAGGGAGAGTGGACCCAGGACTGGGATGCCTCGACCTTGCTGCCCGAACAGAACCTGACCGACTTTCCCTATCTCGATGAGAGAGCCGCCATCGCAGCGATGGAAGCGGAAGAAGCCAGTTCCTCCACATCCGCTGCGGCAGCTTCTGAAGGGGAAGGGGGCTCCTCTGCGGAAACCGGCAGCGCGACAGGATCGGTCCTCCAACCGGGCGACATCGACCCCGCGACAGGCGAGGTGATTGTCGAGGAACCACTCCCCCGACCTCTGCCGAGGGCGGTGCGGATCGTTCTTTTCCTGCACTACAGCGACGAACAGGGTCAGATCCTCAACGACGATGGAAGCCCTTTAGAGGAGGTCTTCTCGACCATCGTTCCCTTGCTCGCAGCGGATCAGATCCTCGTCGAGGATCCAGAATCGGTGCTTCTCGAGGGGAGCAACAGCAGTTTCTGACCCCGTGACGAAATCATCAATGGAGGGGCCTCCGGAAGGATATGGCGAGAACTCGGATTGCGTGATCCCCAGGTTCGAGCCCCGGAGGCCCTACTTTTCACTTTCCGACCCCCTCCCCGACCCACTGCACCCCGGTAAGATACCTTTGACAGCGGATCTGGCTGCTGTGTCAAAACCGCACACAGCCACCTTCTCAGGCCCTTTCCAGGGCTTTCCAGCGCCCCTCTTTTGGCACTGATGATGCACTCTATACTGGAGTGAACATCCAGGGAGATCGGTTTGGAAATCAACTTCAGGCCACTTTCCTGGAGCGGGTGGCGTTGGTGGACAGAGTTCCGTCGGCGATCTACAATCCGCCACTTGAGCAAAAGGTACTTCTGGAATCCGTGCGCCTCGGCCCCTCAGGCCCCACGCTCACAGCCCCGGCAGTTCCTTGATCATCGGTCTGATTTGCGTCTGCGGGGTTCCTGCCCCTCTCGTTGCCAGAGAATTTTGGCGGCGATGAGCAGGACGAGACGGAATCAAAAGCTACGCTCTGGTTGGTGTGCATCGAAAAAGATGGTGCCAACTGTAGCTCCACTTCGAATAGAGCCTGGCGACTGTCCATTGCACTTTCAGTCGCCGCTTGGAAAGAGCAGAAACGAATGAGCCCCCACTGCAAATCTCAGCCAGAGTTTCACCGATTGATAGATCTCCCATCCTCCCTCTTCAGGTGTATGGGCCTTCTCTTCATCGGCCTCCCATTTCTTCTGGGATTTGTTGGATGTCACGGCGACATCAGTTCGGTCCCGAACATCAACAATGCTGCTGAGTTTCTGATAGATAATGAGACCTACATCGGCCCTTCGATGGTATCTCCGCGTTATGGACATACCGCGACCACTCTTGAAGACGGCACCGTACTGGTAGTCGGTGGCAGCGATGAGAGATTCCTCACCTCCCTCGACGCTTCGGAGATCTTCGACCAAGGAGCGAATGTCGGTCTCAACGAACCGATTCCCGACACGGTTTCCGGAGATTTCATCGATACCGATGTCGAGGGCAATCTGATGCTGCTCACCCAGGGCGGCCGAGTCTTCCATACCGCCACCCTGTTACCCAACGGGAATGTTTTCATCTGCGGTGGAACCGGCGATGCCCTGTTTGCCCAGGCAACGGAAGTGTCCGAGATCTACGACATCAGCAGTCGTGAATTCGCGCCAGATTTCCTGCAGTTGAACCAGGACATGATCACTCCGCGATTCCGCCACAGCGCCACACTTCTACCCAACGGACGGGTGCTGATCGCGGGTGGCCAAGAATCGCGGTCAGAGACGATCATCGATCCGAATTTCGCACCGGGACAGCCCGGTTTCCAGGTCGACATCAACGTCTTTCCTTCTCTCAAATCGATGGAAATCTTTGATCCCGGAGCCCTCGCCTTCATCCCCGCCATCTCGACCAACGGAGACGATGCCGAGTACCTCAGTGCGCGCGGGCGTGCGGGACACAGCATGAACGGGTTGGCTGGATTTGATGGGCTTCTAGGAACCACCGATGACCTCCTCCTCAGCGCCGGAGGATTCCAGACTCTCTCGACCATCTTCGCGCCACAGTTCAAGATGCCATGGCAGCAGGACACCAGTAACTCGGCCAACTTCGAGTACTTCGATGCCACCACCGGAGACAACCGAATTGCCGCAGGCATCGTCGCAGCTGGACGTGTCAACGAGCCACAGATCATCAACCTGGGTATCCATCGCAATACGACCCTGGAGTTCGATTTTGATACGGAAGATGGGATCATCGACATCCCCGCGATCCCGGGGCTGAACAATATCGTGCTGATTGCAAATGGTGACAATGACGATCCTGCCTGCCCCACAGGTAGTGGATCCAACGATTTGCTGGTCGCTACCTTCAGCAGTTTCGGGCCTTCCAATGGACTGTCTTTCTCCCTCTTTGGAGGTGAGGCGACACTCTTCAACAACATCGAACTGGTCGTCTTCGATCCGATGAATTGTGCATCCTTTTCTCGTAGTGAGGCAGACCTGGTTCAAGTGCGAACTCGTCGGACTTACAACGGAGAGATAATCGCCACGACCGTTGGATTATCCGCAGGAGGAGCTTTCGAACTTCCCACGCCCAATGGCTGTGTCGAGTTGATGCAGGGCACCTGTGCCAATGGAATCGTCGGCGTGAGCATCTACGATCCGTTCTATAATGCGGCGAATGACCCCCCCTGGGATCCCACCGGCGACATCAATCCAATCACTCACCCGACCGGAATCTTCGGCACCTTCATCAATGTCGACGGATTGATCGCCGATGACGACCTCGATGGGTTTGCCGACGGTAGCCTTCTGATAGCCCTGGCACAGCCAAAGGTGCTTCACACCTTGAGTGTTGTTCCAGGTGAAGATGGTGTCCTCAACACTGTCGATGACCGGGTCGTGTCGATCGGCGGCGGAGTCAGTTACTTCCCGAACTTTGGCGATGAGCCGGCCACCATCAACTGCGAAGTCATCATGCTGCCAGGAACCAATGCGCCAGATCCGACTCCGTAATTCGAACCTTGTAGGTCCTTCGCTTCATCGCCTGTCGGCAGTATCCCCCCGGGGAATTCGAGGGTGCGAGCAATCCGGTCGCATCCACAGTTCCATCCCCGCAGTGCTCGCCCTTGTGGCCCTCGGCTGGGTGCTGGCATACCTGTGGATCCCGACCCGCTCGCCGGAAACCGGAAATCCCTCGACGAGAGTGGCTGAACAGATCGACGAAAATCGATCGGGACCACCGCCCACCAACACTGGCGAAGCCTCCGCTTCGGCAGCGGTCTCCCCACTCGACTCCCTGACACCACAGATGAGAGCCATTCGCGAGCAACTGGACAGTTTGTTGCTCAAGACGCAATGGGATCAAGCGCTCGACGCTTCCACCGCTCACAGGGTCGACCGTGCTCGTCAAGACCTCGAAGCCTATCTCGACTCCCTGGGAGAGGAACATGTCCCGCTGCTGCTGGGC
>DUAN01000135.1 GCA_012960845.1 Planctomycetota bacterium | reverse complement strand
CGGTCGTCAGACCGAACGCTGTATGAGTTTCGAAATGGTGGGCGATACTGGACTCGAACCAGTGGCCCCTACCCTGTCAAGGTAGTGCTCTAGCCAACTGAGCTAATCGCCCGTTTTCGAGGTGTCCTCGAACGGGGCAGTGTAGCGATCCCTGCGAATCGTGCAAGTTGGCTTGGCGCTAGAAACTACCCATCCACGGTGCCAGTTGATCGAGCAACTCGCCGCAGCGAGTCTGGAAACTGATTCCAGCCCGGGTCATGACACCCCACAGCGCCGAACTCTTCGGGGCATGGGTGATCAGCAACGCCGCCAGGCTGGGCAGGGCAAAGAGCCCGCTCCACAGCACCACGGTGGCCGGTTGCAGGGTCGTTCCATTCTCGTAGGAGGACGGTTCGACCTGCTCCTGAGTGGATTCTTCCCCATCCAAGGGCTCGAAAGTGGCTCCGGCGATGGTCACCTCATCGAGGAATCCGAGCGAAGTCTCGACTCCCAGTTGTGGTTGGAACTCCAGCGGCAACTCGGGGGCATCGGTGATCGATTCCGCGGTCTCGACCTCGGGGTCGCTGACGGGAGCCATCGTGATGACTTCTCCATCGCTGTTGCATGGTTCTCCGGCGGCTTTCAGTGCTGCCATCGAGGGAGCGGAAACAGCGCCCTCTTGTGGGGCTGTGGTGAAGGGAGAGGGGGTCGAATCCTCTGTGGTGCTGAAGAGATCATCACTGGTCTCGAACTGTTCGAATCGATCGGAAGAGGTCTCGGCACCGCCAAAGAGCGGGGCCGGGGTTTCACTCGGTGCTGAGGTCGGCTTCGATGTGTGAATCTTCGGCAACGTCACTTCACCGTCGGGCGAGAGCACCATCTTGGTCTGGCAGCGAGGGCAACCGACCTTGCTGCGGGTGGTGACTGGTTCGACGCTGAGTGTGCCGGAACAGGCCAAGCACTCGAAGCGCCACCGCGCAGAGGTGGACTCCGGTGATCCCGAATCGTCGGAGGAGAACTCCTCGGAAGGGAACTGCGGTGCAGAGAAATTCTGAGTGGTGAAATTCTGAGTGGTCGAATCGTCGGACGGAGCAACAGACTCGATTGGGGGCTCCGGTTCGGTCGAGAAATCGTCGACCTCGTCACTGACGAGGTGCAACTTGGTCTCCCCGGTGGGAGTCTTACGCTGGCGCTTCTGGGCGATCGTCTCGCTCGAGTAGAGATCGAGATCCTGAGCGCCAAAGCCAGTGGAAGTTTTGCTCGTTGGCTGGGTGGAGGCGGGCTCGTCGAGTAGCGACAGGCCACTGGTGGCCGGAGACTCCTCGGTCGCTCCCGCACAGCGGGGGCAGTGCACGCTTCCCTCATCGGGCCCGTGATTCTTGTCAGTGATCGATCCGCAATCGTCGCAGTACAACATTTTTATTTCCTTCGGTTCAGGCGACCGGGCCCAGGACAAAGAAGATGGCGATGGCACAGAGCCCCGAGTTGGCGATGAGGGGGAGACCGGCCAGTGACCGTGTCTCCTGCTTCACCACCAGAATCGTCGCCGCACAGATACCCAGCAGCCCCTGGATGATGGCCACCGAAGTGACGATTCCCGGCAATACCGGGCCAGATCCTGCGGAGAAGTGGATCGCCAGCGCCAGGCAGACGCTGACCACGATGGCGCAACCGAGGGACACCGCCTGGAGGAACTCACCCCGCTGGACCTGCAAGTGACCCGTCGGCATCAGTCCGATGCTGACCAGCACCAGGCTGACGATCGCCAGCACGGTGTCGAAGGGGGATCCGCTGAGCAGCACCGATGAGATGGCCTCGGGGAGATTCGGAAACGCTTCCAGCACCTGACGAGGTCCGTCGAGGGCGATGAAAGAGAATCCTGCGATGCCGCAAAGAACCAGCAGCAACTTCCAGGGGGTCATGGCATACCTTCCGTATCTGGTGAAATCGAGGGAGACACTCACCCGGCGAGCAGTTTTCTCCCGAAGAAGAGTACGATGCTCCTCCGGCAGCCGTCGAATCGCCTCTTGGGGTGGATCTGTGGCTATTTGGGCTTCATTGTGAGTGCCAGAGGATGGTACGCTTTGCGTTGCTAGCGGCGGATCCGGGGTTTCTGCTGGCTGGCGGGCGTGAGCCGCAGCTGTGGGAGTGTGAGAGAGGAGACCGACTTGGGGATGCCGGGGCGTTATCAGCCTAGAGGAGAACTGGCCCGTAACTGGGGCCAACCCGATCGGAATCGACTGGAATCGATGCAGATGGCACTGCTGCGCCAGCACTTGCGCAAGAAGATCATGCCGTTCCATCCGCACTACCGGAAAATGCTGGCGGATGTCGACATCGATTCCCTGCAGTCTTACGACGACATGAAACGGATCCCCTTCTCATCCAAGAGCGATATTGCACCGACTGCGGATGCCCCGGATCGTCCCAAGAATTTTGTCTTGCAGCCCGATCAAGATTCGATTCGCAAGGTGCTCTCGCCGATGCAAAAGGCGGCAATGATGTGGACTGCGCTGCGCCACGGCAAGGAAGAGGTACGCAAGCGTCTCGGCACCGAATACCGACCGGTGCAGGCTTTTTTCACCACCGGTCGAACCGCACTGCCGACGTCTTTTTTTCTGAGTCGCTACGACCTCGACATCTTGCAGGAGTGTGGCAAACGGATGGGCGAGGTGATCGGGATTGCCTCCAAGGAAGATCGCCTGGTCAGCGTCTTTCCATACGCTCCGCACCTGGCCTTCTGGCAGGTGCATGGTGTTGGACTCGCCAACGAGATCTTCACCCTCCATACCGGGGGGGGGCGTGCGATGGGGACCGAGGGGATCTTGCGAGCGCTGGAAAAGATGAGGCCCTCTCACCTGACTGGAATCCCGGGGTATGTCTACCACTTGATCCGCCAGGGGATCGAGGAGGGACGCGATCTCTCCTCCATCGAAGTGGTGTTCCTCGGTGGAGATCGCGTCACCGTCGGTTACCGGGAGAAACTGGAATCGATGCTGAGGGAGAATGGATCGAACAATCCGAAGGTCACCAGCGTGCTCGGATTTACCGAATCGAAGAAGTGCTGGATCGAGTGCTCGGGTGGGCGGGAGACTGGCTTTCATACCTATCCAGATCTCGACCTGTTCGAGGTGGTCGACCCGGAGACAGGCGAGCCGGTGCCGGACGGAACCACCGGGGAACTGGTCTACACCCCCCTCGATGGCCGAGGGTCCTTGATCTTGCGCTATCGCACCGGCGATCTGGTCAACGGAGGCATGACACGGGAGCCGTGTCCTGCTTGTGGTCGGACGGTGCCAAGGTTTTCCTCCGATCTGAGCCGAGCATCGAACCAGACCGACATGTCGTTGACCAAGATCAAGGGAACGCTGGTGAATCTCAACATCATCACCGACCTGCTCACCGACTCGGAACGGATCGACGAGTGGCAAGTGGTACTGAGCAAGAGAAACGATGATCCCCTCGAAGTCGATGAGATGGGAATCTCCATCAGTTTGCCAGAGGGCAAGAGGGAGGAAGGAATCGAGGAGTGGATCGCCAACACGGTGCAACATGCGGCGGAGGTGCGTCCTTCTACTGTCGAGATCATCCCACGCAGTGAGATGCTCGATCGACTCGGAATGGAGACCCAGTTGAAGGAGCAGAGAATCGTCGATCTTCGCAAGCAAGCGGGAGGGTCGCAGTGACGACAGTTTCCGTGGCCCTGGGTGGGGGTGGATCTCGCGGCCTCGCCCACATCGGAGCCCTCCAGGTGCTGG
>DUAN01000134.1:2549-3755 GCA_012960845.1 Planctomycetota bacterium | reverse complement strand
GATCGAATCGAGTCCTCCCTGGAACAAGAAACTCAACATGAACACCACGTCGGAGATGTCGACCAGTGCATCGCTGTTCCCATCGCCTCGGATGAAGAGGATCACCTCGCATGGATCGGGAATGCCGTTGCCATTGTCATCGGTACTGGTTCCCGCTGCGATGTCGCAGCTGTCTGGAGTGCTATTTCCGTTGCAATCGAGGGCTGTTCCCGCCGCCAGATCACAACTGTCGAGAGTGCCGTTGGAATTGCAGTCGGAGGCTGTGCCGGCTGTCAACTGACATCCATCCGGGGTGCCATCGCCATCACAGTCGGGCGCACCGGCGGCGATGTCGCAGCTATCGGGAGCGAGGTTTCCATCGCAGTCGGTCGAGGTTCCGCTGCTGATGTCACACGGATCTGGTACCAGGTTGGAGTTGCAGTCGGTCTCTGCACCGCTAGCGATGTCGCAACTGTCGATGATTGCGTTGCCGTTGCAGTCGGGAGCTGTTCCCGCGAGAAGTTCACATGAATCCAGAGCACCATTGCCATTGCAGTCGCTGGCACCCGCTGCAATATCACAACCATCGGGAATCAGATTCCCGTCACAGTCGATCGCTGTTCCGCTGGCGAGGTCGCAGTTGTCGAGGGTGCCATTGATATTGCAGTCGAGACCGGTTCCGGCGATCAACTCGCAACTGTCGATGGCTCCATCGGCATCGCAATCAGTCGCAACTCCGCTGGAGATATCGCAATTGTCCAGCGTGCCGTTGGAATTGCAGTCGAGACCGCTGCCGGCGATCAGCTCGCAACTGTCGAGGATCCCATCCGCATCACAATCACTGGCTCCGGCGGCGATGTCGCAGCTATCGGGAGCGAGATTTCCATCGCAGTCGGCGGTCCCCGAAGCGATGTCGCAGTTGTCGAGGTTTCCGTTGCCGTTGCAATCGAGCCCGCTACCTGAGATCAGTTCGCAGCTATCGATCAGGCCATCGCCATCACAATCGGCGCTTCCACCAGCGATGTCGCATTCATCCGGGGCGCCGTTTCCGTTGCAATCGGTGGAAGTTCCGCTGGCGATATCCTGATCGTCGGCAACCCCGTTGCCATTGCAGTCGGCGGAGTCGCATTCATCGGGAGTTCCGTTGCCGTTGGCATCGACACTGGTTCCCGATGCGATGTCGCAGCTGTCGGGGGATCCATTGCCGTTGCAATCTGGTGTGGTCCC
>DUAN01000134.1:373-2512 GCA_012960845.1 Planctomycetota bacterium | reverse complement strand
TTGGAATTACAATCGGTGAAGCCCGCCCCCTGCGCCTCGATCACCAGCGTCCAGCTATTGACCACGCCGCTATCTGCCGCCGGGAACACATCGTCCACCGCGAGGGTCCAGGTGCCCTGCTTCGACTGCCCATCGAAACCACTGAGCGGCTCGGTGGGCACCGTTCCTGCACCTTCATCATCGAAGGTGGTGATGAGATCGAGGGCACTGCCCCCCAGTTCATTCTGGAGCCGTACGATGGTTCCTGCAGGGCTGGTCAGATCGACCACCAGGTCGCCGACGAAGGCGTGAGTGATATTCACTTCAACATCGACATCGAGAATCGCACCGGCATCCGCCACCACGATGTTATCGCTGACCAGCGGCGGCACTGGAGCGGCTGGACTCGACGAGTAACTGATCACGCTCACTGCATCGCACTCATCAGGAGTGCCATTGCCATTGCAATCAGAACTGACTCCGCTGCTGATATCACATGAATCCAGTGCGCCATTGAAATTGCAATCGGCAGCACCGGCGGAGATCTGGCAGCTGTCGATGACTCCATCCAGGTCACAGTCGATGGCACCCGTAGTGATGTCACAAATATCGGGGACCCCATTACCGTCGCAATCAACTTCCAGTCCACCGGTGATATCGCAAGCATCGGCGGCGCCGTTGCCATTGCAATCGGGCTGGCACTCATCCGGATTCAAATCTCCATCGCAATCGGAAGAAGTACCCGCCGAGATGTCACAAGGGTCTGCAACTCCATTGAGATTGCAGTCCTCCTGACAGTCATCCGGTACTGCATTTCCATCGCAATCGGTGGAGGTTCCCGAGGAGATATCGATATCGTCGGGAACACCGTTGCTGTTGCAATCGGGCGGGGCCAGCTGGATCCCGCCGGTGACCAGGGCAGCGTAACCCTGGCTGCCACTGTTGACTGCGGTGGCCAGTACGCGCACCGTCCATGATCCGGTCTCCGGCGTCTGGATGTGGATCTGCTCGACATTGTTGATGCTATCGCGGGTCCCTCCCGTGCTACTGGACCCACCGACGAAGACATTTCCGAGGAACAGTGATCCGCTCGGCGAAGTGATTTCAAGATCGAGATCGTTGACTGGAGCCGACCCCGCTCCTGCGGTGGCCGCCACATCGGTCCACGCCAATGTGATGCGAAGCACTTCTCCCGAGTTGATCACATTCACGTTGAAGGTGGCCTGCTGCCCGGTGTTCATGCCGCTGGCATTTCGGACATCATCGAGCACGCCCAGGGTTCGGGTATCTCCGACGAAGAAGAGTGGATCTCCGATGCGTGCCCGGCCCCACCCTTCAAGATTCGATGGATATCCAGCGATCCCCGTCATGTCGACGGCGGAGTTGACCAGGGTCGCCTTGATCAGTGCGCCACTGGGATTCAGCGTATCGGGAGAGTTGGCGGCACCACTCGGGTAATAGCCTTCGATGAAGTACTGCCGTATCAATGCCGCAGCTCCCGACACCGCCGGGCAGGCCATCGAGGTTCCGGTGGAACCGACCACGCTGCAAGCAGTGTTCGACTGAGAAGATTGGGTGGAGCAACCGGGGGCGTAGACCTCCGGCTTGCGCCGCCCGTCACTGGTGGGGCCCACTCCACCGGAACAGTGGTTCGCCTCACTCGGGGTATCTTGACTGGCTCCCACCGCCAGCAGGTTCTTGGCATTCTCTGGATTTCTGAGAACCGCTCCGTTGGTCACCGCAAGGCACACGAAACTGTCCTCGTTGTCTCGCAGGAACACATCGAAGCCACGACTGAGACTGTCGTATGCGGTGGTTCCATCGTTGCCCCAGCTGTTGGTGTGGATGCGCGCACCCTGCCCATGGTGAAGATCGAGGCGACCGACGATTCCCGCTTCGGTGAAAGCGGGAACGGTATTGGTCACCAGCAATGCCTCGTAGGCGATGCCACGGGTGTCATTGTCGACTCCGTTATTGCCGGCAGCAGTTCCCGCCACGTGGGTTCCATGGCTATCGGCTCCCGCCGTGCTGTTGTATGCGACGATCTTGCCAGCGGGGAAGGAGCAATGATTCTGATCGACCCGACCATCGAGAACGCCGATCACCTGTCCTTCTCCATGAATGCCATTGTCATAGACCGGCACCTGGTTGTTCACGTTG
>DUAN01000134.1:0-301 GCA_012960845.1 Planctomycetota bacterium | reverse complement strand
AGTGACATCGGGCGCGTCCTCGATGAAGAGCACACTTTCGATGGAGGAGAGCGCCAGCAGCCGCTCGGGGGTGGTGATGACGGAAAGTTCGTCATGTGTCCCGACCCGTTCCACCAGTTCGACGGTGGCACCGGTCTGGAGGATGTTCTGGATCGCTTGTTCGAGATCTTCTCCAGGATGCAAGGAAACGATCAATGCGAGCAATCCCATCTGATCCAGATCTCTTCTGAGGGATTGCTGATGGGTTCCGAGCCGTTCAACGATTCTCGGCTGTAACTTCCAGGAGTCGTTGAAATCGAGC
>DUAN01000133.1 GCA_012960845.1 Planctomycetota bacterium | reverse complement strand
CACCTGTTCGATGCCAGCAGTGGGGAAGGGCAATTCCTGCTCTACAACGTCGGGCCACTGACCTTGTCGGGGAAGTTCGACGTGATTGCCATCGCCGAATCTTCCGATGAAGCGGATCGTTGGATGACCGAGGTCTTACCCGAGTTGCTCGGGGTTTAGCATCGTGGGGAAATTGAGAAGAGAGAGGCCTCGCCGGTGGTACCGACGAGGCCTCTTTCCGATCCAGAGCAGCACTGTGTCGGTCCGGAATCACTCTTCCGCCAGTACTCCTGCCTCTTCCGGAAACAACTGATTGAGCGGATCGATGAGATCAGCGAGGTCTATGATGTTGCCCTGGTTATTCTCAGGATCCGGGCCCGGCTCGTCGAAGGGGGCCGCGGGAGGAGATCCACCGCCGAACAGGTAAGTCAGGGTGTGGATGACATCGCTGACGTCATGGGTTCCGTCGCTGTTGGAGTCTGCCGCTTGTTCAGGGACTGAAGGCTGACCACCACCGAACAGACGGCCAAGACTGGCGATGGCGTCTCCGATGTCGACCTGGAGATCACGAGTGAAGTCGCCGCGCCTGAACCAGTCCCAGGGAATCGGCAATACTATATTTGGAAGGAATATTAGCGGACAGATCAAGAATACCCGTGTGCCCGGGGTGATGAGATCATGCGAGTGGACTCTGACCAGGTCGAGTAACTCCGATGGGAGCCAGGTATCTCGAACCGGGTGTACTGGTTCGACGTGTGCGTAGTTGAGGCCGTAAAAGTTACACCCGACGACGGTTCCATCGCCGAGAGTTCTGGTCAGGTATTCGTCGATGGGGCCTCTGCACCAGGTGGTGGTGATTCCACTGGAGAGCAGATCTCCTCCGGTGATCTCATGAACATCGGTGAAGATCTCCACATGGGGACCACCATATCCATTGGCAAAGATCACGGTTCCATCATTCTTGATTCGAAGCACAGCGCCGTTCGCGGAGTATGCATCTCGACCTGCCAGGATGAACTCACCCGCTCCCACTTCTCGAATATCGCTGTGGGTGATGAAACCATGGTACTCATCCTGATCGATGGTGCCGAGAAAGTGTGGTTCCAACTTGAGGACCAGGGTCGACGGTGGGATCGCGGGTGCGCCGGTCGGGCTTGGCGGACGGATGACCAGCCCGGAAACTTCGATATTGCCGGTCTGGGTGATGGTGAGAGCGGTCCCGATCGATTTCACCTGTTGCGGGCCATGTAGTGTCACCTGAGATGGATTCCCATCGGTCTTGGTGCGCATCACCAGGATTTCAGAGAAGTTCGAGTTCATCGGACCGGTGGATCCCACCACCATGAATCCTGCTTCCTGGAGAACGACACCATTGGGGTCGATCAACTCTTCGACATATTCGATGTCTGCGAAGTGAGCCCGGGTATTGAATCCGAACAGATTGGCTCCCGGAATGCGGAATCGGTCATCTTCGTAGACCCTCATGAAATCAAGGGAAAGATTTTGGAATACTACCAGGATGAATGGAATCTGCCCCTCCGAGTTGGCGAGTCTGACCGATCCACAGATGGCGAGTCGTCCATCGGGTATCTGGATGATCTTCACGCCCGCACCGCTGACGATGCCGACATTGTTGATGGGTAGTGGTCCGCCATAGGAACTGTAGCCGGTGGGAATCCCAACGGTGTCAGTGGTGACCACCATTACCGGGTCGTCGATCGACATTCCATTTCGGACGATACCAGTCACCGCAAAGCCACTCGAAGTGCCAGAGGTATCAAAAGTTTCCGTCACCGAGATAGGAACCGATTTGCCGAATCCCTGCACATTGGATTCGAGGATCTGACGCGTCCAGATCAGGGTGCCGCCAGGGCTGACCTTGTTGAGGTAAATGTCAAAGCCAGGTGGCGCACCGGGAGGTCGAGTGACGGGACCGACTGTGACGTAGTTTCCATCACTGGTCGGCGTCATCTCGAGAGAGAGTTCGCTTCCACGAGTGCCCAGGTTTTTCATGTACACCTGGGAGTAGAGGGTGGTGGCGGGCAGCAGGGCGAGCAGCAGGAATGAGAGGGAGAAAAGACGAAGAATCGTCTTCGTCCCGAGAATGGGCAAGGTCATGGAGACCCCTTTCCATTGGGCTGAATGGCGTTCGTCCCCGTGACGAATACCGCCTGAATTGTGGCTCAGGTAAGGGTAAATCCGCTGAAGCGAACTTTTCGGACCCACTATTTCAGTCCCAACCAGTTCTGAGTCGTGCTGGTCGATTTGACATGGAAGGTCGATTTGCATTACCGTTTGTGCATGCGGGGGTAGTCCCCGTGTGTGGATGGGAGAACGGGTGATGGGGAATAATCTCGGAGGAGCCGTGTTCGCGGGAGTCATCGGTGGAATCATCGCGGTGGCGTGCTGGTATGTCGTCAACTCGGTCGTGACGGAACCCAATGTCTACGTGGCCGTGGGATTGTCTGGTTTCTTTGGCTCACTGTTTGCCAACATGTTTGCCTCGAAGGCAGAGAAGATCGAAGCCTGATCATCCGCAATCGATTGTGAACTTGCGGGGACGGAGCCTGAAGCGAGGCTCCGTCCCCTTTCTCATCGATCCGATCGACAACAACTGCTGTCGATTCCCACTGCCTGTTCATTTTGATTGCGAGTTACAGCCCCTCACTTCGCCACTGCGTCGTTGTATCGATGCTGGATCCCCATAAACTGTAGTGGTTACACAGGCTTCAGAAAGGTACATCGATGATCAGTTCGACTCTCTCCCATATGGTCTTGATCCTGGTCCTTGGAGTGACAACGGTTCCGGATGGACTCACCGGAGAAAGATCCCCCAGTATCGAGCTGGCCGCTGACGAATCTCAACATCCAGGTGGAGTGATCGATTCCACCCTCCCGAAACTGCGCGGCATGATTGAACTCTACTCTGCGGATCGTAGGAATATCGGTAGGTTCTATGACGCACCGATGTCAAAGATGGCTTCGGAGAAGACGCGGGAATATCTACAACACTGGCAAGAAGTGCTCGACGCCATCGATTTTGATGCCCTGGAGCGGGATCAACAGGTCGATCACCTGCTCTTCCAAAACGACCTTCGATATCGACTACGCTCGCTGGATCACCAGCAGTTGAAGGAGCAACAGATCGACCCGTTCGTGCCCTTCGCGGAGGTCATCACACGCTTGCAAGAGAAGCGGCGGCAGGTGGAGCCGGTCGATGGGAAGAAACTCGCCAACATCATCACGGATCTGGATAGAGCAGTGAAGGAAGCTCGAACCACCATCGAGAAGCAACTGAAGGAGGGTGGCGAAGGGGAGCAGGTGTTCGAGATCTCGGTCGCAAACCGCGCCTCACGCATGGTCGACCGTCTCCAGCGAACCCTCTCGGGCTGGTATCGATTCTATGCCGGTTACGATCCACTCTTCACCTGGTGGGTAGAAAAACCGTACAAGGATCTGGAGAAGACGCTCAAAAGTTATTCGAAGTTCATCCGTAACAAGGTGATGGCCATCGATGACGAGGGCGATCCACCCATCATCGGCGATCCTGTCGGTCGCGAAGAACTGATGAGTATGCTGGAGCACGAGATGATCGCTTACTCCCCGGAACAACTGATCGAGATCGCCCGCCAAGAGTTCGACTGGTGTCGCAAGGAGATGGTCCGAGCGGCACAGGATCTGGGTTATGGAGACGACTGGCGCAAAGCTCTCGAGCACGTCAAGGAACTCCATGTCGAGCCAGGGAAGCAGCCGGACCTGATTCGTGAGCTGGCTCACGAGGCGGTGGAGTTT
>DUAN01000132.1 GCA_012960845.1 Planctomycetota bacterium | reverse complement strand
CAAAGCGACGCAGGATCAGGTCGAGGTTCTCGGGAGTGTTCAACGGACTCCTTCGCGCCGAGCGGTGCACCATGGGGAAGAAGCGTTTTTCTATTTCCTGGTCGTTCTCCCACAGTACCCAGGATCACGCACATCAGTAGTTGATAGGTAGCAGGTGAGTCGAGAATGAGCGGCGGAAGACGATCTCCGACGTCTTGAATCGATCCTTCTTGAAATGCACCTCGAAAGGCGAAAGCGTTATCTTCACGGGCTGGCTGTTGGTGCTAGAAGACGGCAGCGGAATCTGATAGCGCAAGTAGGTCCATCCCCTGCCCCAATGACGCCCTCGGAAATAGTTCGTTAAGACTTCTGGCGTCGTCACTGGCAGTGATATCCTCTTACCGTTGCCGATTTCGATTTCTAGTGTGGGACCCGTGAGTGACGGTTCACCTTCCTGGCTGTACAAAGCGACTATTAGCCTGGAAGCATCCCGTTCCAGACTCACATAGACCTCTCCCCACGGCCTGGCGATGAAGATGCCTTCGCGAGGACCGGTCTGGTAGTTGACCATCAGTGGCACGGTCTTGCCGATGCTCGCCGACGGCTTGTAGTAGTGGCTGGACATCAGGTTGCAGCCCGCTAACGCAACAACCATCACCAGTAGCAGAAGGTTTCTCATGGTAGATAGGTTAAAGGCAAAGGTGGCCCTGGCAAGTCGTCACAGAATTGACGCCTGCCTTGTGGAGGCTATGGTCGTTCCTGATGCGAACCATGATGTTTGCGTTTGTCGCCTTGGGCTTATTTGGGCCGCAGCTTGCAGTTGTAGTTATTGTTGTTGCAGGACTTCAAGCGTGGGCCCCTCGGCTGTTCCGTTGAGAACAGACGATTTTTCGTTGTGTTCGATTCCCATCACCCTCTCCATTTTCATTTTCACCTACTTGGGTTAAAGAAAAACCGCCATTCCAACATCTCGATGGCCCGATCGAAGATGGACCGGGCAACCATCTCCCGCACTGCATGACCGGTGATTTCCGATTACTGGAACCGGGAGAACGAGCCATCGAGGCTTTCTCGATCAGTTTTCACGTTTGATCCCGAAACCGAAGCATCTAACCCGATACTCCAAACAGGCCGGTCATTTGCTGCCGTCCAGCAGCGGGGCTTGCTCCTGGGGAGTGATGATTCCCGGCGGCAGTTCGAGGATGCGGATGTTGCGAAAGTGGATCTCCGCACCCTCCGATTCCAGGCACAGGTAACCTTTCTTGACCGAGGACTTGCGCACGCCGTTGACGAACTTACCGTTGACCGACAACTTGACCACCCCGTCGACGCAGACCACATCGTAGACGTTCCACTCGCCCTTGCCCTTGCAGCGGTTTTCAATCGATTTGCTGCGGCTGCCGCGGGGGTTATCGGGAATCGTCTCGAGGCCATTGGCACCAAACAGTTCCCCGTGGACATAGGCGATCGGCGCCGCAACCCCTTCCTTGTTCTTGTGCTGGTTCACCCAGTCCAGTTCAAGCATCTGCACTTCCATCCCCTTGGGCAGACGCCGCCCCTCGGGAACGGTCCCCTCGCTCCAGGCAAAGACGCCGGAATTTCCGCCAGCTTCCATGTGCCGCCATTCGATGTGCAGGATGAAATTCTCAAACTGCTCGGTCGACCGCATCACGCCGATCGGCAGGCCCGTGCAGACCAGCAGCCCGTCGCGAACAGACCAGGTCTCCTCGGAGGTGTTGACATCGACCCAACCGGTCAGGTCCTTGCCATTAAAAAGATCACGAAACGCTGCCGGTTCTTCGTCACCGGTGATCATCACTCCCGAAAGGACCAGCGAGATGCTGAAAACAATAGTGAGGGCCTGGCTCGTCATCGTGTTTGCTCCCCTGTTCATCGTTGGTACTGTCAATTACTGGTGTGTCAGCGGGCTCAATTTCAAGGAGTACAAATGCACCTTCTCCTCATCCATCATGATCGCTTCGAACGTCACCAACGCCTAGGGGCGGCTCTGAAATTGACCACAGCCGAGGAAGTCATCCGTGGAGCATCGTGGTCATTGGGGCATTGTGGTCGGCGATTATTGAACGGAACTCCGGTTCTCCATCGAGATCGATGGGTCGCCGTAAATCGTCAGGCCCAGGACATTTTGCAGCTTCGCTTTTTTGGCCCACGGGTAGAGCAGCCAGTTTCCCGGATCCCAATTTGAATCCTTCAGATAGGCATTCAGGGTGGCGTGATGCGATTGGCCGACGGTCAGCCCTGCGGCAAAGTAGAGTGGCGCCGAGCGTTCGGCGCGGATCGCCGCGAAGAGTGGCAACGGTGCCGTGTTGTGGGTACCCGTGACGATTGCGGCGGCCCACCCCTTCACTGTCATCAGTTCCAGTATCGGGTTCTCTGGATCTCCCATGGTACATCCGGTAGTCAGGAAGATCGCCGGAGTTGCCGGGGATAGCTTCTCGTCGAGGGGATTGACTTCTTTATTATTCCAATAGAAAAAGGCTCGGGGGGTGAAGAGTTGATCTCCTGCGCCGACGTATCGTATTCCATTGTCGGTGAATCCGCTGGAGTGAGAGATCACATAGACGAGGTCCGGCGATGTGGTCTTCCAGGAAGAGATGAAGCTCCAGTTTAACTTGAACTTCCAGACCGTCTTGCCCTGGTCATGCTTGGTGGTGGCGGTCATGTTCACAGTCATTTCATCCAGTTCCCGATCCCGCGGCCGGTCCTCGTTGAACAGATGAGTGCTCCAGTCGAGTGCTTGCAGGTCGTTTCGCACCCCCGCCATCACCAGCGCTGCATCGCTGGCCACGGCGAACCGTTCTGAACCGAGGAGGGCGCTGCGGGGACCCTGTTTTTGCTGGAAGATGCGGGCCGACTTCAGGGCGGCGGCTACCACCTCCGGGTCTTCATAGGGAATGCGCCCGCAAATCCATGTGGGAGGAAAGGCGACGGCCGGTTGCCAATCCGAGGTCTCGAGCCTGCCGCCCAGAACTTCCCGCCCCGCCAGCAGCGGGAGGTCGGAACGGATGGTGAGATCGGTACCCACAGGCTGCCAGGGTCCCATCGGAAGTTCTTCATCGGTGGCAGCGATCAGCAAGTATGCGCTGTCACCGTCGGTCGGGCGTCTCTTTTTGAGCTGCTGCGATACCGAGCGAAATCGCTGCTCCGGCGAGGCGGCGGTGCTGAAGGGGATCCACTCGATGGAATATCCCTGTTGCGATTTCCAGCGAGCGAACTCGATGTATTCCGGAACCGTCTCTCGCCCCTCTGGATGCACGATCACGTATCGCTGTGGATCCAGTTGTTGGTATCTCTGGCTTTGTTGCTCGACCGAAACACAACCGGAGGCCCACAGCATCAGCCAGCAACCGATCCACAACCGGTATCGCATGAAATTGGGCTTCGTCATCCGGTGTACTCCTCCCTCCATCGTGGACAGGAACCTGGAATCCTCCGTGTCGGAGCAGGCACAGGGAATCATCCGGACTCGCGGAGGGATGGGACACTCTTGAGTCAGATATTCACCAATTTTTCAGCCAGTTCCATATTCCCGGCCGGGATCGGTCAAAAGGGTAGAGGCAAGGCAGCCTCAACAGCCGTCGTAACTGCCACATCCGAGGAAGTCATCGGTGGAGTCGAGGTCGCAGTTGTTGGCAGCAATTGTTGGGGGCAGGGGCCGGGCGGGTACGGGCCGCCGCTGAAGAGGGCCGAGAGGGTCGCGAATCGTCGGCTACCTCCACGCCAGCACAAAAAAGCAGCGCTCCGGAGCCTGCCCTGGGTCGCAAGATTGTGAGGTTCCGGTCGCTCTCTTA
>DUAN01000131.1:7425-23030 GCA_012960845.1 Planctomycetota bacterium | reverse complement strand
GAAGGATAGGGAAACATGTCGAGACAGTAGAAGGGGCGGAAATCATCGGTCGACGCTGTCGTCGCCAGGTCCGGCGAAGATCCGTCACTTTGGCAGTCGTCAGCGCTCTCGGCGCCATCACTCGACTTTTCAACGGTCGATTGTTCGCCACTGGTTTCTTCGATGACGGGTTCTTCAACAGAGGGCTCTTCACTACTCGAGTCCGCACCGTTCAAGTCCTCAGCGAAGGCTCCTTCTTCCGGCCGTTTCTCATCACCCGAAGTTTCATCACCTGCTGTCTCATCACCCGATGTCTCATCACCGGCTGTCTCATCACCCGATGCCTCATCACCCGATGTCTCATCACCCGATGATTCCTCAGGAGTGGCCGCTGGCTCTGCATCTACTGGAGCGGACTCGGCCGGTGGATCCGCGAGCGGAGCGGGAAGTGGATCGGCGACCGGCGCACTCGCTGCGGGGGTGATACGAATCGGCGATCGGGGAGGATTCTGTTGCCAGATCTCCCTCCAGCGCTGTTCCAGTTGATGCAGATCGACGGTCAAACGAATCCTCGATCCTGGGGGGCCTATTCAGGGACTATTCGGGGCCTTTTCTCGTGACCATTGCTGAGCCGCTAGAAGCGCTGATCCTAGGCCCTCGGACTCGCCTCGACAATCGGTTCCCTTGACCCGAGAAACGGTCGGGCTATGCTTTTGCCTGCTGGAGATCTCAAGGATCGTACCGGGATCGACGCACCAGAATCGATATTGGGGCTGTAGCTCAGCTGGGAGAGCGCCTGACTGGCAGTCAGGAGGTCAGGGGTTCGAGCCCCCTCAGCTCCACCAATTTGAACCGATGCGCTCCTTCGTCTGACGACGATGGGGCGTTTTTTTTGAACCATGAATAGATCGGCAAATATGGCGGTCCGATCGGTGGCGAGGAGAGTGCTGGAATCAAGGATCGACAGATGGCGACGGATCCCCCTTCGATGATCGATTTCGATTGCCGTGAAAACGCGCCAGCAGACCAGCGACCAGCGCCGAGACGACGGCACAGAAGAGCGACATCGGCAGCAGAATCAATCCGGTCATGTCACCACTGCCCGCCTCGACCGCCAGCGCCGTGGCAGCGCCTCCGATCGGTGCAGCGAGGGTAGACGCCACCCAGACCCTCTTGTGGCGAAGTTGCAGGATCACCGCGATGACCACGATGAACGCCACCACGCAGTGTGGAATCGACGCATCGTAATTAAAAGAAGCCAGCACTGGCGCAAGGCCATGGAAGTTCATCATTCCTCCGTGAGCGATCCGTCGAAGCCAGATCTCCTTCGAAGTGAAGTGACCCCCATGCTGACGCAGATGCGGCCAAACGCTACCCCCTCATGATGTCTTCTGACACGGTTCGATTGGTCACAATTGCCGTGATCTCGACCGGAGGAGTGCGCTGTTTGCTATTTATCGGAGATTCAACCCCGCTGGTCCCCCAGCAGTGGTCATGAGATCAGTACTGTCCAGCGGGACCACTCCGATGTACATCCTTTTCAGTTCCATTTGTCTGTACTCGATGTTTTGTCTGTACTCGATGTGATGTGCCATCGATCGGAGCGGTTCATGCAAGAAGTCGTAGTCGCTCAGCCCTACCAGTTCGTGCCGCCCCACCGAGGTGGCCTGTTGCCCAGATTGTTCGGAAAACTGTTGATTCCTCGACTGATGCGCCAGCGCTACGGGATCGTCGATTCCGAGGTATATGGTGCCGATAAAATACGAGCCGCCATCGATGCCGGTCACGGAATTCTGATCACACCCAATCATCCACGTCCGGCGGATCCGATGGCCCTCTATCCCCTGTGCCAGGCGACCCGATCTCTCTTCTACGCCATGGCCAGCTGGCACATCTTCATGGAAGGGAAGTTACAGAGGTTCGTCATCCGCATGATGGGAGCCTTCAGCATCTATCGCGAGGGAATGGATCGGGCGTCACTGCAGTGTGCGATGGAGATCCTCGAGAAAGCGGAGCGCCCACTGGTGATCTTTCCTGAAGGAGCAGTTTCCCGCACCAATGATCTACTCAACCCGTTGATGGAGGGAATCTCGACCATCGCCCGCGGTGCCGCGCGCAAGCGAGCGGCCGGCGACGGCGGCAAGGTGGTCATCTTTCCCCTGGCGTTTCGATATCATTTCGAGGGAAACATCGAAGAGACTCTGGAGCCGGTCCTCTCGCAGATCGAACAGCGGCTCTCCTGGGCGCCACAGCAGCAGTTGGACCTGCTGCAGCGGATCCGCCGTGTCGGAGTGGCACTGCTCGGACTGAAGGAGATCGAGCACCTCGGAGCCACCCAGAGCGGCGACCTTTTTGCCCGGGTCGATCGTCTGATCGATCACTTGCTGCACCCGCTGGAGGAGGAGTGGCTCGACGGGCCGCAGAGCGGTGGCGTGGTCAAGAGAAGTAAAAACTTGCGCCAGGTGATCCTCAAGGGGATGGTCTCGGGTGACATCGAGGACAGCGAGAGGGAACGACGCTGGCAACAGTTTTCAGCCCTCTCCCTGGCGCAGCAATTGTCGCTCTATCCGCGCGGATATCTTTCCGAGGATTCCCCGGTGGAACGCTTGCTCGAGACGGTCGAGCGCTTCGAGGAGGATCTGACCGATGTCGCCCGCGCTTACCCACCACAGCGAGTGACCCTGCACGTCTGCGACCCCATCGAGGTGCCGGCAGAAAAAGTTCGAGGAGAAGATCTGTTGATGCAACAGGTCGAAAGTAGCCTGAAGGCCGCTCTGGGACTGTCGAAGGATGGGACGGCAGGATGAAGTGGAGTGCCGATCGCTGGAAACGGGTAGTGCTGGTCGTCTGCGCCCTGGGACTGTGGTTCTTCACCCAGTCCCTACTCGGCTCCAGGCCGATGGCGGAGGGCTCCCCACTGGCGGGACAGATCCTCTCCGAAGGGGACGGTCTGTTCCTGGCGACCGAGGCTGGCCATCAGGCGCTGCGCGACCAACCTGCACTGGCGGATGGATTGCTGATCACCAGTTCCATCTTCATCGATCTGCTGGCGATCTACCTGATCGCTTCCTCCATCTTCGGCAGCACCATGCGACCTTTCCTGGCCCTTCTGATGCTGTTTTCCCTGCGTCAGATCTGTCAGATGCTGAGCCCACTTCCCGCCCCTGCCGGGATGATCTGGCACGATCCCGGCTTTCCATCGCTGCTGGTCACCTACCAGGTGGCCAATGACTTCTTCTTCTCGGGCCATACCGCCATCGCCTGCCTCGGTGCCATCGAACTGGCGAGGCGAGGCTCCCTCTGGTGGATCCCCGCCCTGCTGGTCGCGTTGTTCGAGATGTCTGCGGTGATCCTGTTGCGAGCGCATTACACCATGGATGTTTATACGGGAGCGGTGACCGCAGGACTGGTCGCCATCATCGCGGCCTGGATCGCCCCGAAGATTGATTCGTACCTCTCCACCGACCCACATCCGCTCGGCTGAGCGATCATCCCTGGGCCGCCACCCGCGATGAAATTGAGCCGATGTAGAACTCTACCCTTGCCTCGAGCAAGCCCACTCCCGACAATGACGTGCCAGTTTGGCCCACCCCGCAGGCCGCAGCAACGGAAGCGAGTCCGACTTGATCTTCTACAGATCCCGTAAGTTCGGGTCACGAGAGCGTTCCATCCCGATCTCGGAGCGGATCCGCACTCTCTCCCATGGACTTTTTCTGCTGCTGATCGGAATGCTGATCAGTGCGGATCTGCTGGCATTGCAGTTTCCCGATGCATCCGAGCCGGCAGAGCCATCTCTCCGTGATGTTGCGGTGGTGATCGACATCGATCAGCAGATCGACGATGACGTGGTCAAACGCTTCGATCGCACCATCCAGTTGCTGGTCGAACGAGAAGTTCGAATCGTGATCATCCAGCTCTCCACTCCCGGTGGAACCATCGAGGCCAGTCGACGGCTGGCAGAATCGATCGACAATCTGTCCGATCAGGACATCACCACCTTTGGCTGGGTACCCAACGGTCAGCAAGCTTATAGCGGCGGCACCATGGTCGCTCTGGCGTGCACCCACCTGGTGATGGGAGACAACAGCCGCATCGGCGATGTTCAGCCGATCGATATCTTTGGTAACGAACTGCCGGAGAAGATCCAGACCACCGTCAGGGCCGACATGCGTCGCTGGGCGCGAGATCGCGGATATCCGATCGCCCTGGCCGAGGCGATGGTCACCAAGGAGATCTCGGTGCTGCAAGTGCGAACCGCCAACGGACGCACCCGATACCTGACTGAACAGGAGTACCAGGACTTGCCGGAAGAGGAGCGCAACTCCGCCCAGAAACAGCGCATCGTGGAGCGTGGTGAGATCCTCACCATCGACGAGAAGGAAGCGTTCGAGTACGGATTCATCTCCCACATCTGCCTGACCCAGGAACAACTCCTGACCGATTTCGGCCTGACTCAGATGCGTGCACTCAAGGCCGGTGAGGCCCTCGGAGAACAAAGGATCGGTGATCCGGGTGGATTCGCTCTCGACTCCTTCCGCGACTGGGGCAGATTCATCAAATTCCTGCTGATCTTCGGAGCCGCTCTGGCTCTGGTGATCGAATTCAAGCTACCGGGAGTGGGCCTCGGAGCCGCACTTTCGCTCGGTTTCCTGACCCTGTTCCTGTTCATCAGTTATGCCGATGGCAATGTCGGCTGGATCGAGTTGTCGCTGTTTGGCCTCGGACTGGTCCTGCTGGCGCTGGAACTGTTTGTGATCCCTGGTTTCGGCATCTCGGGAATCCTCGGCGTGGTGGTCGTCTGTGTCTCGCTGGGACTGTGCTATCAACCTGTCGAGGATGTGCTGAGTCTCAAACAGTTGAGCAAGGACACGTTGCAGGTGGGTGGCGGCCTGGCCACTGGATTATTCACGCTTCTGATCCTCGCTTACATCTTGCCGAGTCGCTCCAAGAGCAGCGGTTCCATCATCGATCACTCGACTTTGGAAACCGACGATAGCGCCATCGCCTCCCCGGGATTCGAGGGCGCCACACTTCAAGTCGGCCAGCAAGGATCTCCCATACAGGACCTACACCCCTCTGGCAAGGTCGACTTCGAGGGTAAATCGATCGATGTGGTCTCCGAAGGAGGCTTCATCGAAAAGGATATTCGAGTAGAAGTGGTCGAAGTTGAGGGCAACCGGGTGGTCGTTCGTCCCGTGGTCGAGGAGGCCTGAAGATGGAGTGGTGGCTACTTTCGGTCCTGTGCCTCACTGGCCTGATCCTGCTCTTCCTCGAGGTCTTCATTCCCAGCGGCGGAGTGCTCGCCATCGCAGCGGTGCTTTGTATCGGATACTCCATCTGGGAGTTGTGGATTCAGGATTTCCAATTCCTGGCGGTCATCTGTGTCGCATTCACCGTCCTCTACACCGTCATTCTGTTCAAACTTTGGGTCAAAAAATTCGGTCTCCGGACCAGTCTCGATGGCGCAGATTCTCTCGGAGATGACGTTCGTGCGTCGAGAGCACTGGTAGGCCAACGGGGACTGGTGATGTCGGATCTCAGGCCCGCCGGAATCGCTCTGGTCGGTGGCCGTCGACTCGATGTGGTGGCCAATATCGGCTACATCGAAAAGGGCGACTCCGTCGTCATCGTTCAATCGGATGGCAATCGAATCGTCGTCCGGAAGTCGACGGAAGAATCCCAAGATGAATAATAACAATTGTGTATACACATCTGACAGGAGACAGAAATGACCCAACTCTTTGATTTCTCATCTGCGTGGCTGATCCTCATGCAGATTGGTGACAGCGACATGCTCAACGTCGTGTTCATGTTCCTGATCCTTGTCCTCCTCGTGGTGCTGTTCATCTTCTTCATCACCTTCGGACGCCTCTACATCCAGGCCCTCTCATCGGGCATCCGGATCAGTGTCTTTGCCTTCATCGGAATGTGGCTGAGAAAAGTTAGCCCCAGAATCATCATCGATTGCCTGATCATGGCGGTCAAAGCCGGGGTCAAGGATGTGGAGTCCAACAAGCTCGAAGCGCACTACATGGCCAAGGGAAACGTACGGCGCGTCGTGCAATCGCTGGTCGCCGCTCATAAGGCCAACATCGATCTCAACTTCGACCAGGCGGCAGCAATTGATCTGGCGGGACGCGATGTTCTCGACGCCGTCCGAACCAGCGTTCTCCCCAAGGTGATCGACTGCCCCTCCCCAGGCCAGGCTCGCACCACCATCGATGCGGTCGCAGGTGACGGGATTCAGTTGCGTGCTCGTGCGCGAGTGACGGTACGAACCAACCTGGCCCGATTGGTGGGAGGTGCCACCGAGGAGACCATCATCGCCAGGGTCGGTGAAGGAATCGTCACCACCATCGGCTCCGCCACCACTCACAAGGACGTGCTCGCCAATCCCGACATGATGTCGAGGATGGTACTGGAAAAAGGTCTCGATTCTGGAACCTCCTTCGAGATCCTGTCGATCGACATCGCGGATGTCGATGTCGGAGAGAACATCGGCGCAAAATTGCAGGCAGAGCAGGCGGAAGCGGACAAGAGAGTCGCCCAGGCCATGGCAGAAAAGAAGCGTGCCCTGGCGGTAGCCCAGGAACAGGAAAATATCGCAGGAATCGCCCTGAACCGCGCCAAACTGGTCCTCGCCGAAGCAGAAGTTCCGAAGGCCATCTCGGAAGCCTTGCGCCAGGGCAATCTTGGAGTGATGGACTATTATCGACTGAAAAATCTTCAGGCCGATACGTCGATGCGGCAGTCGATCGGGGATGAAGATGTTGGTTCTAACGATGATCCGATCGAGTAACGGAGTCGAGCAGCCATGAAAGACTTCAATTGGATCTACCTGCTGGTGTTTGTGTTTCTTCCGATGCTCAAGAACATCCTGGAATCCAGGAGCAAGAAGAAGAAGGCGGCGGCGAAGCTGCTGGCCACTCGATCCGCTGAAGATCTCAAGCAATCGGCTCGTATTAGCGCCAGGCAACGGGGCTTTCCCGAACCTCTGTCCGAACCACTGTCCGACCCTCGGTCCGAACCTCTCTCCGATGCCGAGTTGACCCGAGCTGAACTGGAGGAGGATGTTCAAGCGTGGATCGAGGTGCAACCTGGAAGCACCAGTCCCTCTGCGCCGGCCCCCACCCCGATGGGGGGAGGGTGGGTCGAGGTCCGCGATCCGATCACCGGAGCACCGACGTCGGTGGCCACTCACTCGCCCCCACACTCGGCGATGCGCCTTGAACCACGATCTCACCTCGACCCACCGCAGGATCCCATCGATCTGCTCGCTCAACTGCGCCAGGAACTGATGGATACGAGTCGATCCTCCCGCGAGACGGAGGTTCCATACGCCCGGGTCAAAGAGCGCTCCAGTGCAAACAGCTGGTCAGGCCCAGGGCTCTCCTCTGTCACCGCGGCGGCACAGGGCCGTGGCAGAAAGCAACGGTTGACGCTGACCAGGAATCAGTTGCGAGATCGATTGCTCTGGCGTGAGATTCTCGGACCTCCGGTATCTCTACGACCCCCCGATGAATTGCACCTGTGATGACACCTGCTCGATTCGACGAGATCAGGTGACGGAGATCGATCTGTCCCCTACCATGTCGGTGTGCGAGAAATTCGCGCATCAGGAACCGGGCCGGAGTGGCGGAATTGGCATACGCGGCGGATTCAAAATCCGCTGACTTTCGGGTCTTGTGGGTTCGAGTCCCACCTCCGGTACCAACCATCAGAGCAGTGAGCACTGCCGGCATCGCTGGAGCTTGCGCAAGTTCATCTTGCCGAGTCACTCTCCTCGAGTCACTCTCCTCGATGGATCTACTCAGCGGTATCCCAGTTCTCCCCGGCCACTGAAGATGCCCACCACCGACCGATCGATCCAGCTCGTGCAGCGATTACGTTGCCATCGTGAGTACCCAACGGTGCAAAACGAAAAAAGGCACATCGGTTGTCCGATGTGCCTTTATTGAATCTGATTTTTTGCGGTCCGAGACGCTACTTTGTCGCAGCGCGATCAGTGGTTTAACGCTTGGAGAACTGGAACGACTTCCGTGCCTTCTTGCGACCCGGCTTTTTCCGTTCCACCATCCGAGAGTCGCGCGTCAGGAAGGTATCCTTACGCAGCGCAGCCTCGTTCTCCTCGCTGACTCGTGCCAGTGCCCTGGCCAGTCCCATCACCACCGCTCCCACCTGGCCGGTGGTCCCACCGCCCTTGATGTTTGCCCAGACATCAAACGATCCCTCCGCCTGGACCGCACGCAGCGGATCGGAGAGTCGAACCTGGTCGGGGGTGAGTCGGAAATAATCCGTGTGAGCCTTGCCATTGATGGTGATCTTGCCGCTTCCTTCACGGATGCGGACCCGTGCCACGGAAGTCTTGCGTCGTCCTACGCCCCAGACATAATCGTTCGGCTTCGCCAAAGCGTTCCTCCTGCTAACCCCTGACCCTCTGGCCAGGAGCGGTTATTTCATGATTTCTTTTTGATCCTTGAGGATGTGAACTCGACCTTCTCGAAGTGTGACTCCTGAGCCTGAAGCGAATGTTCGGCTCCGGCGAACACTTTGAGTTTCGACAGCATCTTGCGACCCAGACGAGTCTTCGGAAGCATCCTTCGAACCGCCAGACGAATCACCTCTTCCGGCTTCTTGTCGAGCATCCAGCCGAGAGTGTTACTCTTCAAACCACCCATGTAACCGGTGTGATGGTAGTAAACTTTCTTGTCACGCTTCTCACCGGAGACCTGGATCTCGCGAGCATTGGTGACGACGACGAAATCGCCCCCGTCGACATGCGGGGTGTATGTCGGCTTGTTCTTGCCCATCAGGATGCGGGCGACCTCCACCGCCATGTGCCCGAGGATCTCCTCGGAAGCATCGACGTGGTACCACTGACGAACCACATCTTCTTTGCGCTGATTGAATGTGCGCTGAGGACTGTATTTTTGCATCTTCTCCACCTAGAGAGTCGCCACGGTACCGACCGGCACCGGACCGACCCGTTCTGATCCGAGGTCATGTCGATCTGAAATTGCACAATACGCTCGACCTGTAGTCACCGACCGGGAAAGGATCCGCCTGGATCAGTACCCTGAAAAGGTCGAACGGAAGCCCGGATCCTATTTCCAGCAGGATTTCCTGTCAACGGCCATCCACTGTTCTGGGGCGGATTTCCGTCAATTCTTGGGTCTTTCGAGGATCGCCTGACGCGCCTCCTCGAGCATCTGCAGCAACCTTCTGGAATGGTCGACCCCGGATTCCCCCAGAAGTGGCAGCCTGTGCTCTAGACGCTCCCTGAGGTGTGGCAGGTCTCCTCCCCCCGCTTGCGTGAGCCAGTACCCCACCGCTCTATCGTCGAGCCACGGCTGCTGAGGGAAGGCCACAGAGGAGCCGACCCGCTGCCACACCTCGTCGATCGCCTCCGAACCATCCCGGGTAGCCGTCGAGGTTGGATTGCCAGCCACCAGGATCACCTCTCCAGTACCCGGTGGACGCCAGATCTGTACCGGCCCGAGCGCTTTGCGGAAGGAAGATAGGATCCCAGCAAACTCCTGAATTCCGATGCGATACAGCTGGAGCCACTGGATCACCACCCCATCTGCAGTGATCCGACGACTCAGCAACTTGTGGAAATCGGCAACAAAAAGTGGCGCAGACCAGGGCAACCACGGTTCCGATGGCTGGATCACGATGGCATTCCACAGACGTGGATCTCGAGCCAGCAGCGCCCGGGCATCCTGGATCCGGATGCTGGGGGAGTTCTTACCCCGTAATGCCCAGTGTTCGGTGGGAAAGGCGACCTCACCGGCACTCGAGAGCAGCACATCCTTGACCGCCGGTTCAATCTCGGAAACGACGATCTTTCCGGTCCAGGTGGAGACAGCGGCGGCGACGGTAGTGCCCCCACCGAGCCCGACGATGAAGAGATCTCCCCGCCCGGGACCGACCCAACTCGGCAACAGTCCCAACAGGACCTCGGTCGGCAGGTCGGCCATCGAAGGCATCGAAGAATCGATGGCCACGCTGCCCTCGATCCGTCCACCGACTCGCAGGTAACTGGTGTTCTGGAGAAAGTCCCTTTCGATCTGTACGGTTCCGAGACGACCCTGAACGCTGGTCAAAATTTCCCGTTTCTTCCACGCAGAAAGCGCCGTGCCCTCGATGATCTCCGAGCGAGACCACTGGAAGACCCCCGCTCCGAGCAACGACGCATCCCAGAACTGAGATGCGGACGCCAGCAGAAGCGCTCCACAGAGGTAGGAAGAAGCGGCTCCGCCGTGGCCGGACCGTAGCAGCGGCAGCCCGCCCACCAGTGTAGCGAATCCGCAGGCACCGAAGAGCCAAAGGGGGCCATATTGAGGAATGATCCAGAACGCAGCGATGCTGGCCCCGATCATCGATCCCAACAGGTTGAATCCTTGCAGGTACCCGGCACCGCGATCGAGTCGTCCCACTTGCCCATGGGAAACCATCAACGAGGGGAGAATCAGTCCGCAACAGAAACTCGGCAATCCGAGGATTCCCATCAACAGCAAGGACTTGATCACCACCAGGGTGACCCCCTGGTTCTCCCCGACCCATCGAATGGCAGCAAGATAGAAGTATGGGCTCCAGGAAATCAGCAGCAAAGAGAGACCTTGAGAGATCAGCCAGGAAGACCAGGCGACTCTGAGGAAGCGAGCCTCACCAAATTTCTTGCGCATTTCCGGCATCAAGAGTGCTCCCGCTGCGGCGCCCAGCAACGAAACTCCAGTCGAGATCCCGAACACCAGCAAACTCGAACCCAGTACTTCACCGAGCACTCGAACCCAACCCAGTTGTAGCGCCAGTGAGATGAATCCGACCCAGGTCGCCATCAGAGTGGCTCGCTTGCTCACTCGACGATCTTGCCGGATCAACTCCGACTCGGTCGGCGTCGCTTGTGCAGAAGGCAACGAAGCCAGTCCCAGGAGCAGCAGGCTCATCACCAGAGTTCCGTGGACTCCCAGTAACGGCAGCAGAAGCACTGGAGTCACGATGGCTCCCAGTGCACTTCCCAGATCGATGGCTGCGACTCCGGAGGAAGATCGCTGGATCACTTCCGATGAATGGGTTCGAAATGCGCTCGTCACCGCAGCTCCAAGGGGGATCGAAGCACAGAGAAGTGGCAAGGAAACCAAGATTTTACCCAGAGTTGTCGAGACCAGTTCAAAACCTTCGATGAAGATGGGCAACAGGTAACCGACCCACACCACCGAAACGACACAACCGAGCAGCGCGATGCGACACCAGGTCGCCGGGACCGACCTGCGCTCCTTTACCGAAGCGGAGAAGATCTGACCGATGGCAAATCCGGCCAACGCCACCGTCACTGCCAGTGCCACCCCATCGAGAGCACTGCCGAGAATCGTACCCAGTTTTCTGGCCAGTAAGACCTCCAGCATCATGGTCGAGGTTCCCACCAGTGCGAGTAGCCGATTGGCGGTCAAGGCGATCCCTCCTCGGATTGCTGATCCTGACGCTCGCCCTTCTCCACCGCTTTCAGCGCGTCTTCGATTCTCGAGCGGAGTTGAGGATCCTCGTCTTCATTTTCGAGCAGATGCTTACGGTACCACCTTGCCGCTTCGGACAGGTTCCCGGCCTGATGAGCCATCGCACCGATCTGGCGGAACAGTCGCGGTTCCTCCACTCCCACTTGTTGCTGATCCAACAGCATCTTCAGTGCGGCTTCAGCGCCCTCCACCTGTCGGAAAACCTCTGCTGCTTCCAGGATGAAGGCTCCTCGCCCCACCACCTCGACTCGCTCGAGCAGGTCACGGTAACCCACGAGAGCCAGCGGCCAATCCTTTTGTCCGGCATCCAGTCGAGCCACTCTCAGGATCAGATCGATGCGGCGTTGCTTCTCGGCCGGGCCTTCTGCATGTTTCTGCGCCTCCACCAAGGCTTCGCGAGCCTTACCCGGCTGCCCCTTCCCGAGCATCCGATCTGCCAGCATCGAAAGCGCAGTGATGCGAGTCGTATCGATCTGAGCCGGTGCCGTGCCATCCTTCAACTTCTTGCGAATCGCCGCCTGCTGGATGCCCTCAAGCGCCTGTCGATTATCCGGCACCACCTTCAACACGGTACGGAAGTGTTCCAGAGCGGCATCGATCTGATCGGTGGAGAGTAGAAGTTCGCCGAGTGACAGATGCGAGGGAAGATGTGTCGGATCACTTTCGAGCACTCGAGTCAGCAGTTGACGCGCCTCGGTCGATTTTCCGAGCCCCAGCCAAGCCTCTGCTTTCCTGTACAGAGCACTACTTCGACGCCCCTCCTCATCGAGATGAAGAAGCGCCTCATCGAATCGTGCCAGCGCTTCTTCGAAGTTCTTCTCCTCCAGCGCCATCATTCCCGCCTGATACTCGACACGAGAGATGGCTCTTCCACTGATCTGGTCCGCCAGTGCTCTCGCTTCTTCGAAGTAACGGGTTCGATTTTCCGACTCCGAGGTCGCGGCCAGATACAGGGTGGCATCGAGACGTACAGGGTCCTGCACCCGGTCGAGGAGCACCAGTTGTAGTGCTGCATCTCGGGCCCCGGGGTAGTCTCCCAGCCGCTCCTTGACCTTGAGAGACTCGTACAGCGGTGCTTGCTGCAGAGCAACTGCGGTCCCATCGGTATCCTCTTCAGCCAGTAAGATGTTGAGGTGCTGATCCGCCAGGGTCAAATTTCCAGCTCCGCCGATCTCTGCGAGTAATCCGGCTCGAATCTGCAACGCCTGGAGATACATCCCTTGCTGCAATCGATCGCGCGATTGCTCGGTCAGGATCTCGATGGTGTGGCCAAGATCGGCGACCGCCATCGACTTCCAGCCGCGATTTCTGGATGCTTCAGCCCGCCCAAACCAGGCACGTGCACAGTCGGGCTGCTCCGCCACGGCACTGCTCCAGAGGGGATAGGGGCCCTCCCAATCGACCAGCCGATCCCGAGTCATCAAGGTCATCAAGATCCCCAGCACCACCACAATGGTGATCCTCGAACCCGGGGTTCGTCCCTCGAAGAAGCAGAGCATGGCAGCCCACGGGATCAGTAATGCGACCATCGGCAAGTAGATAAACCTCTCCGCAAATCGTTCAGGGTGAGGAAAAATCTGCAGGACAGGGGAAAGCAAGACGATGAAGAGGGGCACGACCATTGCGGCCAGATAGGCTCGCTGACGAAAGCGTCGCCATGAGTACAGCAGTCCTCCCACCACCAGTAACCCGCTCGCCAGAGTAGTCCAGGGCTGGAGCCAGCCAGTCGAGGCGGGAAACGCTGCGTGTGAATAATCGACCGACAATCCGACCGGCCAGAGAAACAGGCCGACGTAGCAGATCAGAGCCCGCCCGGCGGTCATCAGTGTCGCCAACGGAGACCCTCCCCAGTAGCTGGCCCCGGCACCGGGATCCTGAATCGACAGGATACGGATCGACATCGCCAGGATGACCAGCGTCACAGGAATCCACATACGGCTCCAGTAGCGCCACTGTCCCCGATCGGCTGGTCCCTCAGGATCGATCCAGGTCAACGCCAGGAGCACCAGTGGCAAAGTGGCGGCCATCTCCTTGGCGGCCATCGAAAGCCCCCCCAGTAGTGCCACCAGCAGCACCCGGCCCCAACCGGGCTTGGTTCCCCCGCCCAGAGCCAGCAGCAAGGCTCCCAGGTAGGCCGCTGTGAACAGTACATCTCTTCGACCGGAGATCCATGCCACGGCTTCGGTTTGAACTGGATGCACGAGGAACGCCATCGCCACGGCAAAGGAAGTGAAGTGTCCCCCTGGAGGATGGAGTCGAAACGCCAGCAAGTAGAGCAGGGCCGCACACAAACCATGGAGGAGCAGATTATGCAGGTGGAAAATCACCGAAGCTTGATCCCGCTCGAGACCCAGTTTCATCGAAACCAAGGCATCCAACCGATAGGAGAAAAAGCGTAACGGTCGAAAGCCGACGCGCACCTGATCGGTCGAGGGATCGGGTTCAGAGACCACAGTCCACCACTGACTCAGCTCTTCTGAAACTCCATCGAAGGATCTCCACAGCCATTCATTCTTCTCGACCAATCGGACATCATCGAAGACCCACTCCCCGTCAAGGACAGGGAAGTAGACCAGTACCGATGCGATGCATGCGAGAACGATAATCCCACATCGAAGTCGCTGGCTCATCGCAACACCTCCGAAAGAACCGCCTTGATCGAATCTCCACAGCGGCGCCGGGAGAACCGATCCTTGTCCTGCTTCTCGAGCTGCTGCCTGGCGCTCACCAGAGATTGAGGATCAGCAGCGAGTTGAACCAGTAAACCGGCGAGAGACTCACGGATTTCCTCATCTCGATCTCCCTGCAGGGCAAACCAACCATCACTGCCAGAGTACAGCGCAGGGATCCCTCCCACAGGAGTCGCAGCCACCGGCAAGTTCCGGGCGATCGCTTCCTGAATCACCAGGGGTGTTCCCTCGGAGTCACTGGGCAGTAGCAGGAGATGACTTCGATCCATTGCCGCTCTCACCTCGGGAATCGATTGATTCCCACGCACATCGATTCGCTGGACATCATCGAGGCGCTCGAGAGGTCCCTCGCCGATCACCTCAAGCGACAGCGAAGCTCCTCGCTGGACCGCTTCTCGAACCGCTTCCAGTACCCGCAGATACCCCTTCGATGCGATCCGCTCTCCCACCCAGAGCAAGCGAATGGGATAGGCAGGAGCCGCTGACCGGGGAGCTTCAAGGAACTCGGGGTCGATGCCGACAGGAAGCACCTGAACACCAGTGAGGCGATGGCGATCATGAAGTTCCTTCGCCATCTCATCGCTGGCAGCCAGGATCCGATCTGCGGAAGACAAACCCAGTTTCAGCAGGGTCTTGCCCAGTGCGGTACGGCCGTATCGATGGACATCAGAGCCATGACACCAGACGACGTATGGGCAGCGCAACCGTCGTGCATTACGACGGGCCACCGCAGCGGCGGGAACCGCCCAGTGGGTCAGGATCACTGATGGTTGCGTCAACGGTTTCCAGCGACCCGCGGCACCCTGCATCCCTTGCATCCAGGAGACTTTCGCCCGCAGACTCATCTCTCCTTGCCTCGGCGATCTGCCTTCAGAACGGTAGCGAAATCTACGCACCTTCAGTGGCCCATCGATCTGTTCCAGAGGATCTTCATCATGAATTCGAGGGGCCACGACCTCGGTATCGAAGTCGGCTGCCAGATCCAGGTGCAAATCGCGGATGAACCGTGCCCGCGACGGTTCCCGAAGCCCTGGCCAGGAAGCAGTGAGAACCCGAAGAGCGGGCAATCGAATCACTGCTGATGCTCCCGTGTTTCTTGCCTGGATCTGTCGACTCGGTAGGCGGGCCGACTACGCTCCTTCGCGCCCATCCATTCCGCCATCACTCCTGCCAGCAACAGTTGGAGTCCCGCCAGAACCAGCATCACTCCCAGCGCCAGCAACGGAAATCGATGCTGAATCGATCCCTCGAAGATTCTAAGATAGGCGATGAAGGCCAGAATCACGCTCCCGGGAAGGGCCGAAACCAGTCCCCATTTCAGGAACAAGATCCCAGGACGGGAATGCCCCTGCAGCAGCGCCAAAACCACCACCAGATCCAACGCTGCAGAAAAAGCTCTCAACGGACCGAAGTGGGAATT
>DUAN01000131.1:0-7403 GCA_012960845.1 Planctomycetota bacterium | reverse complement strand
GCACCCGATACCCCCAGTGATTGGCCACCAGTTGCATGAACCGGAATCGCCCCCCGGAGAGAGGCAATTCGCGAGCCAGTTCCTTACGCATCAGTTTGAATCCGCAGTTCCCGTCATGAAGAGGCGGTCCTCCGACCAGACGGACCGCTCTGTTGTAGAGGAAGGAGGAGATCCTCTTGCCGACACCATCTCTACGCTGGTGACGCCAGCCGATGACCATATCGGCTCCTTGTTCCAGGACACTGAGAAACCGATCCAATTCCTCAGGTGACTCCTGAAGGTCGGCATCGATGGTGGCGATCAAACTTCCACGAGCTTGATCGAATCCTGCGCCCAGAGCATCCCCCTTGCCGAAGGGTCGGCGAAGGCGCACACAATGGAGGCGATGGTCCGCCTCGCACAGTTGCTCCAGGACTTCACCGGTGCCATCACGAGAACCATCGTCGACCAGGATGACTTCGAAGGAATCGATTCTCGATTCTTCCAGAGCAGGCACCAACTGGGTGATCAGATCGACCACTCCGGCCCTCTCGTCACGAACCGGGACCACCATCGAAAGATCGGGGATGAGAGTCATCTAGAGCACCTCCGGAACCTCGACACCGCATTCACGCAGCACCTCGGCAAGATCCCAGAAGTTTTGAATGATGTGATCGGGCGGAGATTGCCCCACGATATTCCTGAATCGGTCTTCACGCTGGACCAGAACCGTGATCATACCAATCTCGTTGGCGGGATCGATGTCCATCAGCGGGTTGTCTCCGACATAGACGCACTCCGATGGTCGCAAATTGAGATCGATGCAGGCACGTTGATACAATTTTGGATTGGGTTTAGAAATCCCCACCTGATGAGAGATGAAGATCGATTTCTGCTGGAAGAACTCGAGCAAACGTAATCGCACCAACTTTTCGGCCTGTTTGATCTCGAGGCCCTCAGTGATGATTCCCAGCAACAGTTCGGTCTGCCGCAACCGACGAAGTACTTCCACAGCATCGACGAATGGTTCCAGTAACCGGGTCTTTGTATCGTGATAAGCCACGATACCCGCTGCGGTGATCACTGCAGGGTTTAGTCCCTTCAGAGTTCGTCGTGGTAATCGCAACAGTAATTTGTCGAAGTGTTTTTCGTAGTTGGATGAGAACTCCAGCACGACTTCTGCCAGTTCTTCGAGCAACTCCTCCCGAGAAACGGGAAGGCCGGCTCCGACCATCGCATCCACGCTCGCCTCACGCGCTCGTGAAGCAAATTCAGAGGTGGAAAATAGGGTGCCATCGATGTCGAAAAAGACTGCCCTGATTTCACTCATTGGGTGTCCTTCCTGACAAGAAACAAGGGTCGTATCCAGGCGAACACCTGGGATACGACCCCCGACTCCAGTGGCAACTCCAGGCTGCTCATCCGACGATTCTAACTCGAATCAGTTATAGAGTTTCTGCTCTTCAGCGCGCAGGTCGATAATCTTGGCGGTGATGAGGATGTAGAGACTCCTCTTCTCGTTCAAGTAAGCCTTTCTCCGGAACAGATTCTTGAGGATCGGAATGTTACCCAGAATCGGCACCTGTGACTTGTGGCTCATCTGATTCAGGCTTCGGAATCCGCCGAGCAATACAGACCCACCGTCGGGGACAGTCACCGATGTGAACGCCTGCTGCAGCGAGATCTCGGGCAGATCAATTTCCACCAGGCTTGCTGCATTGTTGAGGGTTCCGAGACTGATGGTCACCGTAGAGATCACACCATTGATGAGACTGGCCAAAGTCGGACGCACATCGACGGTGATGTAACGGCGATCGGCAGAGATCACCGGTCGCACATCCAGCACCACCCCGTCCTGGAAAGTATCGATCACCGGGTCAGCCACCTCGGAAACCACCAGTCCAGTACCTCCGGATACCAGCTCGTAGTCCTGAACATAGGAACGCTGAGTGATCACCGAAACGTGCACCCGCTGACCGTTGGAAGCGGTCACCTGGGGTGCGGTGACGATTCGTGCCGCACGCTGTTCCTGACTCGCACGGATGATGGCGTTGATCTGGAATGGATCGAGCCAGGTCACCTGCATCGACAATCCACGCAAGGTGGCGTTGAGTCGATTACCACGTGCGGCTCCGACAAACCCGTCGAGGATGTGCTGCATTCGCCCAGCAGTTCGGTCCTGCCCCATGATCAGCGCAGGATCGGTGGGATCCCCTAGATTGTTGAATCCGATGTCTGAGCCACCGGTTCCAGAAGCATTCAGGTTGCCATATGCAGTACCAAAACCCTGTCCGGGAGGCTGCCCGAGGTTGCGAGAATCAACCCCGATATCCTCCAGGAAGTCCTCCACCATGTCGATAAAGCGTGCCTCGACCACGACAAAGACGTCGCTGTTGGCCCGCAAGTTTTCAAGGAAATCCATGATGGAAAGATGCAATTCCCTGGTGGCTGTGACGAGGATCTGTCCCTTATGACCACTGATGGTCGAACCGGACTCATCCCAGATATCTGTTCCACCGGTCGATTCCTGGATCAGTTCCACAAGATCATCCGGAGTCAGTTCAGCATCTTCTTCCTCATCAAATCCTCCGAAATCGAAGGGGTTACTACCCCCTCCATCTTCTCCACCATCGTTACTGGTGACCCGAATCGAAGGTCCAGGGAAATCACGGATCTTGTTGAGGATATCGGTGACGTTGTAAATCTCGAAAATGAGGTTTCCGAAAGCGTTTTCTGGTTCCGTGATGAACAGAATGTTTTCACGGAAGGTGTACGCCTTTCCGGTCGCCTTCATGATGAGGTCGAGCGCCTCTCCCAGTTTCACTCCTTCAAGAGATAGATTCACCGGCACATCGGCGCCCTCGATCTCATTATCGATCTGGATGTTGAGATCACTGACACTGCGAAGGAAATCCACCACCTCTGCGAGGTTGGCATCAGGGAAATCGAAAGAGGTCGATCCGGAAGCCAGTGTTCTTCGGATCTTGCGAATCTCAGGTGATTCCTCGAGGTTATTGGAGGAAAGCCCGCTCAGCCGCTGCTGCACTTCACCTTGCCAGAAATCACGTGAATCGGGAAAGCGGAACGGATCTTCGTAAGGGATCGCCGATCGCTCGAGGTCTTCCCAAACGCGAGTCTCCTGCTCCTTGTTACGAGAGAGGTAGTTGACATAACGATGAGATGCCATGTACTCCTGCGCTCGCTCCTGCAGTCGTCTGGCAGCCCCATTCTGAGGATCGATCTGAAGAATCGTCTTGCACAGTTGCGAGGCCTCACGGAAGTCCTCGCGAACCATCGCATCCTCGATCCTGTCCATCAGGGTGGCGATTCGCTCGATGCGACGCTTCTCCGCCTCCGAGGTCAGACGCTCCGCCTCACGAATGGCAAACTCTTCACGATCTCGGCGATTGGTTGCATCGCTACTGATCTTGAGGTTTCTGGCACGGTCGTAGAGGGATTGTGCTTCCTCCTGCATCTCCGAGACATCGACGCCGTACTCGAACCAGATCAGTCGCTCTCTGGCTCGCTGCAGCAGATCGAGAGCTTCTTCAATCCGATTCTCCTCCAGCGCAGTCTTTCCCTCTGCGAGGAAGCGAGTCGCTTCGCTGAGACGCTGCTGCTCGAGAACCTTGACCTCTTCACCAAACTGCTGAAGCACCGTGAGGATCTCTCCATCACGACGGCCCAGGAACATCAGGCAGCGTGCCAGATTCTTCTTGGCTTCCTGCAGGCTCGGATCGCTATTCAGAGCTCTACGGTAAGCTCGCTCCGCAGCAGAGTAGTCCGCTTCTGCGAAGAAACGATCTGCCTGGCTGACCAACCACTGGGCAGTTTTGCGCCGCTCCTGTACCTCAAGAGAGATATCGTCAGCGATCTTTTTCACCGAATCATCGGCATCTTGGCTCGCTGAAGATGTGCGAGAGAAGAGATCCTGCTGGGAGTCGTTGGCAACTGCCCTGGGTGGCTCCAGCGCAACCTCGGTCGGTACAGCCGCTCGAATCCCGTCCGAGTTTCCGATGCACCCGGATAGCGAGGTGACGAGGATTCCAGCGGACAGGAGTCCGCACAGAACCACTGCGAAATTTGTAAACGCACGTGGATTTGAAACACGTGGACTTGAAGCTTGGGTCTCGTTCACGAGAGCACCCTTTCTTTTTTCGTCAGCAACTTCCTGGTGAAGAAACAGACGAGCTCGGCGTTTTGCGATCAGATTACAGTGCGGTACGAAAACAATCGTTTTCGTACCGACTCAAATTTTCACTCCAGCGGAACTTCCGGCTGGGCAAAGGCGATGTTCACGATTTCTTGTCTGGCACAGATGTTCAAAACATCGATGACATACTTGTACGGTACTTCCTTGGCAAAGTCGATGACCACTGGCAAGGAGCCGTTGCCATCGAGTGGAACGTATCTCGATTTCATGCTGCTGATGTAATCCTCGATGAAGTTGAGATTGGGACCGGCAACTCCGGTAAATTGCTCGTAATCCGATTCCAACTGCTCATTTAACGGTACCTGGGACTGATCGGCCCAGGCGATGACCTGCCCCCCCTGATTCATCAGGGTGATCCTGCACGTCTCCGACAGGATCGGACGGCTATTCGATTCGCCACGATTTTTCGGCAAATAGGACCTCAGGGTGCCCTCTGGCATCTTGAATTTGGTCGCCAACATGAAGAAAATCAACAGGAGAAATACGACGTCGATCATCGAAGTCATGTCGGTTTCCACTTCTCCAGGATCGCCTTTTGCTTTTCTACGCCGAGCCATCGTATCTCCTTTCCGTTTTCATCTTTCTTATCAGTGTTTCCATCTCAGCCATCAAGGCTGATCTGAGTAAGGGTCTTCCAGTCTTTCGTTGATCGCAGAGCAACTGACCTGATAGATCCCTGCCTTCTGACATGCGGCAAAGATGCTGTGTATGTTTCCCGCATCTGCTCCCTGATCACAGCGAATCGTCACATGTAGCGTGGAAAGCTTTTTGCCATTTGGATTATTCGGGTTGTCCTCGAATTTTCCATGCGCAGCCACTTCCCCTTTCAGAGCGATTTCCAGTTCTTTCGGAGTCAACGGCGATCCATTCATCAACTGAATGATCTGCTTGTTCTCCTTGTTGAACGACACGTTCACCACCAATATCACCTGATCTGGCTGTGGCTCCTCAACCTTCGCTTCATTCGCAACCGGCAAGATAACCACCGCCTGCTGGACCGACAACTCGGTCACCACCATGAAGAAAACGATGAGCAGGAACACGATGTCGATCATCGGGGTCATGTCCATATCAACACCGTAGTCAGGTTTTTTTTTGGCTCGCTTCGATGCCATCTCTACTTCTCCAGCAATCTATTCACTTCACCTGGTGATCGTCGAACTGTTCCATCAATTCTGTAGCCACACTACTCACTTCAACTGCGGCAGCTTCAATTTTGGTCTTGAAGATGAAGTAAGCGACGGTCATTGGAATCGCCACGATGAGCCCCATCATCGTCGTCATCAGAGCTTGTGAGATTCCACCGGCCAGATCCTTTGGTTTCGGCGAAGTCGTGCTGTTGGCGATGACGTTGAACGCTTTCACCATCCCGATGACGGTACCCAGTAGTCCGAGCATCGGCGAAATGGCCGCGATCAAGGAGATGAAACTGATCTTTCGGTGAAGATCTGCGGATTCAACTTCACCCGCTTCCTCCATCGCATCTTGAATCTCGTCATAGGGGCGGTCGATTTTGGGCAAACCTGCAGCCAGCACACTGGAAAAGTAACTGGGTTGCTGTTCACACGCATCGAGAGCCGATTCAAAATCACCGGTTTCGAACAGCCCTTCCACATGACCGACCAGTTCCGGGGGTACCAGAACATCTCGGCGCATCTGGATGGCATTCATGATGATCAAGGTCACTCCCACAATCGAGAGCAACATCAGGATACCTCCCACTATCCCGGCAGCCAGGATGTTGTCCAGCACAGATACTGTCGTCGGAGCAGCATCCTGAGCATGTACTTGCTCAGTGAATGCGACGCCGAGTGTGATCAACAGTAGAGCCAGCACTGCAGTTCTTCCGCAGGTGGTACTCAACTTCTTCATCGTCTTGATTCCTCTCAACAGTCCCGGAATTACCGGAAAAACTGAATCGACAATTAATCTAATGATTCCAAACAGAGTTTGGTGCCAACTTTTGTAACCTCTGGGTCAATTCTTCGACTCTATCGTTCAATCCAAGTTCCTTGGCAGCACTCTTGGCCCGAAACAACGATTCCGCGAGGATGTCACCATTGCCAGTGGTGGCGATCACCGCGGCCCTGAAGTAGCGAATCAGTGCCCATTGCAACTGAGTTCGATCGCCACCCGCCTGGCTATGACTGGCTCTTCCCCAGATCAACCATGCCCTCGCTCTGGAAGCGGTTGTTGCGGTCGAATTTCGATCACGATTTTCTAGCACTTTTTGGCGAACAGTATCGGTCGCGGAAGACCATTGTTTCTGGCCCAGCTGGCAACTGGCATATCCTAGCCACGCAACGGTGCCCATCGAAGCCCCTGCCCGGGAATCGTTGGCGACCGAGGAAAACAGTTCACGAGCTTCGGTCCATTTTTCCTGGGCAAGCAACACCTCTGCCTTGCCCAGGGTCCCTCCCAGGACCCACTTATTGCCCAGGTCTCCCTGGGCCAGTGGCTGGAGTGCCTGCAAGGCATCGGACCACTTCCCGGAACTCTTGTAGGCGGCCGACAGGCCCATCCGGGCGTACGGCACATAGAAGTCCTTCTTCGGCTCGTACGCGGCGATGAAGGCATCAAAAGCACCAATCGCCGCGGTCAACTTCGACCCATCTTGCTGCCCCAGACGAAGCAGCGCCTCTGCCAGAAGGTAGCTGGCGTTGGACCGATGACGGTCGGCTCCCTGACTGCTGGCAGACGTCAGGGCGCTCACCGCTCCCTCCAGATCTCCTTGCTCGAGCGCCCCACGCCCCCGCGAGAGATTTGCCGGCTCCCCGGAGAAGCGAAGTTCCAGCACCTTGTCGGAGGAGAGCTTCTGCGAAGTACTGACCCCGGGTAACCGGTACTCGACTTGTTCCCAGGTGGCGGTCGAGATGGTGACCCCCTGGTAGTTCCTGCCCCCGCTGACGATGATTTCATCGGCACGAACAGAAGAGTGGCCGACCAGTCCACTGGCCAGTACGGCCAGTACTGCCACTATCCATCGATTCCACCCTTGAGCTGCGTGAGCCATCTGGATGGGACTATTTGCTAATTTCATCAATTCGTCTTTCATCGTCACTGGCAATCTTTTTCCAATTGATCGAATCGTGGCTGAAGACTCTCGGGAGCGAACGCCGAAGCCCCCCCTCCAACCTTCAATCTGCGACTGCCGATCAGTCCTATCACCTGCTCACACTGTTTTCTGGCCTTCAATACTTCCAGGTATTGA
>DUAN01000130.1:1151-23075 GCA_012960845.1 Planctomycetota bacterium | reverse complement strand
GCGGTTTTCATCGCTTGCATGGCATCGGGACTCGATAGTTGAGCGACTCGATAGTTGAGCGACTCGATCAATGCGCGGCTCGATAGTTGTGCGGCTCGATCGATGAGTCGCTTCAAGCCTCAGGGCTTGGTCTTGCTGCGGTAGCAGCGGTAGTTACACCGTTTCCTGCTGTTTTGGCTTGAGCTTTCTCATCAGCCACATCAGTGGATCGTAGAAGCGGTCAACCACTCTTTCCTTCAGCGGGATGATGGCATTGTCGGTGATGCCGATGTGCTCTGGGCACGCTTCGGTGCAGCAGCGGGTGATGTTGCACAGGCCGGAGCCGCTCTCGTCCTTGACCTCCTGGATGCGGTCGTCGGTGTCGAGGGGGTGCATGTCGAGACTGGCCAGGCGCACCATGAATCTTGGACCGGCGAAGTTTTGTTGGGTCTCGCGATCGCGCAGGATGTGACACATATCCTGACAGAGGAAGCACTCGATGCACTTGCGGAACTCCTGAACCCGATCGACATCCTCCTGCATCATGCGGTGCTCGCCGTCGGGGTCGCGTGGCCGCGGGGCGAAGGGGCGGATACGTTTGTTCTGCTGGTAGTTCCAGGAGACATCATTGGTCAGGTCGCGGATCACCGGGAAGGTCTTCAGCGGCTGCACCGTGATGGTCTCACCTTCTTCAAAAGTGTTCATACGGGTCATGCAGGAGAGAGCCGGCTTGCCGTTGATCTCCATGCTGCAACTTCCGCACTTGCCCGCCTTGCAATTCCAGCGACAGGCGAGATCGGGGGCGTGCTGCTTCTGGATCTCATGGATGCAATCGAGGACGACCATCCCCGTCTGCACATCGATGGTGTACTCGACGAAGTCGCCGCCATCTTGTGGATTGCCGCGCCAGATCCGAAACGTTCTCTCAGACACGGCTACCCTCCAGATCTTCCAGCGAAGCGTTGGCGATCTTCGCCAGTTCTTCGGGGGGAGTCGGGCGCATTTCCTTGCGCGCCTCGATCTGGCCGTCGACCAGTTTCACGACACTGTTGAAGGTCAGTCCCTCTTCCCGTTCTCCCTCGAAATCGAGCCGAGTGTGGGCACCACGACTCTCCTCTCGCTGCAGGGCGCAGCGGGCGGTGGCCTCGGCGGATAGGATCATGTTGCGCAGATCGATGCAGGTGTTCCAGCCGGGGTTGTACTGGCTGGTGGCATGAGCCTTGACTGCGGCGGCACGCTCCTTGAGCTTCTGCAACTTCTCGATCCCCTCTTCCAGTTCGGTTCCATCTCGAACGATGCCGACATGCTGTTCCATCGTGGTCTGCAGGTCGTCGACCACGACGTAGGGGTTCTCTCCATCTTCGCGGTTGAGGAAGTCGATCACCGAGCGCATCTGCTGGTGGACCTGTTCCTGTTGTACCGTCGGCGTGCCAGACAGTTTGTCGAGGTAGGCCTTGGCACCGAGACCGGCGCGGGCGCCGAAGACGATCAGGTCGGAGAGACTGTTGCCACCGAGTCGGTTGGCACCGTGTAGACCAGTACCACATTCTCCGGCAGCGAATAAACCCGGGACATTGGTCATCTGGCTCCCGGCATCGACGCGGATTCCACCCATGTAGTAGTGCAGCGTCGGCCCTACCTCCATCTGCTGGGCGGTGATATCGACCTCTGCCAGTTCCTTGAACTGGTGATACATCGACGGCAGTTTCCGTTTGACGAAGTCGCTGTCGCGGTGGCTGATGTCGAGGTAGGCACCGCCATGCTCCGAGCCGCGGCCCGCCTTCACCTCGCGCATGATGGCGCGAGCCACCACATCACGGGTCAGCAGTTCGGGGGGACGGCGTGCCTCGCGGTCGCCGTCGAGCCACAACTGCGCCTCTTCCTTGGTGTCGGCGGTCTCCGAAGCAAAGCGCTCGGGGATGTTATCGAACATGAAGCGGACACCCTCGGAGTTGGTGAGGATGCCCCCCTCGCCGCGCACTCCCTCGGTGACGAGGGTTCCTCGCACCGACGGCGGCCACACCATGCCCGTCGGGTGGAACTGGGTGAACTCCATGTCCATCAACTCGGCACCGGCGCGGGCGGCCATACCGTAGCCGTCGCCGGAGTATTCCCAGGAGTTGGAGGTGACACGCCACGCCTTGCCCGCTCCACCGGTGGCGAAGATCACCACCGGGGCACGGAACACGACGAAGCGACCGGTCTCGCGCCAGTAGGCGAGCATGCCGCTGATCTTGCCACCATCTTGCAGCAGGTCGATGCCGATGCACTCCATGTGGACATCCATCCCCTGATGGATGCCGTGATCTTGCAGGGTGCGAATCAGTTCGAGACCGGTGCGGTCGCCGACATGGGCCAGCCGTGGGTAGCGATGGCCACCGAAGTTTCTTTGATTGATCAGGCCGGTGCGGGTGCGATCGAAGACCGCTCCCCAGTCCTCCAGTTCACGCACCCGGTCGGGCGCTTCCTGGGCGTGGATCGCTGCCATCTCCCACTGGTTGAGAAACTTGCCGCCTCGCATCGTGTCGCGGAAGTGGATCTTCCAGTTGTCGCGGGAGTCGACATTGCCGAGTGCCGCGGCCATGCCACCTTCTGCCATCACGGTGTGGGCCTTGCCCAGCAGACTCTTGGTGATGACACCGGTACTGAGTCCGAGATTGGAAGTTTCGATGGCGGCGCGCAGTCCGGCACCGCCGGCACCGACCACCAGCACGTCGTGTTCGATGGTCTGGATCTCATCGAGATGGATCACGAGAGGTCCTTTCTTACTGACCGATGGCAGCGGTCTGAGACCAGCTGTTGAGGTCGGTGATCCAGCCGTTACAGACGGCCCAGATGTAGAAGTCGGTGAACATGACCCAGAACAAGCTGACCCATGCGAACAGCATGTGACGTTGGTTGAGCCAGCTGGTCATCTTCCAGACGGCGTAGGAGAGTCCCGTCTCCCCGGAACTGGAGGCGAAACGGTTGAGCCGGCCACCGATCAGGTGGCGCCACGAGTGGCAGCCAAAGGTGTAACCGCCGAGGAACACGACATTGAGCATCATCACCACCGAGCCGACGCCGAAACCGAACTGGTATGTCGCAGGATCGCCGCCTCCAGCAATCCACGGTGCTCCTTGAGCATCGATGGGCATCCACAACGAGAGCCAGCCGTCGTAGCCGAGGATGAAGATGAAGGCGACAGCAAAGTACATGGCGTAGCGATGGAGGTTCTGAATCCGCAGCAACCCGGTTTCGCCCTGGTATGTTCCCTGGGCGATGGGGCAGACGGTGCAGCCAGCGGGAGAGCCGACCACACTGCGGTAGTACGCCTTGCGATAGTAGTAGCAGGTGCCACGAAACGATGCCGGAAAGATCAGGATGAAAAATGCCGGAGAGAGGGGTAGTGCCAGCGGTAGCCAGGCGATCATCTGTTGCCACATCGTCAACGCCTCGGCGGGTAGGTTTCCCATCAGGGCGTGAAAGGTGGGGGAACCGGCGTAGTACTCGGGATTGGCGTAGACCAGTGGCGAGTAAAAGGGTGACAGGTAGGGAGCGGCGTAGTAATCGAGCCCCTGGAACGCTCGAAAGGTGACATAGACGACAAAGGAGCCGAATCCGAGCAGGGTCAACAGAGGACCCTTCTGCCACCGATCGCTTCGCTGGGTCGTCAGAGGTGCCGAGACATGACCGCCCTGTGGTTTTTGCCCCTGACGGGGACCAAAGCGGCTCTCGGTCGCACTGGTCGTGGTGGTCACGCGGTCCCTCCTCCTGTCGGCGGAGTTTAACTCCACCAGGTGGCCCGAGGATAACTGTGCTGGCAGAAGAGTTCACCCGAACCGGGGTGATGGGTTTCCTCGCAGCGATTCCTTGAGCAGGATGCACCCCGCAATGGGATCACCAGATCGAGGCGAGAGGAGGGTGCGATGGCAGGAGATGCTTCAGAAGCAGGAAATGAGCCGAATTCGAACTCTCCTCGTGAGCCGGAGCAGATCCGTCGGGAGGGCTTCCAGCAGCTCGGAATCTCCACCCCGGATCGAGCGATGTGGAACCTCAGGAGCGTTCTGAGAGAGATTGGCGAGGATCAGGAGGCGCGGATCTTCCTCGCCCTCCAGCAAGCATCCTGTGCCGATGCAGCCCTTGGAGGTCTGGAGCGGCTGTTGTGTGGATCACTCGGTTTTCCCGCGGCGATCCTCGAACCGGGGCGACTGGAAAAACTGGTCAGTATTCTTGGAGCGGGGGATCCGATGGTGGATCTGGCCAAGGGCCATCTGCTCGAGGTGACCTCTCCCGACTTCACCAGCACGCCCGAGGCGATTCCTCATCCGCCGGTGATCGGCGGAGCCGATGAGACGGCTCGTGCTCGCGCCCTCAACCGCTGGCATCGACGTGAACAACTTCGCATCGTTTGCTGTGAGCTGGAGGGACTTCTCGATGTCGAACAGACCGGCGCTGCACTCAGCGACCTGGCAGATCACACCATCCGTTGTGCTCTCGATGTACTGGGGATCAAAATTACCGATGGCGGTGGTGGCCCTGGGGAAATGGGGTGGTCGTGAACTGAACTTTTCCAGCGACATCGATCTGTACTTCATCCGAGATGATCAAACTCCGGCGGGCCCGTGCGAGGCGGTGGCACGGGGGATCTTGAGAATGCTGACCGGATACGCCGGTTCGATTCCACTCTACCGCACCGACCTGCGATTGAGACCCGGGGGCATCACCGGGCCGCTGGTTCCAACCGTCAGCCAGGCACGCGCCGAGTTCCACGCGGTGGCGGGCACCTGGGAACGAATCGTTCACATCCGGAGTCGGGCGGTTCACGATCACACCCAAGAACTGCCGCGATTGCTGGCGGAGGTGGAACACTTCGTCTACCAGCGCCCCTTCGATCTCGACGAGATCCAGCGACTGCAGGGCTGGAAAGAGGTGCTCGAGAGTAGCCCCGCCGGACAGGACGCCGCCGAACTGAAGGTGGGATGGGGAGGGATTCGCGATGTCGAATACCTGGTCCAGTTCCTGCAACTGCTCCACGGGCAGATCCACGAGTCGATCCGTGGAGGTAATGTCTATCACGCGCTTCGACGTCTCGGAGTGATCGGTGCGCTGACCTCGACCGAGTCGGCCAGGATGCTCGATGGCTATCGTTTCCTGCGGCGCGTCGAGCATCACCGGATGCTTCAGCATCAGCGCCAGTCTTTCAGCTTGCCCGATGACCCGGCACAGTTCCTGGCACTGTCACGATCCCTCGGCTTCGAACAGAGCGAGCAGTTGCAGCAGGCACTCGATCGCCGCCGCGAACGAATCCGCCATATCCTGGAGAGTCTGTTTCACGATCTGTTTCGAGGTTACGGAGATGACCAGGCGGGAGAGGTCCATGTCATCCTGGCCTTTCGACCCGAGCCAGAGGTGATCGAACGAGTCTTCAGAAAGTACTCCTTTCGCGATCCGGAGAAGGCGTACCGATTGTTACGACGGCTGGCTTTTCCCCGGCAGCAAGGTCTTCGATCGCCGCGGGCGAGGCACCATCTGGCCGCACTGTTCCCGGTATTGCTGGAGGCGATCCGCTCCTGTCCCGACCCGGACCAGGCCGCATTGATGTTCGTGCAGTGCGTCGAGACGCTGGGTGCGCCGGCGGTGTTCTATCAGCAACTGACCGAGAACCCCGAAACCTGCAAGATCTTCGTCGATCTCTTTGGCCAGAGCCGATATCTGTCGGAGTTGTTGCTCAATCACCCGGGAGTGCTCGACGATGTGGTGGATCGGGTTCGCACCGGTCGGCGTTCGACCGAGGAATCGTTGCTGGAAGAGTTATCGTCGACCATCGAAGGCGTCGAAGACGATCAGGAATTGTTCCGCCGGATACACGAGTTCAGGGCGTTGCATTCGGTGCATGTCGGCATTCTTGATCTGAGCGGCAGGATGCCGCATGACCAGGTGCTACGAAGTCTCTCGAGGATTGCACGGACGTTGCTGAAGGTGATCGACCAGATCGCCCTCGACAAGACCAAGGAACTGCTCGGTCCGTTGACCCATCCGAAACGATCGAAGGAGTCGTGTTACAGCATCCTGGCGCTGGGTCGACTGGGCGGCAACGAGATGGGTTTTGCCAGCGACATCGACATGATCCTGGTGCACGACGGCGTCGGTCAAACCAGAGATGGTCATGAAGCGAGTCAGTTCTGGGCTGAACACCTCAAGCAGGTCACCGGATTGCTCGGTCAAACGGGCACCGGCGGGCCACTTTACAATGTGGATCTGAGGCTGCGACCCGATGGTGCCGGAGGGGCGCTGGTCACTCATTTCGATGAGTTCCAGGAGTACTTCAGTGGTGAGCGTTCGCAACTGTGGGAGCACCAGGCACTGGTGCGATTGAATCCGATCTGTGGTGATGAAGACCTGGGTCAAAAGGTGCTGGACTGGGTTCGAACGAACCTCGGCAGGGGCGTCGACCAGGCGGAAGTTCTGCAGGAGTTACGACAGATGCATCAGCGACGTCGTTCCGTCGGCAAGAAAGATGAAATCGACTTCAGGACTGGCAGTGGTGGATTGATCGACATCGAGTTCTTGATCCAGTGCCTGATACTCCTCCACCAGGGAGAGCATCCCACCATCTTGCAACCCAGGACCCGCAATGCCATCGCTCAGCTGGAAGAAGTGGGATTGCTCGACTCCGGTGAGGCCACCACTCTATTCACCGCCTATCAGTTCCTGCGAATGGTCGAAAATCGCCTGGCGATGATGCATCGCGCATCGGTCAAGGCGGTCTCCGAGGAGGACGGGAGTTTGCGGCAACTGGCGATGCGAATCGGCTTCAGGGCCTCACCCGCAGGGTCTCCAGAGGAGCGGATGAAGGTCGAGATCGAGCACCATACCGAACTGGTGAGAGAGTTGTTCCAGCAACATCACCCCTAGTGGCCGAGGTCGCCTTTCATCCACGAATGAGCCCGCGAGATGATCGCTTCAGCGCAACTGGAGCGAGCCAGGTCGTGTACCTTCATCGACTCGTGAATGTCGAGACGCTGAGGGCGACGGTCATCGATGGAGATGGGTAGAGATGCTGCCACGGCTCTCGAACCCGTGGTGTTGACGATCGGATCGAATCCGGGAGCGAAGATCAGCACCGGAGTGCGCAGAGTACGCGCGACTTTTCTGGCCCGCGCCATCCAGGGCAGCAAGCGACCGGCAAAACAGAGCGGGATCTGATGGTTTTGCAAGGGGTCCGTCGAGTGAAGGAGACGCTCGGCGGGTAGGTCACTGACATACTCATTGGCGAAGCGACCATCACCATCGATCCTCAACAACTGGAGAAACAGTCGCTGTAGCGCAGCGATGGGGCGCAACAAGGAGAACGAGGAGAGCAGATACGCCTGGCCGATGATGATTTTTTTCAGCACATCATCGACAGCTGCGGGGGGAGAGAAGGCGGCCGAACCGAGCACCAGGGATGTGGGAGCACAGCACTGATCGCGATCGATGCGACTGACGGCATGAAATGCCGCGAGCCCTCCGAGACTGTGGCCCCAGACATGGTGTGGAACCCTCGATTGGGTGCCATCGATGGCGCTCCAGAGAGTCAACTTCTCGACCTGTTCGATGATCTGCTCGAAGGTGGTACTGAACAGCTGTTGGTGCTTGTTGGCAGCGATCTGTTTCGCCTCGGTGATCAGTGAAGGAGGCAACTCCTGGATGAGATCATTGACCTCGGAGGCATCTCGACCTTTGAGGTACGCCTTCACCACGGCATGGTGAGAATCCTCACCGTTGGCACCATGACCCGGGAGATCGGGTACCCGGCAACGATAACCCATCGCGGCAAAGCGTCTTGCCAGCGGCATCATCCGGCCTGCGTGTTCACCGAGGCCGTGGACCAGGATCAACTCACCATGACCCACACCTTGAGCCGGCGTGACTCTCCAGTGCTGGAAGGGGCTGCTGCGAAATTCCAGCAGTGGTTCACCAGAAGGAGTCATCGGCAACACTCACCTCGATGAAGATGACAGCAACACTCAGGAGAGGATGTCATGAACCACCTTGCCGTGCACATCGGTCAAGCGGACATCTCTTCCCTGGTACGGATGAATCAGCCGCTCGTGATCGATTCCCAGCAGGTGCAGGATGGTCGCATTGAGATCATGAACGTGGACCGGATCGCGCGTGATGTTGTAGGAAAAGTCGTCGGTTTCACCATGCACATGCCCATGTTTGATCCCGCCACCTGCGAGAAACATGCTGAAGCAGCGAGGGTGATGGTCGCGGCCATAGTCTTCCTTGGTCAGGCCGCCCTGACAGTAAATGGTCCTGCCGAACTCACCACCCCAGATCACCAGGGTGTCATCGAGTAATCCGCGCATCTCGAGATCCTTGATCAGGCCGGCAGTCGGTAGATCGACATCGGAGCATTGACGGCGGATCGTCGAAGGAAGAGCTCCGTGCTGATCCCAGCCACGGTGGTAGATCTGAACAAATCGTACATCTCTTTCGGCCATTCTTCTGGCGAGCATGCAACAGGAAGCAAAGGTGCCCGGTTGATCCACTTCGGGACCATACAAATCCTTCACATGCTGTGGTTCATCGGACGTGTCGACCAGTTCGGGTACCGACGATTGCATCCGGTAGGCCATCTCGTACTGAGCGATCCGGGCCAACGTCTCTGGATCACCGATCCGATCGGCCACGCCTTGATTGAGTCGAGCCAGGCGATCGAGCATCGAGCGACGAGAAGTTTTTGCCACGCCCGGTGGATCGGACAGGTAGAGCACCGGATCTCCGACCGAGCGCAGGGTCACGCCCTGGTATTCAGAGGGGAGCATCCCCGCGCCCCACAACCTCTCGAACAGAGCCTGTGCAGATTTTCGTCCGGTCCATGTCGCTTGCATCACCATGAAGGCGGGCAAACTCTCGTTGAGGGAGCCGAGCCCGTAATTGAGCCACGATCCGAGGCTCGGTCGCCCTGGCTGTTGAATGCCGGTCTGCATGAAGGTCATCGCCGGGTCGTGATTGATCGCTTCGGTGTACATCGAGCGGACCAGACAGATCTTGTCTGCGATGGATGCGATGTTTGGAATCAGTTCGCTCATCTCGGCACCCGAAGGTCCGTATCGGTCGAACTTGAAGATGCTGGGAGCGATGGGAAAGCGACTCTGGCCGCTGGTCATGGTGGTCAAGCGCTGACCATCGCGGATCGACTCGGGCAGATCCTTGTCGAAGTACTCGTTCATCTTTGGCTTGTGATCGAACAGGTCGATCTGTGACGGCGCTCCAGACATGAAGAGGGAAATCACTCTCTTGACCTTGGGCTTGAAGTGGGGAGCCAGCAACAAGCCGGGCCTCGTTTCGGAGGCGAGGGTGGGCAATCCACCCAGTTGTGAGAGAGCCGCCAGCCCCAGAGTAGATCCGACAGTGGTCAAGGATCGGCCGAAGAACTGTCGGCGCGTCTCCTGGATGTTCATCTGCAGTTCAGGATCCATCGGATCATCCCTTCGTCACGACTTCATCCAGGTTGAGAATCAGGCTGCATACCATCGCCCACGCCGCGTGTTCTGCGGGTTCGAGCTGGTCTCCGGCGGGAGAGTCTCCCACCATCAGCAACTGAAGAGCGTCTTCGGTGTGCACCAGGTAGTGCTGTCTCATCTCGATGAGGAAGGAGTGAATCTCCTCCAGCTCCAGTTCCGTCGGCTTGCGGCCGGTAGCCATTCGCCACAGCGAGTTCAACTTCTGTTCATCATCCAGTTCTCCCGCTTCCCGATGGATGCGAGAAGCCAGCTGCCGCGCACATTCGACGTACTGGATGTCATTGAGCAGGAGCAGCGCTTGCATCGGGGTGTTGGTTCGTTCTCGTCGAACCACGCAAGTTTCACGGTTCGGGGCGTCGAGAATCGCCAGGAAGGGTGGCGGACTGGTTCGCTTCCAGAAGGTGTAGATACTTCGTCGGTAGAGAGCATCGCCGGAGTCCTTGCTGAAGCGGACGGTATTGCTGTCGCTGTATCCGACCGCTTTCCACAGTCCCTCCGGTTGATAGGGTTTGACCCCAGGGCCGCCCATCTTCTCGACCAGCAATCCCGAGAGGAAGAGCGCCTGATCGCGAATCATCTCCGCTTCGAGACGAAAGCGAGGGCCACGGGAAAGAAGCCGATTTTCCGGGTCCTTTTCCAGGTCGAGCGCAGTGGTGATCGACTGCTGGCAGTAACTGTCGGTCAACATCAACATCCGGATGGTCTTCTTCAGGTCCCAACCGGTATCGACGAATTCCCTGGCGAGCCAATCGAGCAGTTCTGGATGACTGGGCCATTCTCCCTGTGATCCGAAGTCCTCGGTGGTCTTGACCAGACCGGTGCCAAAGAGCGACTGCCAGATCCGGTTGACGGTGACTCGAGCCAGTAGCGGGTGATCAGGATCGGTCAGCCAGCGTGCCAGACCGAGCCGGTTCTTCGGCGTGTCATCGGGAAAGGGCGGCAGGAACTCGGGGATGCCCGGTTCGATGGGATCGCCGACCGGATCATCGTATTGACCCCTGTTCAGCAGCCGTGTTTCGCGACGTTGCATCCGCTCGGAGGCGACCAGTGTGGTCGGAATCTTCTTCTCGAGGCTGCCCTGATCCTCGCCCAGCTGGTCGATATCTTGGAGAACCTGAGCATAGTCAGGACTGTGTCGTTGACGGTACCACCTGCGCAACCGCATCGACTCCTGCTCCGATCGTTGCTCGGGTGGAACGGAGAGCAACGGCTCCATCTGGAGCATGTCGGCGTATCCGAGGATTCCCGCATCATCCCAGTACGCCTTGCCCCCGAACTGGGTGAAGGCCATGCCATCGATGATCGAGCCCTTGGGCAGTCCGACATGATCCGCCGACACCTCCAGCCGCACCCACTGGCCGAGAGCCGGCAGATCTCCCATCGGACGGTGTGCGACCACGTCTTCACCGATGGGGCCGAAGGAGATTCGATCCTCGCCCCAGAATGCGCGATGGTCCCAGGAGTTGTTGCTGTGGAATTGAACCATCACGGTCTGGGTCGGTGCGGCCTCGTCGATCCAGACCCAGGCGAAGAGGCGATCGCCTTCCTTCACTTCCAGCGGGCGTGGCGACTTCAAGAAGTAGTGCTGGTAGATGCGGTCAGTCTCGACCTGCTGTAGACGACTTTGTTGACCCGAATGGACCGGGTGATCCTCGCCATCGACCCAGTTCCATGCTCCTTGGCTCGCATCCAGATGGGTTTCCCCGTAGTGCGCTCCTGCTTCGTCGACCCAGCGAGTTTCTTGCGCCGCTGGATGAGGATTCGGGGCCACCGAGAGGCGTACTCTGCCAAAGGCATGATGGGCGAACTGGCTGTGGAAGAGCAGTTTTACCGTCACTCTCACCGTCCCCTCCAGGCCGACCGGCTGGTCGCTGGTGAAGATGGCGGTGCGGTTCTCCTTGAGATCAAAACCGGAGACGGCCCAGCCCTTGTCGGACGAGCTCTGGTCGCCGTCGATGGCAGCACTGACGGGAAACTTGGGTTGCTCATGGTCCGCCCAGGCAGAGCTGAAGAGGATCGGGGTCGGCTCGCCGATCGGATTCAGTTCTCCATCGACCGAGACGACCTGGGCCTCGATCTCGCTGAGCACCACGTTGGAGTTGGAGGATCGACCGGGTCCATTGGCCGGCATCGAGGGATCGACCAGACCTTCCAGGCGGATCGCCCGGTGGGTGGCGCCATCGATGAGCGCCGTGAAGGTGTAGGTATCCGTCGCCGGATTGGCACCGGTGAAGAGATGCGATCGATCGGGGAGAGCCTCGATGGTCGATCCGCCGGTCGAGGTCAGCGACTCAGGAGTCATCACCATCCAGCGATTCGCTTGCTCTCGCCAGTCGGACTCGAAGTTTGCCTGGGCAGAATCCATCTCTTCATTCGGCGCATCTCTTCGTTCGATGGCGCTCTTCAGTTCTTCAGTGAGTTGTCCCAGCATCGATGACTGCTCCATCGTTGGGACCTTGACCACCGGAGCGTGAGCCTTGGCATTGCCATCCATCTCTGCCTCGGTGGTGTTGTTGAAGAAGGAGTAGAGGCCGTAGTACTCCTTCTGTGTCACCGGATCGAACTTGTGATCGTGGCACTGGGCACACCCGAGGGTCATGCCGAGAAACACAGTTCCAAAGGTGTTGGTGCGATCCACCGAGTAAATCATGCGGTACTCATCGTTGATGGCACCGCCCTCACTGGTGGTCGGATGGGCACGAACGAATCCGCTAGAAATCTGATCGTCGAGATCACCATCGGGAATCAGATCTCCGGCGAGCTGACCGAGAAGGAACTGGTCATAGGGCGGATTTTCATTGAACAGTTCGATGACTCGATCCCGGTAGGGCCACATCTCACGATAGTTGTCGAGGTGAAGGCCATGGGTGTCGGCATAGCGTGCGGCGTCGAGCCACATCCTTCCCCAGTGTTCTCCAAAGCGCGGCGAGTCGAGCAGGCGGTCGAGTACTCGCCGCCAGGAATCCGGTTCTTGATCTTCCAGGAACGAATCGATTTCCGACAAGGTGGCAGGTAATCCGGTCAGGTCGAAGGTGGCCCGGCGGATCAGCGCCTCGCGAGAAGCCCGCGGTTTCCAGGGCAAGGATTCCTGTTCGAGTCGCGTTCGGATGAATCCATCGACGGCGGTGGCGGTGGCCCCGGTCGAAGGTAGAGGAGGAGTCGATCGTTTTGGAGTGACCCATGCCCAGTGCGGTTCGTACTGCGCACCCTGTTCGATCCACAGGCGAATCGTCGCCCGCTCAGCATCGTCCAGGCTCTTGTGAGTTTTTGGCGGCGGCATGATGTCGTCTGAATTCTCGGCAAAAATACGTTCGACCAGCAGGCTATCACTGCTGTTGCCCGGAGCGATGGCAGCGAAGCCATCTCGGTCTCGATACGCATCTTCGGCATTGTCGAGACGCAAGCCTGCCTTGCGAGCGGCGGAGTCGGGCCCATGACAGGGAAAGCAGTTGTTGGAGAGGATCGGTCGGATCTGTTGGTTGTAGGAGATGGGAGCGAGTGTTTCTTCACCCTCTTCGGCGACCGTGGGGTTGCCCGAGGTGAGCCACAGAAGCGTCAGTGCGGCAAGGAAAAGAAACGGCACACCTTTTGGCATCGAGCACTCCTGGCGGCTGAAGCAGGTGGTTACCGTCGATCTACCCACCGGGGATCCATCCTGCTGAAAATACTGCGGATCATTATCGCACGGGGTGGGGGAGTGGCAAGGATCGCAACCAGTCCCTTGAGCGAGCCACCGGTGCTCGGGACTCCGGCGCAACGAGGCCACTCCTCGAGACTCGTGTGTGGGCGGATTGGGTGGGCGGGTTCCTGGGTGGGCGGGTTCCGACTCACCCGGTGGTGTCGTATCCTGATACCCTGTCGACTGGTTCGGTGGGAACCCGAGTGATGATCCCGCCAGTTTGGTCATTGAAATCAAGGATCGGAGAAACTCACCATGAACCGTTTCATTAGCACGTTGCTCTTGCTGGTCATACCGATCATTTCGTTGGCACTCGATGACGGCCCTCGTCCAGGCTATCGCGACACACCCATCATCCCGGGGCAGAAGTGGAAAGTTCACGATTCCGAGCGCCCCTATCCGGTGGTGGTGGATCCAGGAGCGGGAATCTTTTCCACTGCGAGACCCGATGACGCTGTGGTTCTGCTCGGCGCCTCGGCAGATCTGTCCGCCTGGAGTAGCGGTGGTAAGGAGGCTCGCTGGGGCGTGGTCGACGGGACGATGGAGGCACGTCCAGGTTCCGGTGATATCAGTACTCGGGATTCTTTTGGCGACATCCAACTGCACCTCGAGTTTCGCACACCACCAGAGGTCAAGGGCAACTCCCAGGGGAGAGGGAATTCAGGAGTGTTCTTGATGGAACGCTACGAGATTCAAGTGCTCGATTCCTATCAGAACCCGACCTATCCCGACGGTCAGTGCGCCGCTTTTTATGGTCAATGGCCTCCGCTGGTCAACGCTTGTCGTGGCCCGGGTCAGTGGCAGTCGTATGACATCATCTTCAAGGCACCTCGGTTTTCTGCGGACGGCTCGTTACTCGCCGCTGCTCGTGCGACGGTGATCCACAACGGAGTGATGGTGCATCATGATCGAGAGTTTCTCGGTCCTACCTCACACCGGAGAAAGCCCTCTTATTCGAAGCATGCTCCGCTCGGCAAGATCAAGTTGCAGGATCATGGCAACCCGATCCGCTACCGCAATATCTGGTTGAGGAATCTGCCGGACGAGACGGAGAGTGACTCCAGGTGAGCGAAGCAGAGCGGCTTTCTCGCTGGTGGCGAAGTGTCGAAGAAGCGGTCAGTCGTGGCGATGGAATCGTTCACGACCTCGATGGATGGCCCGCTGAGGTGTCGACTCTCGCTGAAGTGGCGGTGGCAGAGGTTCGTTTCGATCTCGTGGGCGCGCAGAAGTTACTCGATGGTCTCGAGTCACTGAACTCTCCCTGGAATCATGTCGCCGGTCTGCTGAGTCTGAGGCTTGAGTTCAGAGGGAGTCGCGGCGACCGGGCATCGCTCGAACGGTTGCTCGAGGATTCAAAGCAACTGATCGCAGAACTGGATCGATCCGAGGGTACGACCTGCGCACGAACGCGACACCTGATGGCGACGGTGAATCTCCAGCTGAATCGTCCAGGAGATGCTCTCGATCAGATGGCCGTTGCTCTGGAGGAGCTGGGAGACGTTCCGACTCGCTCATGGTTCCTCGATAGCATCGCTCAGGCGTATCTGGCTCTGGGGGCCTGGAACGAGGGGCGGCGAACCCTGCGGAAGTCGATTCTCGCCAAGGATGCCGTCGATGATCATCTCGGTATCGCCATCTCGACCGGTCACCTGGCATTGGCAGAGATCCAGGGCGGAAATCCGCGGAGCGCCCTGGAGGTGCTCGATGAGACCTGGTTGCGTCGCGCCTCATCGCTCGAGCCCCTCTCTCGATTACGTCTGGTGACCTTTCAATTGCAGGCCGCGGTCGAACTGGAAGATCCCGATGAGATCTCGGCCAGATGCCAGCGTCTCGATGAACTGCTGGATGAGTGTGGCGAGATGGCTCACTACCTGGTCGGATTCGCATTCATGGCTCGAGCACGGGCGCGCGCCAGCAGCGGAGAGCTCGATCAGATCGGAGCGGATCTCGATCTCGCATCGACTCGATTGCAGCATCCAGAGATGGCCTTGCTGATCGACTACTGGCGCATCCGGTTACAACCAGCGGATCAACGAGATCCCGACTGGAAGCAGTCGTTGCAGCAGTCGATCGATGCGCTGGGAACCGTCAGCGAAGGAGAGATCCTCACTCGCCTGCTCCTGGCCGAGGAGCAGATGGCCCAGGGCGATCACAAGGGTGCGGTCGGGCAGCTCGATCAGGCTTTCACCAGGGCGATCGAGGCCAACCACCCCGGCTGGCAGGAGCAGGTCGGTCGAGTCTTCCACGAGATCGATTCGGAACAGTATTCGCGTCGTACCATCGAGCGTTTCAGCGGTCGCCCTGCCGAGGAGATGGAAAAAACCACCACTGAAGATGCGACGATCATCTTTGCCGATCTGGCCAACTTCACCAGCCGCTCGACCGAGCTCTCGGCGGAAGAGGTGATGGAGACGGTGCGCAGTGTTTTCGAACTGGCGGTTCCGCTGCTGGCGAAGCATCAGGTTCGTCCGCTCCAGCACCTCGGAGATGGACTGCTGGCCGCGTGTCAGGGGGACGATCACAGTCGCAGAGGATTGCAGTTCGCCATCGATCTGGTCGATCGGACCAACGCAGCCAGTCGAATCCGTCGGGCGCAAGGGGAGACGTGGGGTCTCGATCTGCGAGCGGGAGTCAACTCCGGTCCAGTGGTGTTTGGCTTGCTGGGGTCGAGCTACAAGCAGGAGTGGCTGGCGATCGGCAAGACCACCAACCTCGCCGCAAGGCTACAGTCCAAGGGAGAGATTGGTGAGGTGGTGACGCTACCGGAGATCGCCGAGCGAGTCGGCCATGTGGGCTCCAATGACACCGTCGAAGCGCATCCGATGAAGGGCTTCGATGAACCGGTGCCGCTGCTGCGCATCCGTGTATGAACGGATGTTTGAGCAGATGTTTGAGTAGATCCGCAAGAGCTGGAGACCTGGGTTCAGATCTGGAAATTGTCGGAGTTGAACTCCGCTGTATTCTCCAACTCAGGTTGCTCTTGCCGGGCAAGCACCAGGATCGCTCCGTGGGGAACGATCAGTAGTGTCTCTCCGGCGAACTCGATCTCGATGGCGGTCTTTCTCAGGAACAGCACTTGATCGCCGACACGAGCCTCGAGCGGCAGAAAGTTGGGAGCCGGGGTGCCTGTCATCTTCCACGGCTCGTCGCTGACATCTGCGGGTGGGGGCATCGGTGTGCCGGGGCCGACCTCGACGACACGTCCACTCTGGACCTCGTTCTTCTCGACAGCACTCGCGGGCAGGATCAGCCCCTCCCGGGTTCGTTCTTCCCCCTGAGTGGCTGCGACCAGCACCCGATCGCCGACCACCAGTAATTTTCTGCCGTCTCCGAACATCGTGACCTCCAGCGAAATGAAATTATCAGACCATGAGACTCGATCTTGGAGATGGGATCGATCGAGAGCAAGAGGCTCCATCAGGGGCTTCCAGGCCCTATCATGCAGTCACTAGAGTTGCAGATACGATTCTGACGGTCGACCGGCAAGCAGGAGGTGTGGTGGCGCCGACCGACACCAGTTTTGATCCAGAACGACTTCCCCGGCCTCTGGCTCGGGTACAGGAAGCGTTACGCACCACCGGCGACGACCCCAGATCGCGCCATGCCGCGGCCTTTGCCAGCCTCGAAGCGTTGACTCGCTGGCAGGGGATCCTGCTGCTGACGGCTCGATCACGACTGACCCTCCCGGTCGATCGCCTCAAACGAGTTCAGAATTTTCTCAAGCGACCGTCTTTTGGCTCCTGGGTCGAAGTGCTCCTTCGTCACGGATCTCGTGAAGTCGATCGGGTCTCCTCGGGAGCGGGCCCGATGGGGGTGCTCGATGACCTTCGCGAGGTGCTGTCGAGCCCCCGTGAGGAACATGGCGCACTGGTCCGCGAAATCGCCGGGCGCGGCAGTGGTAAGGCGCTGGCGTGGAAAGATGCCATCGAGCACCTGCCGCCCTATCGAAACGACTTCATCGGTCATGCCGGCTTTCTCTCCGACGAGCACTACCACAAGACCGCACCGCTCTTCGAGGCTTCGACGCTGGCGCTGATGGAGCAGATGAGCCAGATCGACCAGCAGTTGCGAGTCTGTTCGTTGAATGAAGAGGGTGTCGCTTTGGCTCTTCAGGGGCTGACCCACTCGACCGAGGAGTCGATTCCATCTCATCCTGATGTGGACCCCGGAGAGTGTTACCTGGTGCGTCCCGATGGTGAGTTGCTGGTGATCCTTTCGGAGCTGGCTCACTACCAGGAAGAAACCACTTACCTGTTCGACAGGACTCCTCGAGAGCGACGTACCGAGTTCATCGATTTTGCCTCGGGAGATCGTGCACGTCGCGATGGCACCGCATTGCTCGATTCCACTTTCACCGAGAAACTCAGTTTCGAGGCGTCGGAAGGTAGTAGTGCGGAGGTCGTGACCGGTCGTTTGTCGGTGCGAGGCCAGGCATTGCGATCCGACATCGCTGTCGACGAAATTCTTTGGCTGAGAGTGCTGGTCTCCAATCGATCCCCGGTCGCGGCAACATGTCATCTGGGTCTTCTGGAGGCCAATGGCTGGCAGTGGAACGAGTCGGGAGAGTCACAACGAGAGGTGAAACCGGGAGAGAATTGCGTATGGCTGGTCGCAGCGAAACCATTGCATGCCGGAACCCTGGCTCCCCCGGTGATCGAGGTGCATTCCTCCTTCGATCCGCAGCCGCTGGTGGTCGAGCCGGAGGGGCCGATCCGCATCCGCGAGGCGGATCGATTGCCGCTGGTCGGAAGAGAAGATCTGGTACTCCAGCTGCTGGAGCACCTCGATCCGTCGCAGCGTCCCGGCGCCACCGCAGTCATCTCGGGAGTCGAAGGGCAGCGTACCGGAGCGTTGCTGGCGCAGGTCGCAGCACGACTGAGAGAAGTGGGGGTGCGAGACTTGCAAGGCACCTTCCGCGGTGCTGCAGGTCAGCCCTTCAAGGGTTTCCAGGATCTACTCCGGGAATTGCTGGGAATTTCATTCAGCGGTTCCGACGGAGCAGAAGTGAGAGATTCGGCAGCCTTGGTGCTGGAAGAATTGCTCGGTGAAGACGCTGCGGCGATCACCTTCTTTCTCGATGAACTGTCGGGTGAGGGATCGCTGGATCAAACCTCCGATCAGATGCGGTCCTTCTGGTGGTACCGCTTGTTGTCCTCGGCAGCCACTGAAGCGCCGCTGTTGATCGCCATCGACGATCTGGAGCAAACGGACGCTGGATCGGCACGCTTGCTGACGGGGCTGATCGCTCGCTGTGTCCAGGACCGTATTCCGGTGATCTTTGCCGTCTGTAATGAAAGAGCAGATCAAGCCAGCCCAGGCCGCCCCGAGGGAATGGGTGGAGAGGTGCCGCTACAACTGGTCGATGTGCCTCCCATCGAACTTGCTGCGGTGGAGCAGATGCTCGATCTGTCCTATCCGGGGGCTCCCTTCCGAGACGATCTGCCGTGGCTATCGACGGCGTTGGCGGAACGAGCCGCCGGCAACATCGGATTTGCCATCGATCTGGTACGCACCCTCGGCCCTGGTGGTCACGGGGTGTTCAATCCGCAGATGGAGGATCGTTGGGGACTGGTAGAACCGTTGCCGCCGCGTGAAGAATTTTCAGATCAGTTGCCGGCGAGGCGAAGTGATCTGTATGCCGCGGCGATCGCACGGTTCGACGAAAAACAGGTTCCGATCGTCGAAACGGCCGCGTTGATCGAGGGGGATATCCCGGTCGAAGTGCTGGAACACATCTTCGACGATGCCGACCTGCTCGATGACACGCTCGATCGCTTCGAGACCGAATCCCTTGGCGAGGCGGTCGGAACCGACCTGACCCATTACCGCTTCCGCACCGATTCTGCGCGCTCGGCAGTGCTTTCGGTTTTTGAAGGGCGTGGCCGCCGCGCGGCGATTCGCCGTCGGCGGGAACTGGCCAAGGTGCTGATCGAACTGGAAGGGAAGGTGCCGGAGAGAGCGGGCCCCATCGGTCGGTTACTTTGTGCTGCTGGACAGGGGCAACAGGCACTGGAGTACCTGCAAGCCGCTCTCGATCGCAGGTTGCTACAAGGTCGCTACGTCGAAGCGCGAGACCTGGTCGAGGATATCGATGATGCTCTGACTGCCGGTGCCGAACTGGTGGAGCCGCAACATGGCCAGTACCTGATCTCTGCCGCACGCGTTTGCATCAAACTGGGAGATCAGGACGCCTCGGAGAGTTATCTGCAGAGAATTGATCCGCAACGACAGGACGACCAGTTGCAGAAGCAGATCTTGCAATCGGAGATTCACGATCGCCGTGGCGATCCTGCGGCTTCACTGGCGATCCTCGAGGAGTTGAGAGATGTGGTGGAACGATCTGGCACCAGCAAACTGGCTCAGCAATTTCAGAACAATCTGGCGCTCGGTTTGCAAAAACAGGGACGAGGAGAGGAAGCGGTCGCCGAGTACCGCAAGGGAATTGCCATCGCCGTGGAACTGGAAGATGAAATCGGACAGGCAAGGCTGCTCGGCAACATGGCGGGACTCTACCTCGCCATCGATCCGCTGGGAGAGCTCGATACGGCTCGAGAGTGTTATCAAAAAGCATTCGAAATCTGCCACCGCTGGGGTCAACTGGATATCGAGACCATCTGGCGCGTCGGACTCGCCAATGTCGACTTCTACTCGGGGCGACTCGAGGAGGCGGCAGAGATGTATCGTCAGGCGATCGAGACCTTCAGGCTGCTGCAGAATCGACGCGGCCTCGGTAGAAACTTCTCGAACCTGGGTGAGACGGAACGGATGCTGGGGCACTACGATGTGGCTTCCGATTGTTTCCGACGATCGGTCGAGGTGAGTCATGCGATTGGCGATCGAATCGGAGAGGCGCGCAGTCATCTGGTTCTGGCGGAGATTCATGCTTCGATGGGAGACTGGGATCAGGCGCGAAAAGACAATCTCAGGGGTCTGGAAATCGCCGAGGAGATCGGTTCTCCCCAGTTGATTCAGGAGGGACAGATTCGCTCCGCTCTGAACCAGTTGTCGATGGGAGAGGATCCCCTGGCAGTCGATCTGTCACCGCTAGAGGCCACCTTCGAGGACGAGACTCAACACGATCCCGATCTGGTGGCACTGTACTACATCCTTCGAGCTCGCCATGCTCAGTTGACCGGGAAGACCCTGTCCGAGCAGCAGATCGAGGCGGGCAAGGAGTTGATTCTCAAGCTGGAAGGTCCCGCCTCCTCATGGCACCGATGCCTGCTGGGAGCTTCGCTGGCGCTGGTGGCTCCCGATCGGCAGCAGGCGCTGGCACTGCTGGAACCGATCCTGGAAATGACGGATCTTCCGGCGGGCGCTCCTCTCGACATGGTCATCTCGGCGCGGGCGAGCCTCGAGGAGACCGGGTCGGATGAACGGGAGATGTGGGAGGAGAGGGCCGTATTGACCGTTGAAGAGCGCGCAGCCCTGATTCATAGGGCTTCCGATAGACGACGCTTCCTTCGTGCCAGACTGGGCCGCCTCGACGGCTAACTCCCCCCTGTCCTCTCGATGGATAACGTGTCCGGGTGCTTCCAGAAACCGGATAACCCCGTACAATGCGGTATGAGGGATATTTGTGTCGTTATGCGATCGTGTCCTTGAATAGTGATGATATCGATAGACGAGGTGTGTCGATCTCGATACCGCGTAAGAAGTAGATTCTCGACTCTCAGGGGAAATGAAGCGATTGAGTTACGGGGTTCAGACCCCGGGGAGGCTCAGATGAAGAAGTGCTGTGTAGTAATCAAATCTCTGGCGATCTGCTCGCTGAATGTGGCGGCTGCAGTGATCCTGCTGCTGTCCCCGATTCACGCCCAGAACATCGTGTCGGTCGGATCGACCGCTGCGACTCCGGGTCAGACGGTCCATCTCCCGGTGGAGATCGTCAACGATGTGGATATCGCCGCCTACAGTTTTGGTCTGATTCATGATCCGGTCGCTTTGAATGCCATCAACATCGAGTATGCAGGAGCGGAGATCCCCGACTTTATCGGAGTACAGATCGGTCCCGATGGTCTGGCTCTCGGAGTGGTGGTCGACTACCAGTTGGAGGGCGTGATCGCCGCCGGTGGAGCCAGCCTCGCTGCCTTTGCCACCTATGAGGTGAACTCCTCGGGGCAGGGGTCCTTCACGGTGGTGACCCCAGGGACCGCAGGTTCCCCCCCCATCGATGTGGTCTACTCGCTTCCCGATGCGACCGAGGTGATACCGACCGTCTCCCCAGGTGGAGTGGCTGTGCTGAGTCCGAATCCCGACGGAGCGCCGACCAACCGGGTGCGAGTCGCCTTCGATGGCACCTTTAATGCATACACCCCCGATGGTGTGCTCGCCGAAACCGATGTGATCACGGCCGGGAATCCGACCGATCTCCTGGTCGATCGCCACGGCGTCACCTGGATCCTCACCGCAGAGAACCAGACGTTGACTCGCATCGGCACCGCGTCAGATCCGAAGATCGTCGTCGACACCGGACCCGATCCAATCGTTCTGGGTCCACTCGGGGGCGATGGGGTCTTCAGCACCCACGCCAATGGCACGATTCAGGTGATGCACTCCGACGGCACCGTGCTGTTTGGAGGCGATGGACAGGGAAATGGCCCCGACGGGGTGCTGGGAGCGGCGATCGAGATCGGCTCCTCCCCCCTCAACTTGAGCCACTTCGCAGCCGGCCCGGGATCGACCAGCTGGCTCGCAGGCGGAGAGCGCATGGTTCGCATGCAGCCCAATGGAAATGTCGTCGTCGATAAGGATTTTGGTCCCGGGTAT
>DUAN01000130.1:0-1082 GCA_012960845.1 Planctomycetota bacterium | reverse complement strand
GTGCTCTTCAACACCTGTGTCTACAGGATCGTCCCCGATGGTTCGCTGGCGGCGTATGTCGAACTGCCGCCGGCCACCGCACCGACCAAACTGGCAGTGACGACCATCGGTGTCGAGGACGCAGATGGGTTCATCCATCGCGTCGACCATCTCGCGGTGCTCAATCCGTCGAGCAATCAGGTGTTCCAGTACAACTGGGGTCACGACGATGTCGTGGTCGCGGCCGAGACTCTGACTCACAACCGAGGACCTGACTACATCGCCTACGATGCGGATCGCCAGCTGTGGATCGCCGGCCAGGAGGCGGGCACCACCGATGCCACACTCACCGCGTACAACTTCGACGGCACTCCGACCGGTATCGACCTGACCTTCCCTGGCCAAACGATCCTGCTGACCGAGAACTCGGCGGCGATCCCGGTGGCCCGAAAATTTGACGCGGACGATCCCGATGGGGATCAATACAGCAGTCTCGAGGAGTTGATCGCCGGCGCGAACCCTTACGATGATGCGAGCACTCCGGCCACTGCAATTCCGGATTACGTCGATCCCATGGAGAATTTCTCGGCCGAGGTTGTCGACGGCCTGGATGCCGACGGCCTGGATATCGAGCTCTCTTGGACCTGGGACTCGCCGGCGGCAGATTTCCCCGATTTTTACGAGATCACCCGTACCTCCGATGGAGTCGTGGGCGATCCGGTGCTGATCGAGGGTACGGCGACCAGCTGGACCGATGATAATGTGCCCGACGGTGTTCATGAATACCTCGGCATCGTGATCCTCTCAGGAGATGGTGATTGCATCCAAGGTGCGACCACCCTGGCGGTGATCGGCAGTGGCGAGACCGAAAGCGAGACGCCGATCGATGTGCCGGGCAGCGACGAAGCGGGCGAGATCTACGACATCGCAGCGGTTCCCGGTGCGCTGCCGGGAGAGGTCAAGTTCTACGTGACCGACTCGGCCAACAACAAGATCTACGCCACCGATGAGAACTTCGAGATCATGGCGGTGATCCCCAGTCCCTTCCCCGAAGGAGTGCCGGTCACCGGCATCGCCTACGTCCCGTCAGGGGATGCAGGAAA